>JANPHT010000612.1:0-22127 GCA_031424595.1 Planctomycetota bacterium
TACACATCCCGGCACGCTAATCAGGACCCGAAGTCAGGATTGCCCACTGGGTCCTTTGACAGTTGAGGTCGGGAGAATCCTGCAACAACACAATGAGGATGCCGAGCTGAGAGTCTCCGAGGCACTCTGGAACTACAATTCCAGACCAAATTCGTTATAAGGCATTTCTTCCAAAGCCTGGAGGAATTGATGCCTATGCAGGAATTGCCGCCTTTTAGAGCTCGGAGAACTGATTTCATGACAACTGCGAAAACTCCTGCAGCCAGCCGAGGCTCTCAATATGCAACGCTCGCTGCGGCGTTGCTCGGTTGGATGTTTGACGGCTTTGAAATGGGGCTATTTCCCCTCATTGGAAAACCGGCTCTCAAGGAGTTGCTCGGAAAGAACGTCGAACCGGCAGTTGCCGATCAGTGGTTTGGCGTCATCATGGCCGTCTTTCTGGTCGGAGCCGCGAGCGGCGGAGTTCTGTTTGGCTGGCTGGGCGACAAGATAGGTCGAGTCCGGGCGATGTCGCTCAGCATTTTCACCTACGCCGTTTTCACCGGACTTTGTGGATTCGCCACCGAGGCGTGGCATATCGCAGTCCTGAGATTCATTGCCTCCCTTGGAATGGGCGGAGAATGGTCACTCGGCGTGGCACTCGTCAACGAGATTTGGCCCGGGAAATCTCGTGCGTTTATCGCGGGCCTGATTGGTGCCGCTTCCAACGTAGGATTTCTGCTGGTGGCCCTGCTGAGTATAGGCTTGTCGCAGGTCATTGGCGGAGTCGAATCGACAATGCTTGCGGCGGGAGTTTCACAGGAAACAACGACCAGCCTGCTTCAGAATTCTGCGTGGCGATTCCTGATGATCAGCGGCGCATTTCCAGCGTTGCTCATATTCTTCATCCGCCTGTTTGTACCAGAATCAGCGAAGTGGGAAGAAGAAAAGGCGAGCGGAAAAACTTCGCACTGGAATAACTCCGACCTGGTCGGAGTTATGATTGGCTGCCTGGCGGCCATCGGGATCATCTGGGCATGGTCTCCTGCGGCAAAGCATGTGCCCCCGGCGATCGCAGGAGTCATTACGCTGGTTGGCTTGACGGTGGCCATGGGCGGTTTCTTATTCCCGGTTCGACAGTACCTGTCGCGAGCGGTGTCTGCAGGATCGCTTTCTAAAGCCTCGCAATCCCGGGTGATGGGGCGAATGCTTCTTGGAGCCAGCCTTGCCGGCATAGCATTACTTGGAACTTGGGGATCCATTCAATGGGCGCCAAGATGGGCCGGCGAATTGAAACCGGATGTCGATGGTCAGAAATTCTTCGCACGAGAATTGACTCAGGGCGCGACCGCTTTAGGGGCTATCATATCGACGATCCTGGCAGCGATGGCTGCGGGAAAATTCGGACGCAGAATCACCTACGTGGTGTTGTGTCTGGGATCGTTTGTCTCAGCCCTTTATTTCTATAATTTCAATACCGAATTTAATAATAGCTTTCTGTTTGCTGCGTTTATGGCGGGTGGAGTCACAGCTTCGTTTTACGGTTTCTTTCCTTTGTATTTTCCGGAACTCTTTCCAACATCTGTGCGAGCCACAGGTCAGGGTTTTTCATTCAATTTTGGCCGCATTATTGCCGCGATTGGCGGACTGCAGACGGCCAATTTAATGAAGTTTTTTGGCGATAGCTTTCCCAAGGCGGGATCCTTGATGGCGGCGATTTATCTCGTCGGAGTTATCGTGATTTGGTTTGGTCCCGAGACTAAGGGACAAGAACTTCCCGAGTGATCATTGGTCATCAGCCCCAAAGGGGCGGCCAGCGTAAGCCAGCGTACGCCAGTGTAAGATTGTGTCATCTTTTCATTGAGGAACTATTACATGCGAATCCCCGCACTCTCGGTCGTGCTTGTGTGTCTACTCCATGATTCAACATTGCTTGCCGACAATTGGGGGCATTGGCGAGGTCCAACGGGTAATGGAATTGCTCTCAACGCCTCACCGCCGACCGAATGGAGCAGTTCTCGCAATATCAAATGGAAAGTGGCCATACCTGGACGAGGATCGTCGTCTCCGGTGATTTGGGACAAGCAAGTATTTATTACTACCGCTGTGCCGGCTAAAGACCAGGCTTCCGGTGGCCTTCCGATTCTCGAATTCCAGGTATTGTGTTTTGACCGAAGCACAGGAAAGCAAGTATGGGCAAGAACTGCGACGGTCACGAAGCCACATCAGGAGACACATTCGACGAACGGCTTTGCATCAGCTTCGCCTTGTACCGACGGCGAACATCTCTATGCACACTTTGGCTCCCGCGGGTTGTATTGCTATACGATGGATGGTGAATTGAAGTGGAAACGTGATGACTTCGGGAAAATGGAGACTCGTCATAACTTCGGCGAAGGAAGTTCACCAACAATTGCCGGGGAAACAATTGTCGTGCCCTGGGATCATGAAGGTCCATCGGCTTTGTATGCGTTGAATAAGTTGACGGGCAAAACGATCTGGAAGGCAGATCGCGACGAACCCACCTGCTGGGCCACTCCATTGGTGGTTGAACATGCGGGTAAGAAACAAGTGATCATGAATGGTCAAACTTGTGCTCGCAGCTATGACCTTGAGAGTGGTAAAGAACTTTGGCGTTGTGCAGGTCAAACTGAACGCCCCTGTGCTTCGCCAGTGGCGGAGAAAGACATGGTCTTCGTAGGAAGCGGTCATCGGGGTTCCTTCCTGGGAGCCTTCCACCTTGCCGGTAAAGGCAATATCCAGGGCACAGATCAAGTCGCCTGGACCATCGATCGAGATACGCCGGATATCGCTTCGCCGCTCCTGTCTTCCGGACGCATTTATTTCCACAAGGGGAAGAATGGGCAATTGTCGTGCGTAGATTCCACGACAGGAAAGCCTTATTACATGGCTAGCCGAATCCCCGGCCTGGAAAGCATCTATGCGTCGCCCGTGGCCGCGGGTGGATTTGTATTTCTCACAGCAAGATCAGGAACCACGGTCGTAATCCAGGATGCACCGGAACTCAGGATTGTCGCCACGAATGAACTTGATGAGACGGTCGATGCGACGCCCGCGCCGGTGGATGATCAGCTATTCATCCGTGGAGAAAAGCATCTCTTTTGTATCGCAGCCGGTCGATAAGCGTTTCGTCAAAATCAACTGTTGAACGCGAGGTCACGCATTTTGAATTTGCGATCTTCGGGATCGTAGGCGATGAATTGGCAGAAAAGAAAAAGAATTATCGCAACCCCACGCGCCGGGTTCAAATCAAATCAACAGCCGGCTGGCAGGCTGTTGAGACGACGGTCATAAACCGCTCGCTGAGTCGTGGCAATCGGGACTGCTTCCATGTCGCTCGTCGCATCAGGTCCAGTCAGAGTACAGAACTCGCAAAGAGCACTACTTATAGGGATTGTCGGACGGAGGTTTCGCAAGCCGTCTTCGCAAAAATTCATTCCCGATGGACTCGGACTACGACGAAGGGAGCCCCATGTTACATTCTCTGAATCTGTGCTTACCGATGGAACTTCTTGTCGCAGCCTGTGGCTTATCAGAAGTTTTTGCTTACCCATTCCAGACTGATGAACGAGCCGACATTGTCTTGCTGAATGGGATTATCCATTCGGGCGATGGCAGCGAACCCTTCCATGGGCACGTAGCGATCCGCAAAGATCGAATCATGGCTGTCGGGACAGGCGATGCCCCTGAGGCGGACATTCAGATTGACTGCAAGGGCCTCGTGATTGCTCCGGGATTCATCGATCTCCACAACCACAGCGACGAGCCTATTCTGGATCGAGACACCCGGGCCAACATCAATTACCTGTTGCAGGGCTGCACAATGATTGTGACTGGCAATTGTGGAATGGGGCCTGTTGATGCGGGAAAGTATCTGGATGAAGTTGACAGAAACGGTGCAGGAACGCATGTTGCTCATCTGCTGCCGCAGGGAAGTTTGCGGAGTGAAGTGATGGGCAAGAATTCCGGAAAGCCAACGGAAGAACAACTGCAGACCATGAAGTCGTTGGCTGAAAAGGCCATGAGGGAGGGATGTTTCGGTATGTCCACCGGACTAATCTACATCCCAGGAACCTTGACAGACACCGAAGAATTGATTGAGATTGCCAAAGTCGTTGCGAAACACAAAGGCCTCTATGCGAGCCACATTCGCAGCGAAGGAGCAGAGCTTGTCCCCAGTGTTCTCGAAGCCATCAGAATCGGCAGGGAGGCCGGTTTGCCGGTTCATGTGTCCCATTTTAAGGCGAGTGGAAAGCTCTACTGGGGTACACTTCGGCTTGCTGTTGAACGAATTGAGCATGCTCGTAACGAGGGTATGAAAGTCACAGCGGATCAGTATCCCTACACAGCGTCCAGCACGTCATTGGAAGCGACCTTGCTCCCGTCGTGGTCACGAGAAGGAGGCCGGACTGTATTGGAGGAACGACTGGAAAATGAAGAAACGCGGAAGCGCATTCGAGCCGAAGTGGAGGAGAAACTGGAGTCGGCGTCACGAATTCAATTGGCTTCCTGTTCTCTTAACCGTCGCTGGATCGGTCAGTCGATAGCCGAGGTGGCGATGTCCGAGAAGATGGAAGTTGCCGATCTCGTGATTGAGATTGAACGCCATGGAGGAGCATCTGTCATCAACTTTGGAATGAATGAAGAAGATATGCTGATGGCGATGCCTTTGCTCTGGATGGCAACAGCCAGTGATGGAGGGGCAAAAGTACCCACCTCCAGTCAGCCGCACCCGCGTTCGTTTGGAACCTTCCCCCGAAAAATTGGCCATTACGCAATTGAACGAGGCGTCATGCCACTTGCATGGGCGATTCGAAGTGCGACCGGCTTGCCAGCAGAAATTCTTGGACTCAGAAGTCGTGGACTAATCAGGGCAGGCCAGTTCGCCGACGTTACCGTATTCGACTCGTTGACATTCCGGGATCGAGCCACATTTGATCAGCCGTATTTGCCCAGCACCGGAGTGCGATACGTCCTGGTCAATGGAGCCTTTGCCGTTTACGACGGTCAAGCGACGGGAATCCTCAACGGCAGGTCCGTTCGCAATGGACTTGATCAATAAGAATGCGGCAGTCGTGTTCATTGAACTTCGTCGGTGATCCGTGAACATGTTCAGCAACGTCGTTCGGCAGCGCGTGAAGCACTGCGATTGTTTGCAGCCTGATAAACGTCCACATAAGCCTGAGCACTTCGGCTCCAGGACCAGTCGCCCTTCATGCCGTTCTGTACAAGTTTGTTCCAGGCAGGCTTTTGAGACCAGGTCCTGATTGCTCGTTCGACAGTCGAAGCAAAGACATCGTGAGAGTACTCACTGAAAACGAACCCCGTTCCTTTCTCCAGTGACTGAGCTACCAGTTCGGGTTTCCTCGCATCCGATTCGAAGTTGGTTACAGAATCGGCAAGTCCGCCCACTTTGCGAACGATGGGAACGGTGCCGTACCTCAAGCTGTACATTTGGTTGAGTCCACAAGGTTCGAACCGGCTGGGCATCAGAAAAGCATCGGCACCGGCTTCAATTTGATGCGCAAGGGCCTCATCAAATCCTATTTCCACAGCAACCTTGGTTGGGTATTTCGTTGCAAGTTCTCGTAACTGCGCTTCACAGGCTGGGTCACCAGTGCCCAAAAATGCCATCTGAATATTCTGACTCAGTAGGCGGTCAGTGGCCGCCATCACAAGATCAAAACCTTTCTGATCGGCCATTCGGGAAACCATGCCGAACAACTGAGCATCCGGTTCCTGCGGCAGGTGCATTCGTTTTTGCAGGTATGACTTGCAGGCCGGCTTACCCAGCTCAACTGTCGTCGCATTGAACTTGCAGGGAAGGAACACATCGGACTCTGGATTCCAGACATCAACGTCGATTCCGTTCAGGATTCCAATAAGGTCGCGTTTGCGATAATTCAGCAATCCTTCAAGGCCGTAGCCTCCATCAGGACGGCAGATTTCTGTGGCATAAGTGGGGCTGACGGTGGTAATCTTGTCGGCGAACGCAATTCCTGTTTTCAGCAGATTAAGGTCTCCCCAGGCTTCCATCTGGTGATGATTGAAATATCGCCAATCCATTCCGGTCAGTGGCATGTCAAAATGCCAGAACCGGCCCTGATAAGCCATATTATGCAGCGTCATAACGCTGGAAGTCTTCTCAAAGCCCGGCTGTTGAGAGTATTGAGAATGAAGCAACGCGGGAATCAGTCCGGTTTGCCAGTCATTGCAGTGAATGACGTCCGGACGAAGTACCATCTGTCGACAGACCTCAAGGACAGCGCGACTGAAGAAACAGAATCGTTCGCAGTTGTCGACGTAGCTGTGTCCGTTCTCCTGATAAATCTGACGCCGATCGAAGTACTCTGGCTGTCGAACAAGAAGTACTCTGACGCCTGTTCCCGGTAGAATCGTCCAGTTCACCGTCCCTGTCACCAGACGACCATTCAATGAGATTGAAAACCTCAGTCCGGTTTCTGAAATCTCCGGAAGACCCTTCGCTGACTGCCGCATGGCAAAATAGTCCGGCACGATCAAAGTCACGTCGTGTCCAAGATGATCCAGCGACTTCGCAAGCGCCCCGACGACGTCAGCCAATCCCCCGGTTTTGGAAAAAGGCACCGCCTCGGAAGAAGCCAATACAACTCGCAATGGGCGGGAGACATTTGTCATCATTGGCCAACCTTAGACTCTCGGGACACAGCATTCGGCTGAAAGACCTATTCTGCGGCGCATAGTCGGCTGCAATCGCGCGTATTTTGACTTTGACTCCTGCAAAATCTGAGTAAGCCACGTAGCCGTTGGCGAACGTTCCTGCTTTGACGATTCTTCAGTTTGCTGGGCGCAGTGGAAGTTGAGGCCTTGGACAGAATTTGGTGGAACGTAAGACCTTGGGCGATTACTCCGGTATTGCTTCCTTCACGGCGGCTTCGTATTTGGCAAGACCCGCTTGCAACTGCTCAATTTGTCTTGGGTTTGAAGCCAGTGCCAAAGTCTTCTTCTGGAGTTCAATCGCTTCGGCTACGTTGCCTTTCTGGAACTGAACTCGAGCCATGGTTTCAATGGCGGAGACGTCTTTCTCCTCAGTCAATTCGACCGCTCGCTTCGCCGCCCCCAGAGCAAGATCCAGATCAATTCCCGGCTTCTCGGTTCCTGTGGCCATCATCCAGGCAATTTGGTCGAGTTCTCTTGCGTTATCCTTTGCGGCCTCGATCAGCGTCTTACTCGTCTTGTTGGCATCCTCTGTCATCCCGCCTGCCATCAGGCAGCGAAAACGAATCATCTGAAGGTCCTTGTTTTCCGGGAACTTCTGGATCAATCCATCGACGAGTGAAACGGCCGTGGCATAGTCACCGGAGTTAACCGCTTCATCAATTTTTGGCCCGGTCTCATTCAACGCTTTGACAACCGCCCTGGATTCACTTGCGGCTGTCTTGGCTTTCGCAGAATCCCACGACCCGTCCACAATCTGCTTCAAGGGATCGTCAATCTCAATGGGATGTCCAATCCATTCAATCTGCCCGCTCTTCCCAACGATAAATGCACAGGGGATTCCGTTCTGGCCAGCAGCCTCCATAAAGGCAGCATTGGTCTTTCCTTCATCATCGAGAGCAATTCGATACGACAAGACCTCCGACCACTTCTTGTCGCTCGTCCCTGAAGTCTGCTCCATGAAACCAGACACGGTCGCTTCATCTTCCGCCGTCACACCAATGAACGCCACTTTGTCGCCATATTCCGCCTGCAAAGAAGCAATATGGGGCATGCTTGCGAGACACGGTCCGCACCATGTGGCCCAAAACTCCACCACATGAACTTTCTCGTTGCTGTAGGATTCGATCGGCTGTCCTTGAACCCACTTTGAGATGGCAATCATGGGAGCGGCGTCACCGATCGTCAATTCGCCAGATTCTTCCGGCATTTCTTCTGGTTCGTCAAGACTCAGTGGAGGCGTTGCGGCATTCGTGGAACCCGCAGTCGTTGCACTAGCGTTGCTGGCATCGGCAGATCCGGATTTCACTCCGTTTGAGCCGTCTGTGGGTTCTACACCTGAAGCGGCAGTGGACTCACTTGCCGATCGCTCTCCTGAACCGCAGCCTACAATTGATGACGCGGTCAGGACGAAAACGGCCAAAGTTCCTTTGAAGTACCATTTGCACATTGAAGGATATCCAGGAGTCTCAGTGTTGACGAAAAAAAAGCAGATGCCGAACTTCAACCATCTTTCCCTGCGTCGCTGAAAGGTCTGTTGAAAACAGGGCATGCCCGGCTCGGCTGACGATATCGTACCTGATTGCCACAAATCAGCTACTCAAAAGCAAATTGTCATTTAATCGAATGAGCTGTCTCCGGAAGCAGTGGCTTATTTTCGCTTACCGCTGCGAGACGGCGACGGCACCCAGGTATTCGCACTCGTCACCTTAATCTCGTGGGCTTCTTGAGCGGAAATGGGCTCATTGGTCCCAACCGGAAGTGGGACGTTGTCGCCCGCCTTCCGAGGCTCATAGTCCTTAACGCCGTCATCTCGCCTGTTCCGCTGCGAGGATACGAGGAAACTTAAGTCAGCCTTAGGAGCGACCCCAAAACGCTGTAGCACGATAAAAAGAACAAAGGAGCCGGTGATGCTGCCGACGATCCACATCGCGTTTGGAAGCGAGTTTGGCCACAACGCGGCGACGCCGAAAAGACAACTGCCTGCCCCCAGCGCAAGAATAAATACTGAGGCCAGAAGGCTTCCTGAGTCGCTTCGACCACTATGCCCGCGTCTTGCCATGATGCCTCGCACTGTCAATTCACCAAAAATCTTTCTTTTGCCAAGTGTACTCCAGGAAGCCTACAGATCCTCCCTCTTGTGCAGATTTGTCTGATGAAATCCCACGACGGCATCTGCATCGCAGGAAAAGCTCGCTTGATCCAGTCGAATCTACGACGGATACTCCGCGGCTTTGACGGACTTTCACTGCCAATTCATTCTTAATTAAGTTACGGACAGCCCATGTGGCGAATTGTAGTTTTGCTACTGGCGGTCCTTTTGACCGTTTTTGTGCTGGCAATATCGTCCATCCCACTTGGAGTTCCCGGCGAATGGGTTTGGCCTCGGCAAGCTCTTCCGCAGGGATTGGCAGAGGTATTGGATCGCCTTACGATTCCTGTTCTGATCGCCTGCTTGCTCGTTGGATTCTGCGGCTTCGCGGAACGTCGTTTTTCTCGTGCCTCGTGGGCAGTCCGAATGCTGTACCTTGGGCTTCTCGTAGTGGTTTCCCTGGCGTGGCAGAATGGCGTCAGGCAGGCGGCCACATCGCCACATCGAGAACTTCGTCCACTATGGGTTCTCTATGACAAATATGCATCCGGATATTTCCACGAGGCAGTCTTTCGCACGTCGTCACAGAGTGAACTCTTATCGACGTATGAAGCTCGTATGGCGAAAGGCGATGTTCTGCATGAAGGAACTCATCCGCCGGGACTGCTCCTGTTGAATTGGTGGACTACCCGGGCAACAGAGAGTTCCGAGAAACTTACGCAACTTGGCGAGTGGATGGTCAGTGATGAATCGCAAAGAGTCTTCCGGGAGATGGAACGGCAAGGCCAAATCGCACGGCCATTGTCTCGAACCGAATTTGCTGCGCTGTGTCTTATGTCGTTTGCGTCGTCTCTGCTGTCCGCCATGACTCTGTTACCCGTTTATGGCCTTGTGAGCCTCTTGTCTGATCCGCGGAACGGCTGGAGGGCCGCCTGTCTCATGGTCACAATTCCTTCTGTTGCTGTTTTTTCGCCTCGCTCGGATATTGTCTATGCGTTTTCGGGAACAATGATCTTATGGTCATTAGTTTTGGCGATGTTGAGTGAATCATGGGGATTCAGAATGTGTTACTCTCTATTGGCAGGCAGCCTGATATTTGTCGCGTTCACCATCAGTCTCGCGCACATACCTGTGGTGATCGCGGCTGGGATTTTTAGCTTACTATTGGTGCGTGGGCCAAACGGTATCTCGCGGCAACGGCTGCTGACGAGTTCAGGAATCACCATGCTGGTGTTCCTGTTGGCCGTGTTCTGTTGGGACTTAATCAATGACTGCAATCTGCTGAAAATCTGGCGAATGAATCTCGCCAACCACGAGTCGTTCTACAAGCAGTCGCCGCGAATCTGGTGGAAGTGGTTGCTTGAAAACCCTGTGGAACTAGGATTTTCTGTGGGACTGCCACTGGCATTCACGGCTACGGCGTCCATCGTTCAGGCATTGCGAGTGGGAAGGACGACGAGTGGTGTGAATGACCAAATGAATGTGGCCGGCTTTAAGCTGCTATTAGCTCTGCTGGCGACATGGGCCGCCCTTTGGTTGTCAGGAAAGAACATGGGAGAATCGGCCCGGCTCTGGTGTTTTTTGACGCCATGGATTGTTGTCGCCGCCTCCTTCTACAAAAGTGCTGGCTATGATTCAGGGACGAATCCTGAACTCGTTCTTCAACGAATCCCCACACTTAGCTATGATTCCAGAGGCTGGCTCTATCTTCTGGTATCTCAATTGATTGTTGGAATCGTGACGGTCGGTGGAGTCAGCGGCTATCTCGAATTGACCTGATTTTTCCACACGCGGTCTATATTATTCAAGGAATCGCACTGTTGAACACGTCCAGTGAGGCATTTGTTGTTCGTGAGGCCTGCCGAGACGATATCCCTGGGCTCGAAGAACTTGTCGACCGCTTTGTACGGGCCAATCGCCTGCTGCCAAGAACTACGGACGAGTTAAGTGATTTGATTCCATTTGGCTTTGTCGCCGCTGCGGGGGATCAGGTTGTTGGTTTCGCTGCACTGGAAATCTATTCGGCCAAGCTGGCTGAAATCCGAAGTTTGGCTGTCCATGATGATTTTCAGGGCCGCGGCATTGGCAAGGCTTTGGTTCAGAAGTGCGTCGAGTTGGCCGTAAGGCGAAATATTCTTGAAGTAATGGCGATCACGTCCGCTGACGGCTTCTTTCAGGCTTGCGGGTTTGACTTTACACTGCCCGGTGAAAAGAAGGCGCTGTTTATGCAAACGCGTGACGAGTACTAACGTGACTCGACTCGCACGAACAGGCAACGCCTAACACTCATCTCAAGTGCCGCTCGGGCGTTGAAATGGGAATTGATCACACGTCTTGTTGATTCATTGACTGCGATTTTGGGTAATCGATGGACCTGGGCTGCGGTGTTCAATATTTCCTTCCAATGCCTTCGGAATTCCAGGGCACGTCTAACATCCTGATGCAGGGCCAATTCTTGTGTCACTTCCTTTCGATGATGGTTCGGCACAGCAGGCCGCAGAATTTATTCGACAGTCATTGTCCGCTTCAGCTTTGGCCACTCCCGCAGTCGGAGTCATACTAGGATCAGGACTGGGTTCTGCCGCACAACGTCTGGCAGACACAGGAGGCACCGTTATCCCGTATTCAGCAATTCCAGGTATGCCCACACCGCAGGTGGCTGGACATGCAGGACGATTGGTCATCGGCCAATTGGGCCCGGTGCCGGTCGTGATGCTTCAAGGGCGTGTTCACTACTATGAAGGTCACTCGACGAATGCGATTGTGTTCGGAACCGCGTTGCTGGCAAAACTGGGAATTCGCACTCTGGTGGTTACGAACGCCGCAGGAGGAATCCACTCGGCATTTCGTCCAGGAGACCTGATGCTGATTCGCAGTCATCTCCGACCTCTCGCCGCCAGAGAACTCGATCTGCGGTTTGGCCAAAAAACATCGGTCAGCCAAACATCGGTCAGCCAAACAGACCGACCTGCTCTTTCAGGACTCTGGTGCTCGCGACTTCTCAAAATCGCACGAGATACGCCGACACCATTGAATGTTCACGAAGGTGTTTATGCGATGATGACAGGGCCGACCTACGAGACGCCGGCAGAGATCCGGATGCTGCGGGGTCTTGGCGCTGATGCGGTGGGAATGAGCACGGTGCCGGAATCGGTTTTTGCAGCTTCGCGGAACATCGAGGTGCTCGGTATTTCCTGCATCACCAATGTGGCTGCTGGACTTTCCGATGTGTCGTTGAATCATGCGGAAGTCACGGCAACCGCTTCCTCTGTCGAGTCGGAGTTCGTGGACTGGTTGTGGAAATTGCTTCACCAATTCGCTGAATCGCGATAAATCGCAGCAGTACCCGGTACACAGTCATCCTGACGATCGCGAAAAACAGATCCCCGTAGCGAATAGTTGGCTTCATGGAAAAGGCTTCCATTTCAATTGCACAACTCAACGCTGCGATTCATGCGGCCGAACTGAATTCGCAGACTCGAGGACTGCAGACTTATGGATCCCACCTCTTTCAGATGATGAGTCTGATCTCTGCTTTTGGCGCCAACAGTGGGGTCACCTCGCAGAGAGCTATTACCATTCTCGGGGCAGGCAACTGCCTGGATCTGGATTTGCACCAACTGACAGAACTGTACCAACGGATCACGCTGATCGACCTTGATCCGGCGGCACTCGAGTTTGGAGTCGAACGGCAGAATAGAACGAATGATTCTGGAATTCATTTGGTGGCTCCGTTTGATCTTGCTGATCCACTCGTTCAAATAACAGAGTCCCAGCTTCACTCCGCAGACGCCATTCATCGAGCCTGTCAGTTACTATTTTCAACGATGACTGTGGCACCGACTGAGCCTGCAGACACCGTTGTTTCCACGTGTGTGATCAGCCAGATGATCGCTGCACTTGTCAAAGTTGCGACAGAACAGCACCCTCAGTTTCTGCTCCTCCTGCAGTCATTGCGGCGCGGGCACATTCGGCGCATGCTTCAATTGTTGAAACCCGGAGGCACGGGGCTGCTCATCTCAGACCTGGTGTCATCTGACACAACCCCGTTGCTTCAGCAAATCTCTGATGCAGAACTTCCGTCCGTACTCGCTCAATGTCTGTCAGCGGGGAATTTTTTTTCCGGACTCAACCCGGGGGTGATCCTGCAGGAATTCCGGACCTGTCCGGAGATTGCAGAATTGTGTCAGAACGTTCAGATTCTGCCTCCATGGAAATGGCAGATGGGCCCCAGAACGTATGCGGTATTTGCCATCGCATTTGAACGGGTCCTTGACTAACGCCCAGGTTGGTTTCCGCCAAACAGCAAGAACAGTGGCTGGAGGTGAAATCTCTGCGAGTCCCATGAGCATTCAACAGAGTCAATTACTCAGGCGGCGATATCTGTATCGCGTGGATTTGCTTTTCAAGGTCCTGAATCAATGGATCAAATCTGGCGATGTCGGCAGCGTTATTACCCTGCTCGTGTTTTCGGAAGCCAAAAAGGTAAGTGATGTTCTGCGGCCGCCAGCGATGGAAGTTGAGTTCATTATTCTTTTGAATCAGACTTCGCATCTTTTCGTAATGGGCCGATTCGTGGCCTGTCCCTTCGGCGGGCACTTCCAGTAACTGTTCGCGTACGACGAACAACAGGATTGTTACTTCTGTCCGATGGGGAAGAACTGCCGCGACTCAGTCAGGAAAACAAGACACGCGGCGACCATTCGGTCCTGCAGATCATTTGCCGCTGCGAGGACTGCGCGGGCTGTCCGCTGGCGTCGAAGTGTCGAAAGAACGTGGATGCGAACCAAGGTCACGAGGTCACTCACGACGAACACGAAGCGGCTCGTCGTCGTCACCAACTCCAGATGACGAAGCCCGAATCGGTGACGCGTTACCAGGATCGTCAGCACTTCGGCGAGACTCCTTTCGCGGTGCTGAAGGCGTGCTTCGACATGCGTCGCTTTCTGCTTCGGGGTTACGCCGGTGTGCGAACCGAGTTTCAAGGGGCCTGCACTGCGTTCAATTTGAAAAAGATGACGACGCTGCTGACCCGGTTGCGCGCGGCCGACGGCGATCTCACTGCAGAAACCGTATGCTGCGGAACATAGGAGTTCTGCGAGAACATGTTTTTCGTGTGAGGTGTCCTTGTCGTTCATTCCGATCGAATCCGAACCCAAGGCTGCACCCAAAACGACAAATTCAACATCCCCCAACAAGCTCGTCGGCCCTATCTCAACAGACCGCTAACCGCGGTTGTTTTTCTGTCTTTTCTGACATTTAGCGGCGACTAACGCCTTGCCGCTCAGTAAATCAACAGACCGCTTGCGCACCGTCAGAATTTCTGGCTTGTGGGAAAGCTGCTATTAGACCGCTTTCCTTGTCATGTGTCGCAATTCCCCGAGGTCCCCTTCCGATGACTGCGTTGCATTTGTATTTTTCGCAACGAATCAACAAAACTCGGGCCCTAGCCCTGTTGACCTCGAAACTGGCCGCTGCGAAAAATGCCAGCCTTTGCTGTTTGAATCCGGATTTTATCTATGAGCGATCCTTCTGTTCCTGCCCATCGTGACTTTGTACGTCAGATCATCGACGACGATGTAACGTCGGGGAAGTGGGGTGGGCGCGTTCACACTCGATTCCCGCCCGAGCCAAACGGTTACCTTCATATTGGGCATGCGAAGTCGATTTGCCTGAACTTTGGTATCGCCAAAGAGTATGGCGGGAAGTGCAATCTCCGTTTCGACGACACGAATCCAGAAAAAGAAGAAGTCGAATATGTCGATTCCATCATGGACGATGTTCGTTGGCTGGGCTTCGACTGGGAAGATCGACTGTTTTACGCCTCCGATTATTTTGAACAGATTTATCAGTGGGCGGAAAAGTTGATTCGCGACGACAAGGCCTACGTTTGCAGCCTTCCTCAGGACGATATTCGAGGCGGTCGCGGCAGTGCCACGGAGGCGGGTGTGGATAGTCCTTATCGTAGTCGTTCCGTGGATGAAAATCTCGATTTGTTTCGCCGCATGCGGGCCGGTGAGTTCCCTGATGGAGCTCATGTGCTTCGCGCGAAGATCGATATGGCTCACAAGCACATGCTGATGCGGGATCCGATCATGTACCGGATTCGCCACGCGGAGCATCATCGGACGGGTCACACATGGTGCATTTATCCAACTTACGATTACACTCATGGGCAGTCAGATTCGCTTGAGGGCATTACGCACTCAATCTGCACCCTGGAGTTTGAGAATCATCGTCCCCTTTATGACTGGTACTGCCACGCCCTTGGAATTCATCATCCTCAACAAATCGAATTCAATCGCCTGAATCTGACTTACACGATGATGAGCAAGCGACGTCTGCTGGAACTGGTCCAGGGCAAGCATGTCTCTGGCTGGGATGACCCGCGTATCCCCACTCTTCGTGGTCTTCGACGTCGCGGCTACACTCCTGAATCAATCAGGGCGTTTGTCGCCTATGTGGGTGTGACGAAGAACAACGCCACTATGGACATGGGGGTGCTGGAAAATCACATTCGCGAAGATCTGAACAAGCGTGCCGAGCGGCGAATGGCCGTGCTGAACCCTTTGAAAGTTGTTATCACGAATTATCCGGAGAGCCAGACCGACGAAATGGAGGCCGTCAATAATCCGGAAGACGCGTCAGCAGGAAGTCGCAAGGTTCCCTTCACGCGCGAACTATTCATTGAACGCGATGATTTTATGGAGGATCCGCCGAAGAAGTTCTTCCGCCTTTCGCCGGGCAAGGAAGTTCGCCTTCGATGGGCCTATTTTGTGACCTGCACGGAAGTCCTCAGGAATTCTCTGGGAAGCATCACCGAGATTCACTGCACCTACGATCCCGCCACGAAGGGCGGAGATGCACCGGATGGTCGCAAGGTAAAAGCTACGCTGCACTGGGTTTCGGCCAAGCATGCGGTGAAAGCCGAAGTGCGACTCTACGATCATCTGTTCGTTAAAGAGGATCCGGACGATGTGGCGAGTCCGGAATTGGACTGGAAGTCGAATCTCAATCCGAACTCTCTGCAGATTCTGCCAGAGGCCATGCTGGAGCCCTCGCTGGGAAAAGCCAATTTCGGCGATCGTTTTCAGTTCGAACGATTGGGCTATTTTTGTGTCGACCGTGACACGAATGAATCCCACCTCGTCTTCAATCGCACAGTGACACTGAAGGATCAATGGGCGAAGGAGCAGTCTAAAGGCTGAGCAGGTTCTGAACGAACACTGCAGTGTGAGACAGAACGATTCACAGGAAGAAAATAGTCGTGGCGAAAAAAGCAAAGATTCCGGATCCATTAAGCGAGATTGCGGCAAATCTTGTTGTTGCTCTGGAAGCCCATGCGTCAACTCAGTCGCAAACTTCCGAGACACCGTTTCTGACATGGTCGCAGTTGGTGGCCAGCCAGTCCGGTGTTTCGATGGAATGGGCAACGGCCGCTCTGCTAAAGGCTCCCGCGAAGGACCAGATAGTGGTTGCGGTGGTGGATGATTTGAAAAGCCCTGTCTCATTGCTGCGCGATCGTGAGCGGCTGGCTCAGGATCCGACGGTCCTCCAGCGCCTTGCTCAGCATCCCATGACAGGTTGCAGTGAAACGGTTCCCGTTCGCAGTCTGGCTGAGCTTTGCCGGAGTCTTGAAAAAAACCTTCGTAAACAGGTGGAATCCTATTGGTCCGGCAATCTTGAGCGGCTTCCGTTGGGATTGTCTGCGGTTCAGAAGAGGAACGGGACAAAGACACTGCCTGGAATTCATGATGGGCGATTCGTTCGCCCGGATGTGAATCTCAGTCGTAAGCTTGTGTCGTCTCTCGAGGCTCTGAAAAAATCCGGAGAGGGGACCTATCCCGCGCTGCTGCATGAGTTGTTGGGCAAGGCGGATGTCAATGCGGATGATCCGCTGTTGTCCGCCGCATTTGAACAGGCTCCATTTGTCGATTCTACGACGATCGTTGCGGGGAAACTGCCAAACCCCTGGATGGTATTCCGTGCGGATGCCGAACAGTCGGTCAACAGCGAGGGATTTCTTCGTCGGCTTCTGCAGAGCCAGTGCAGTGAAGCTGCTCCGGAATGCAGGCTTTCGAATCTTTCAAAACTGCTTTCGAAAGACTTGCAGATTCACTTTACGGAAGTCTGGAGAACGCACTTCGACCTGCAGCGGAAGTTTGCGTTTGTTGATCTCTGCGCGGCGGAGACAAAGACCAAATCGGATCTGCTGTTGCGGGATTCCCGGTTTCCTCGGGCGGAAAAGCTGCTGGCTGATCAATTGGTCAAACTGCTGGAGGCTCAAAAGGCAATCGGCGGCCCCTCATATCCCTTGTCTCTGGGCCAGTTAGCTTCGTTGCTGAAGTCTGCGCCGGATACGACGACGCTGCAAAAGGCCACGACTGTTGAGCCCTTTCTCACGCACGTTATTGTCGCGTTTCCCGGCATTCCGAATTCGCCATTGGCATTGGCAGACGATGCCGTCGAACTTGCAGCGTCGGGCAGCGTGCTTGAGTTCGCATTGTCGCAAACCGTGACACAGGACATGCAGGCCGTTCCGGTCGAAAAACTCTGCACCATCAGGGGACTGCATCCTCTGTTGAAACAGCACTTTGCCGCTGCCATTGACAGCTTTTTGAATAAGCCACAACTTCCGGTGGGGATAGGGGCCTTGCGATTCGGAAAAAAATGGCACCTGTTCCGCATGAAAGACGTGACGTCAGGAACAGTGAATGCGCCGGTGGAGGAACTGAAACCAAAATCCAGAAAGGTTTCTTCCGGGGCAGCGTTGGCCAGCGCGGTCGCGAAAACGACTGAAGAACCGCAAATTGTGAATTGATCTTTACGACCGCGTAATGTCGTCTTTGGACATTACATCGTCGGCAAGTCGCTGCTTTCCGCCGAAGGTCAGGCTTTTGAGAACCACTCCTCTATTTCGGAGAGGTGAGAAAGCCAAACTGCGGTTGACCCATGATTTGACCAGGGAGACAATCGCCGGAGCGAACATCCGGTGCTGCAAGTCAGGGAACGACCTGGGGCATCTAATTCTAAGCGTCGATACCTGACGCGATAACTCCGCTTGAGAGTGGATTTGATCGGCATGGAAGTCAACTCCATCAGTCTGCGACAGGCACTCGGACCGGTCAGTTTCGTGGGCTGCGGCGATGTCTCGGGTGCGACGTTCTGCTGCGACAGTCGGAAAGTTTGCACGGGCGATGTGTTTGTTGCGCTGCCGGGCCAAAGTGTCGATGGGCATCAATTCGTTGAATCGGCTGTCGCTTCCGGTGCTTCAGCGGTCGTGCTGGAACGGCCGAATTCAAAAATCGGTGTTCCACAGTGCGTCGTTCCTGATATTCGTGAGGCCTGGGCCAAAATCTGCATGGCTCAATATGGTCGGCCTGAAAGGTCTTTGACCGTCGCGGGAATCACCGGAACAAACGGAAAAACGACCTCTGCGTGGCTCTTGCGAGCGATCCTGGAAACCGCCGGCAAGACCACGGGCCTTCTGGGGACAATTGAATACAGCGATGGTTGTTCGCGATCACCGGCCGCACTCACAACACCTACTGCGCCCAGAGTTGCCGAGATGTTCGCAAAGATGGCGAAGCAACATGCGTCTCATTGTGTTATGGAAGTCAGCAGTCACGCTTTGGATCAGAAGCGTTGTGCGGCCGTTCCCTTTGCCGCCGGAGCGATCACAAATATTACTCGCGATCATTTCGACTATCATGGAGATGCCGTCGGCTATCGTACAGCTAAATCGAAGATCGCCAATCTGTTAGTTGCCGGCGCGCCTTTGCTCATGGGGATTGATGATCCCGGTTGCCGGGCTGTGATGGATCTCCTTCCAGCGACGACGCGCACACTGACTTTCGGATTCGATGCGTCGGCCAGTCTTCGTGCGGAGATGGTTTCCGAGTCCATCCATGCTCAGCATGTGCGTTTGAGTCTTGATTCAGGCACGATTGCACTTCGGAGTTCACTGGTTGGACGGCACAACGTGCTCAATATTCTCGTGGCTGCGTCGTTGGCTGAACAATTGGGGATCGATCTTCCCCTCATCGTCGAGGGCATTGAGGCTGTAACGCATGTGCCTGGGCGAATGGAACGGATTGATGTGGGTCAACCGTTTACGGTATTGGTTGACTACGCTCACACACCGGACGGGATTTCGCACTGCCTGGCAACGGCAAGAACGCTTGTCGCAGGAAAGGTGATCCTTGTGTTCGGCGCTGGCGGGGATCGGGATCGTCTTAAGCGGCCACTGATGGCTTTGGCTGCCTGTACGGCAGATTCCATCATTGTGACTTCCGACAATCCCAGGTCAGAACCCCCTGTGCGAATCATTGATGAAATCTGCGGAGGTTTTACCTCTATGTCGGATGTTCAGGTCTGTATAGATCGAAACAAGGCCATTGAATTGGCACTTCAGATGGCCGAGCCTGGAGACGCCGTTGTCGTCGCTGGTCGCGGCCATGAAACATCACAGCAAATTGGAATTCGCACCATCAGTTTTGACGATCGAAAAGTAGCGCGGCGAATCCTGCGAGAGCTGCAGGCCAGCCGATTTCCTTCCCCCCAGCATGTTTCGGCTGCCATTCCGGTCTGACAATTTCCATTCGAGCCACTCAATGTTGTCGATGATCTCAAGTCTCATATCGACTGATTCACTGCATTCTTAAGGCGTTTCAACCTTCGCCACGACTCTGGAAATTCGCTCATGTTCCCCTGCACCGTCGCACAACTCCTTCAGATCATCGCCGGAAATGCGGTCGATGGCTGCGGCCGGGATGGGACTGCGGTGACCGGCGTTTCGATCGATAGTCGGAAGATTCAACCGGGTGACGTGTTTTTTGCCCTGCCCGGAACAAAATATCATGGTGTATTGTACGCCGACGAAGCCATTGAACGCGGGGCCAGTTGTGTCGTGACGGACCATGCCTCGGTGGGATCATTGCCCGATCATCCCAAGGTAGTCAGGTTTCGGTCGGCTGATACGATAGAAAATGACAGCCGAATGATACGTGTGCCAGATGTTCTGCAGGCGCTGCAGAAGTTGGCAGAGTGGAACCGACAACAATCATCCGCTTTAGTCATTGGGATCACCGGAAGTGTTGGCAAGACAACCGCACGACAAATGATTGCTTCGGTACTGGGAACGCAGTTCTGCGGTGTTCAAAGTCCTCAGAATTTTAATAACGAACTCGGTGTGCCACTGAGCCTGCTGCTGCTCAATCCGGAGCATGAATTCGCCGTGCTGGAGATGGGTGCATCGCGTCCGGGAGATATTCGTTGGCTGGCAAAGCTTGCAAAGCCGGAAATTGGGCTCATTACCAAAGTCGCTCCGGCTCATCTGGAATCGTTCGAAAGCCTGTCGGCCATACAAAGTACAAAGCAGGAATTGGCTCAGGCCATCGGCAGCGGTGGTACCGTACTTCTGAATGCTGATGACTCACTTGTTTGCTCCATGAAGTCATCAACCAGCGCTGAAGTCATTTTGTTCGGCCTTGCTGAAGATGCGGACGTCCAGGTATCGGATGTTTCAATTCATGAAGGAGTCTGCACGGTCGAGATAGGCGACAAGCTCTACCAATTTGCAGGGCCACGTCATCTCGCTTCGCTGGCTGCGGCTGCTGTGGCTGTCGGGCAACTGGTTGGCGTTTGTGACTCGAACATCCGGATGGGACTTGCTTCGTTTCAACTGGACGCCGGGCGAGGCCGGATTGTTCAGAGGAGACCTTGGATTGTGTTAGATGATTCTTACAACGCCAGTCCAGCCAGCGTTGCTGCGGCGATCGAATCGCTCTCTGACTGGACGAATACTGGGCACCGCCTGCTGGTTCTGGGCGACATGCTTGAATTGGGTGCCGACTCTGCAAAAGCTCACTTTGACGTCGGCCGAGCTCTGGCCGCTTCAACGGTGGACCACACACTGGTCTTTGGTGAGTTTGCCAGTTCAGTCGTCGAAGGCGCCAGGTCAGCGGGAGTGTCAGTCAACCGAATTTCTTTGTTTAGTGATCTCTCGACGCTGCAAGTGATACTGGACTGTCTGCTGACACCGGGCGATGTTGTGCTTGTCAAAGGCTCGCGAGCGATGGCTATGGAGCGAGTTGTCCAGTGGCTAAACAAGCAATCGCAGCATGTTCCACTGCGGTTCGCGGCCTGAGTGGAAGGTGTCCGCGTCGCAGGGGTATCAGGTATCAGGGAGCGGGGGGTGCGGCCGATTTTTCGGCGGCCTTCTGCAAGTCCACCTTTGCCCGTGCTTCCACTTCCTGCATTTGCTTTCGTTGCTGTTCCATCCTGCTCTCCTGGCTGTCGAGCATTCTGGCAATCATATAGTTGCCGAGTGCTTCACCGAAAGATGCCTGCAGCAGGATACCACTTTCGTCGGCTTCAACGCTGAAATCCGCATGCTGAGATCCGCCGAGGTCAAAAACTCGTTGCAGCAGGGGATTGGGCTTTGGACGTTGACCACCGAATGCGAAGCCAAACGGAGTTGGAGGAAACCACCCCGCGTTTTCATCGAGCCAATACAGCATTGACGAAATCCCGGCGGGATCATCCTGAGGATAACTGGCCCAACGTTCCGCATCGATTCGAGCGCTGATCAAGGGGGTCCTGGCCGCTCGGGAGTTTTCCGAACATCGCTCGGCCGACTGGCGGATGATCTCTACGGCATTCTCGGTTCCTGCAGAAAACCACAGACAGGAATTCTGGTGGGCCAGATAGAGATGAGTGATATTGGCACCAAGTAACTCACGTAATTCACGAATCGCTGGCTCGCCGGAAAGGCTCTCGGGCGAACGCAGCACGATAACCTGCATCCCCTGACGGTCCTCCAGAGTAATCAACTGATCGATCCCTGCCGGTGCACCGGGAAGGTGAGTCAATAGATGGTGAACGCTCTTCAGCAACTCGGGATCTTCATTGAGCTGAATGCCCCCGTAAATGACGCCGGAGGATGTCGGTGTCCAGCCAACCTTGATAAGGAATTCGAGATTTCGATGGTCGGAGATTCCGGTAAGAATTCCCGCGAGAGCTTGTCCTGCTGAAACCATGGCAGGATCGCCGCTGAACTCACGTCCCATCGTTTCTGTTAACCAGGATCCTGTGGCTTGCAGAGCGAGCGGTCCTTCGTCCGGCAGTCGCGTACAGAGATGCAGTGTTGCGGCCGCATGATCGTTGAGTATCGGCGCGAATCGACTGTTCCCGGAGGCGTCGAGAAGTCGCTTCCCCAGCATGCTGTTGTTGCGAGCCCGAACTTTCAATTCCCCTCGAAGCGAACCATCTTCATTCGACGAGAACCTCGCCCATCCGCTGGAGTTGTCGATATCGAATAAAATTGACGAGATCAAAG
>JANPHT010000613.1:0-3320 GCA_031424595.1 Planctomycetota bacterium
ATGATCCACTCGCCGAACCGCGTACGACTGTGTACCGGTTTGGTTTGCCTTAGGTCGTCGTCCTGAGTAATCACTGACATCATTCAACGTGCGTCAGCTAGACGTTGGAATTCCGTTGTTCATTCGGATTGTGAAGCCCCAAAATGAGTATCGCAGCTATACGGTTTCGATCAGCGTGCCTGCTGATGATCATAGCGATGTTGACATCAAACGGTGAACTAGCTCACGGCGAGGACGCGCTCGCAATCCCTAATACTTATCTGCTTGTGGGACGTATTGGCCGGTATCGGGAAGGATTTCCAGTCGTTACCGACACACCCAAGTTTCGACCATCTCAAATCGTTATTGCGATGACCCCGGATCGAATCATGAAGGGAACCATGTCAACGAGGGAATCGGGGGTCAGCCGAGGCTATACGATTGCAAAACGCGACATGTCGCATGCTGTCACGCTTCAAGTCGGTGCAGAAAGCAAATGGCAAAATGCTGGAGATCTTTTGAATGCAAGGGGAATGCGAGTCGAGCTTCTCGTGCGCCAGCAGCAAATACCCGACGACGGCGAACGCAGTTTTCATGCAGCCGCCGAATCTGGGTTGACCGGAAGCGCGGCATTGGCAGTGTTTTTTGGTCGATATACTGGTGGGCACACACCGGCTTCGTTGGGAGATCTACTGAAAGTTGGTTCGACGGGACCAGTCGTCAGCAATGATTTTGGCGAATTCATCCTCTCTGAGAGTGATGGCTGTCACGTCCTGCAGATTTCAAAGTCCGCAGGTAACTATAGTTCGACGCTCAAGCGGCATCAGACTCTTGGCGATTTTCGGTCCGACCTTTTTAAGACGGGATTGGCGTCCGCGATCGAGACATGCACTTTCAGCACCAAACTCACGGACTTGGCAACCGTTCCATGGACTGCCGTTGTTAAATCGGTACAGACTGGAAACGATGGAACCATAGTACAGAATGAGATCCACGTCGAAGTTACAAAGTTCAGTACGGATGCCGCTGAAGTCAACAGGATTATCGACGCAGTTCTTGCGGAGATTCCCGAGGGAACAAAGGTCGTGACAAATGAAAAGCTGTCGTATGAATGGTCGGATGGGAACATTCAGGTTGTGAAGGACCAGCCCGCTCTGAAAAATGCCGACGCTTTGACGTTTGCTCCGCCAGCACCGTGGTGGAAAAGCTCCGTCGTTCCGACAGTGATTGCGATGCTGTTGATTGGAGCCGTGTTTCTGGTCCGCCGTTGGGGGCAGCAACGATGAGTCTGATTCAAGCCACCGAAGTGCGGGCACACCGTTTTCCCAGACAGCTTGCTGTACTGGCGTTGGTTTTGGTGACGATGCAGTCGTCAGGTCACGCTGATGAGACTGCGGCTGAACCTGCAGCCAGTCGCGGCGCTGTCGGGACAGCCTATTGTGGTCTTCACTGTGTCTATGGTGCCGTGCGACTGTCTCAGCCAGATGCTGCGTTTGACAGGATCCTGAAGCCAGACTTCATCAACGGGACCTTTGGCAGCAGTTCGGAAAACCTGATCGATGCTTTCGCCGAGTTTGGAATCCATGCGGAATTCGATCCGGCGTTGGCTCTTGGACGACTCCAGGCGTTGAACCGACCTGCCATTCTGCACGTACGTCCCGTGGGCCGTCGCGTGTATTCTCACTGGATTCTGTTCCTCGGTTTTGATGGTGAGGAAATCCGTATCTACGATCCCCCGCAGGAGCAGACTCGGATTTCAGTCACTGACCTGCTATCCGTCTGGAGTGGCGGTGCCGTCATTCCAGATCTTCCTGCAAGTTCGCAGGAATCCTTGGTGGCTGGCAATCTGCTGGCTAGGTTGCCAGTGTCTCTCTCAGTGGTGGGCATGATCGCAATTTCGCTGTCGTTGACGGCGCTGTTGCATCGCACCAGGACGATCACTGCGTTTGCAGCCGCAGTCGTCGGTGTCGCTCTGTTTACTCATGTGGCATTGAGAACAGGATTTGTGCATGGCAGTCATGGAATCGGAGCCGTGCAGGCCTCCTATTTCCAGCGGGACATTCCGACGATTGACTTCGAGACCACGAAATCCTTGTGCGGGAAAGAAGATGTGGTTTTCGTCGATGCGAGAACCGTGGATGCCTATGACCGATTTCATCTGCCGAATGCTGTGAATATCCCAGTCGATTCTACTTTTTGTCAGTTGATCAATTCGATGAAACTGCTGAAACCAGACTCCAGGATCATTTTTTACTGCCAAAGTGAGCACTGCCAATGGGCGGACTCCGTGGCGAACCAGATTGTGAATCGAGGAATCAGCAATGTTGCAATCTACCGCGGCGGTGTCCGAGAGTGGCAGTCGAAGCATGGAAAGTAACGCAGCCACTTCGAAGTGGTACTACCGCGCTGCGGCCCTGGTGATCGGCGCGGTTTTGGTGCGATCATCGGTCAGCCATCTTGAAAACAGCTATGCGTTTCTCGCGTCGATTTACGCCTACGATCTGGTCGGATCACGGGTTGGCGTTGTCTTGGCGATGCTCATCCCATCGATTCAGCTAACGCTGGGATTGATGCTGATCCTCTTTCCGAAGTTGCGACGTTTCTCTCTGAATTGGTGCGTGGTTCTATTTGGCTCTTTCACTGTGGTTCAACTGATCACTCTTGCCCGTGGTCTGAATATCGACTGCGGGTGCTTTGGGTCGAGTCTGCAGAATCCGATTGGCTGGGGTTCAATTATGTTCGCAGCCGCTTTGTGTGCCACGTCGCTGGTTGGTTCCGCAGGTCTCGTTGAAGCTGGTCGGGAAACCGTTTCGGTGCAAGTCGTGCAGCGGAATGCAAAAAGCGGTAACAGTTTAGTCCCTCAACACTGATCTTGGCGTAAGATTCGGGATGGCGTAGCGTTTCGGGATTCGGGCAGGATGCCGATGCCATTCAATTTTCACCCAAAACATGAATACAATTGTCCGAACGTCAGCCACTGCCCGCATTTGGGCGGCGCGGCGTTGCGTCCGTTGGTGGTGCTTCGCACGATCACATACGGTCATCGCAGTCATACGGTCATCGCAGTCATACGGTCATCGCAGTCATGCGGGGGCCATTCGAGTGGGGCGATTGATGTCAGTCTCAGACACCGCGAAACGTCACGGTCACCGCCCGAGCGACTTCTATCAGGGACTCCTGTCAACAACGACAACCCCAAGGAGCAAGTCTGCCGTCGTCACCGGAACCCTCGCCCATTGCTGAAACTCGAGCGACGGGACATGACCTACGGCCGAGGGACTAAACTGTTACGGTCTCCCTGCCTGAACGCACCATTCGTCTGATTTCGTCCTGTTCTCGCA
>JANPHT010000614.1:0-4796 GCA_031424595.1 Planctomycetota bacterium
TCACGTTTCAAGCCGACGCCAAACGACTTACGAAAATGCTACGCCGAAAAGACTGGAGAAATTTTTCGCCGCCAGCATTTTTCTTCCCAGTTGGGGAAGTTGGGCTAAGCTGATTCTTTGGCTGGAAGCCGACTATGGCTGGAACCGCTGGGAATCGTATGACTTGCTGACTCAGGTCGGTCAGGTCTCCATAGGCTACTACACGACCGGCGCTGTGGCTGCCCGGGTCGACAAGAAATACGTGCTGAAGCCGCCGACATAACCAATCGCATTGCAACCCCGTTCCCACGAACGGCACCCTCCCGCAGCGTCGAACTCAGTGTCGGCGTCGAACTCAGTATCGACAAAGCCAAGTCCGATCAGTCGTCCTTTTGCGACTCCAGAACCGACAAAAATGCCTTTTGCGGAATCTCGACTTCTCCAAATTGCTTCATGCGTTTCTTGCCCTCTTTCTGCTTCTGCAGCAGCTTTCGCTTTCGCGACACGTCACCACCGTAGCACTTGGCCGTGACGTTTTTGCTGAGCGCAGAAATCGTTTCGCGGGCAATCACGCGAGATCCAATAGCCGCCTGAATGGCGATTTCGAACTGATGCTTGCTGATCTCTTCCTTAAGTCGCTTTACCAGGGCACGACCGCGACGATCGCAGTTAGAACGGTGCACGATCGTTGATAATGCGTCAACTTTGACGCCCTTCACAAGGATGTCCATTTTCACAAGATCGGCAGCCGTGAATCCGATGATCTCATAATCCATCGTGCCATATCCCGATGTCACACTTTTCAGCTTATCGTACATATCATAGACAATTTCGCTGAGCGGCAATTCATAGACGATCTGAGCTCGCTGGGGGCCCAGGTATTCGGTGCTCCGATAAATGCCGCGACGATCCTGGCAAAGCTGCATGATCGTGCCCACGTGCTGAGACGGAACGATGTAGCTGACTTTCGCAATCGGCTCCCGAAATTCTTCGATGATTCCAGCGTCAGGCACATCCTGGGGATTATCGATGGTCATGATGCCGCCATCGCGTTTGACGATCTGATAAGTCACGTTCGGTGCAGTCTGGATCAGATCCATGTCCTGCTCTTTTTCGAGACGCTGCTGCACGATCTCCATGTGCAGCATGCCAAGAAAACCACAGCGAAACCCGAATCCCAGTGCGTCGCTGGTTTCTGGCAGAAACGAGAAGCTGGAATCGTTCATTGACAGTTTCTGGAGCTCTTCGCGAAGAGCTTCAAAGTCTGTCGCATCAATCGGGAACATCCCGCAGAACACCATCTGCTTGGGCTTCTGATAACCAGGGAGAGCTTCCGATGCCGGGTTGTGAAACAGGGTGACAGTATCGCCCACAGTCACTTTGCTGAGCTCTTTCAATCCGGTCAGCAGGTAACCGACCTGACCAGGCCCCAGTTCGTCACACGGAGTCATGTTAGGTCGAAACTGGCCGAGTTCCAGAACTTCGTTGACAACTCCCTCACGCATGAACCGGACTTTATCGCCTTTCCTGACGGCACCTTCAAAAATTCGCACGTAAGTGATCACGCCTCGATAGTTATCGTACTTGCTATCGAAAACCAACGCTTTCAGCGGTTGGTCCGGTGTCCCCTTCGGCGGCGGAATTTTCTTAACGATCGCTTCGAATACCGACTCGATGTTCAAACCCACCTTCGCGCTGACTCGAAGAGCATCAGTCGCATCCAGTCCGAGAATCGTTTCCACTTCATCCAGAACTTCATCGACGCGAATCACTGGCAGGTCAATCTTGTTGACCACCGGAATGATTTCAAGATTGACGGCGATCGCAGCAAACGCATTCGCGACAGTTTGTGCCTGAACGCCCTGAAAGGCATCAATCAACAGCAGCGCGCCTTCGCAGGCGGCGAGGCTGCGGTTGACTTCGTAGTGGAAGTCCACGTGGCCTGGAGTGTCAATGAGATTCAACTCGTACATTTCACCATCCTGTTTCCAGTTGATGGTGACCGACCTGGCTTTGACCGTGATGCCGCGCTCACGCTCGATATCCAGATCGTCCAGAATCTGCGAACGAAACTCTCGCTGTGTGATCGTGCCACTTTTCAGCAACAATTGGTCTGCGAGAGTGCTCTTGCCGTGGTCGATGTGGGCAATGATGCTGAAATTGCGAATGAACTTCGGGTCCATAAGTACACAAACAGAAATTCAGAAAGTGGCAGTCAGTCCATTGGGGACTAACTCGACAAAAACCAGAGCATCGCATTTTGCGACGAGACAACCGCGGCGGTGCTGGAACCCAAATTCCATTGCACCGGTGGGAAAACTTTCCAAGGATCCGTGCTGCACAGCATCTTCGCGGGCCACGTATGGTAGCGCAAAGAGACAGCATTGGTCGAGCCCTGAGCACTGGAATTCGCAGCCCTGGCAAGACTTATGACCGTGAAAGCAGCAATCTCCACGCGATTTGAACAGATGTGGACACCATTCCGTGTCACAGTGGGGCATTTTCCATTCGAAGTGCATTCCCGGTGGTTTGACATGGCGATTGGCAAGGCAAATTCCGTCAGTGCGCGTTGACAGTTTTTTCAAGCACATGTATTCTCATGTTCACGCATGTAATGCACACGCGTTACAGCTGGCAATCGCCGGCTCTATTTTTCACTTCTATTGGAGATTTCTCATGCATCGACCGAGAAGACGAGGATTCACCTTGATTGAATTGCTGGTGGTGATTGCCATCATTGCAATCCTGATTGCGTTGTTATTGCCTGCTGTACAACAGGCACGAGAAGCGGCCAGAAGGACACAGTGCAAGAATAATCTGAAGCAACTGGGTCTCGCGTTTCACAATTACCATGACACGTTCAATTGTTTTCCTGTCAATTATGCGTGGCGGACCAAACCTGGCGCAGGCGGCGGCGGCCCGGCAATTGCCAACACTGGCAAGAGCTGGTTGCAAATGATTCTGCCGTTTATTGAACAGGCAAATCTCTACGCTTCGATCGATTTCAATTCTGGACTCCAGGGAACGACGACGGCCATTCTAAAAAACCAGACAGCGGCCAATACGGTTCTTCCCGCTTACCTGTGTCCGTCTGACAATGAAAACAACAACGGTCAGTTGGGAAATCGCTCCGACGTGAACGTAACTCCTCCTGGTACGTGGGCGGTTACAAACTACAAAGCTTGTGCGGGAAGTAACTGGGCCTGGGGTATTGCCGCATGGAACCCGGTTTCATCGCCCAATGGAAAGAATTCTGGCAGCACTGACGGCCTGAATTCTGGTAATGGAATTCTTTGTTCCAATCAGCAGAACACAAACGCACCGACTCGTATGCGAGACCTGACGGACGGGACGTCCAACACCTTTGCGATTGGTGAAGCAATGCCTGGCTGGAGCCAGTGGAACTGGTGGTACAATCCGAATGCTGTGACAGCAACCTGCGCGATTCCCGTCAATGCGGTGTTGAAACGGCCGAAGAATATTGGCGACTGGCCAAACAACTATTCCTTTGCCAGCAAGCATGTTGGCGGAGGTCAGTTTACGCTCGGCGATGGCAGCAGTCGATTCGTCAGTGAAAACGTCGATATCAATGTGTATCGATCGCTGGCGACGATCAGTTCCGGAGAAGTGATCGGAGAGTTCTGATCCGTAGTCAGAGACAGCATTTGCCTCAGATTGCTGAGGCAAATGCTCTACTTGGATGTTCAAGTTAAAAGTGTCCATTTGCGTTTTACGTTAATCATTTAAGCCTGTTTCAGGAGTAACTTCTGTGCGTTTCCAGAGATCCTACCTCGTCCTGTTGAGTGCCATACTGCTGATCGCGGGCTGCGGCGGACAAAGCGACGCTCCAAAGACGGTGGCAGTCACTGGACTCGTGACCTACCAGGGAAAGCCGCTGCCAAATCTTTCGGTGGCGTTTATTCCGGAGCAGGGAATGGTCGCGTCGGGAACCACTGACGCCGAGGGACGATTCGAGATGACAACCAGTGAACCGGGAGATGGTGCCATCGCCGGAACACACAAGGTGGCTATTAATTTTGTGCCGGAACAGGTGCCTGAAATGCCTGGTTTCCCTGGTTCAGAAAACAATCAAAAGTCACCGATCCCCCTGAAGTATGGGGACGTTAACACGTCCGGATTGACGGCGACTGTCGACACCGACGCCTCAGCAAACGATTTTAAGTTTGAACTCACCGATTGAAACCAGGCAAACGATCCTGACGAATTGCAATCGACCGGCTGAAAACGGAAAACGGAAAACGGAAAACGGAAAACGGAACACGGAACACGGAAAGCTGAACACTGCCGCCCATTCCGAAGCCCACGCCCCAGAGGACGCGGGCTTTTTTGTTGTGTGCCGAGCATGTTGGCCTGGTAAAAGCTGGTAAAAAGGGCTGGTCTCATTGTTTTGGGAAAACTCCACTACTCACACTATTTGGGACACCAAAACACGCGAAGGCTTCCCTGGCTGTAATTCCCGGGGGTCTTGAATTGATATTGGCGAGTTGAACATTCCGGCTCAGCCGAGGAGGCTTATGGACGATGAATATCAGCGTGGAGCCTCTGACGATAAGGTCGGTTGTCACTCGCTATTATTCATCGTGGTCCGCTGGGCGACGCATCCGGCCGGATGTTTCAAGAGCCGCCTGGTTCATTACACGATGTCGATCGGCGGAACTGGGTGCTCATGTGTCGCGTTGCGACTGTGGTCACAACACTCACGTTCAGTATAACTCGTGCCGACATCGAAGCTGTCCCCAATGCCGAGGCGGTCGGCGAGCCGACTGGCTCCAGAAGACCACGGCCGAGCTTCTGCC
>JANPHT010000615.1:0-18771 GCA_031424595.1 Planctomycetota bacterium
CGAGAAGCTGGCTGGCCTGAGTGTGTCGCAGGTCGTGGAAAACAAACGTGTCTGGAATCCCAACTTTCTCCCGGATTGGATACCAGACGTTTCGGTCGAAGTTTGAGCCTCGCAGATAGCCTCCCCGAATGTTGGGAAACACGTCGGCACCTCATCAGGCTCAAAGCCCTCGTCTGTGAGCGTACAGCAGCACCATCTGGTGCTGCTGTACACCGATATCATTCGGCAATTCCAGAGTTCACGCTTTGGCCGCTCTTCTTTCTTCGCGAGCCCGTTGTTTTCGGTCGGCGCGATCGCGGCGTTCGTCTTTGCGGTAGTGTCGAATGTGATCAGGATGGTTGCGGCCTGCAACTGCGAATTGCTTGTCCTCAAGCAACGTCGATGTCTCATGCAGCAGCGAGCGCTGGCGTGCTTCTTCCGCCTGCAGCGTCGCGATTTCCTGTCTGAGTTTTTCGAGTTGCGTCATGTGGGCCAGGGTAGCGCATGTGACAATTTTCACCAGGCCAACTGACATCTTTTTTCATAAAAAGAAATAGGTTTCTGCAGACGAAAGTCGCTCACAGAAACCTGTTGAAAAAATTCTGATCTGCCGAACGTATTAAGTCACGTTGAGCATGCTTCATATCATCGTGTCACGCCACAAATCGTTTGCATCGTTTGACCGACTGCAGCGAGATGCCTGACAACAGCATACTCAGTTCAGTCGCATCGATCGCCACCGCCGATTCATTATTGTTCCCTTTGACCGTCTCGAAGCTACCCGACTCCAATCGCTTGTGCCACAGGGCAAAGCCTCCGGTTTCCCAGTACAGAATCTTGATGCGATCGCGACGACGATTGATGAACAGAAACAGACTGCCGTCATTCGGCGCACGAGAAAATTCACTGCGGACAAGGTCCGTGAATCCATCAAAACTCTTCCGCATATCCGTGGCCGCAAGACAAAGAAAGACGGAAGCTCCTGAGGGAATCTGTTCTGACGGAGTCATAGAGTTCCTGGGGCAGATGCTGCAACACCACAAGCGAAGACATTTGGTGGTCGTGATGGATCAGGCTCCTACGCCCATGTTCTTGAGCGACCTTGACAGGATTTCGGCAGCGGATTTCAGCTCAGCAGTCGCGGATGACGTTCGATGGTGGTAGGCAGGCTGCCCCCAAGACGACCGACGGTCACGGGAACTATCGGGCCGACCAATTCCGCCGAAATGACAAGCACTATTGGCTATCCCAACTCGACTAGCGAAAAACGACCGGAAGCGAGGCGAGGCCGCGCAGCATGAGTCCGGGACGCCAACGCAAAGTCTGCGTTGGCACGGCCAATCGCAATTCCGGGGCGCGGCGAATGAGCGTGCCGATTGCAATTTGACCCTCCAGACGAGCAAGCGTGGCACCCAGGCAGAAGTGATTCCCCAACCCGAACGAGAGGTGCTTGTTCGGTTCGCGCGAGATGTCCAGCAGGTCCGGGTTGCGGAACTGTCGTTCGTCCCTATTTGCCGAGGCGATCACAGCGAAGACCGTATCCCCGCGTGGGATCGTCACTCCGGCCAGCGTCATATCTTCGCGTGTGTACCTCGCTGAGGCCATATCCGCCGGGCTAGTCCAGCGAAGCAGTTCTTCCAGTGCTGGTTTGATGAGCGAGGAGTCGTGCCACACTGTTTTGAGATCATCTTGATGTTCCATCAGTGTCAGCATGCTGCTGCCGATCAAATTGGCTGTGGTTTCGTACCCGGCCAGCAGGAGGAGAATGAGCATTCCGAGGAGTTCATTCTCGCTCAGCGTGTCGCCAGCTTCCTCGGCCCGGATAAGAGCACTCACCAGATCATCGTGAGGATCGGCCCGACGCCTCCGGATTAGCCTGCGACTTATTCGGGATGGCGTAGACCATCGCCGCCTTCGACGCGAACATCGAAGCGATGGCGTTTGTCCACCGGTGGAACTGTTGTCGGTCCTCCCGCGGTACGCCCAACATTTCCGTGATAATCGTCGTCGGCAAGGGTAAAGCGTATTCGCGGATCAAATCCATGTGTCCGCGGCGGAGTGCGTGGTCGAGAAGCTCGTCGGCCAACTTTTGGATCCGTTCGTGCATCTGCTCAATACGCCGAGGCGTGAACACCTTGGTCACGATCACTCGGAGTCGCGTATGGTCGGGAGGATCCAGGTTTATCAGATTACGCTTCAACGGCTCGAACCACTTTGTCCTGAATAGCTTGAGAAACCAGGGCTGCCGAGCGAACTGCTCCGGCGTCATAGCATTCGACGATTGCTTGACGAACCGCTCGTCCTTCAAGACCGTGACGACATCGTCGTACCGAGTCACGAGCCAGGGGCTTGATCCGATCCGCAAGTTCGTACGGTGGACTGGCGATTCGGCACGGAGTCGTGCGTAGTAGGGATACGGGTTCGCCTTGAAGTGCGAGCCAGCAATGTCCATTGGGTCGTCCGACTGCGAACGGCCCGCTCCAATCAACCACGCGATCATCCCCATTGCGGCTCCTGCGAATCTGCCGAACGAATTGCGATCTATGCGACTGGCGATTAGCTGGAAGCATAGATCGTGAGTAGCATTTATATGCTTTGTGACTTGGGTGCACTCTGCAAAGACAGCACGATGCGGAATCAATCACGGACACTCGACAGTCAAGTTTAGTCTATCGGCGGGCGGCATGTCATTCTGAAACTCCAGTCGTGCAACAATTCGGTCGGGGCGAAGATGCTGTTGGCAGTGGAACAAAAAAACGGCAAACGTTGAGCATCCTCGGGCAGCCACTGAAAACTGCCGCACCGGAGCCGCAGCAGCAGGATGAAGCCTATTTGGCGCGGAACTAAAATGGCTACTGAACAGCTCTGCTGAGGAAGGCTGAATTACGTCCATTCAGCGGGAAGTGAACTCAGTCCTCAGGAGATCAGAAGTCCATACCTGTATCCGGCCTACCCCAATTCCGTGCTCGCGTTTGCCGCGTCGAAAGGAAGTTGATAAAAGCCGATTGCAGCAGCATTGTCGCATTGCAGATTTTCTGGCATGCTCATGCATAGTCTCGAGCCAGACGCCAATGAATATGGCGGACGTCTTTCGACCGGCAATGCCTCGCACCTTGAGATCGTTCGCAACTGCCATGGCAGGCGTGACTTTTTTACTTCTTTTAGAAACAAGATCCATGCGATTTTTGATTACTAACGATGACGGATTTGATGCACCAGGGCTTGCGGCACTCTATCTGGCATTGTTGCCCCTGGGTGAAGTGACTGTTGTCGCTCCGTTGGTTTGCCATAGTGCCAAGGGCCATGCGGTGAACACAAAGCATTCTATTCGTGTCGAACGAAGACGAGTCGAACCTTTCGGCGAGATCCACGTCGTTCACGCATCTCCGGCAGACTGCATTCGTGTGGGACTTCGGCATGTCATTTCAACGCCGCCGGATTTTGTGATTGCAGGAATCAATCCTGGTGCTAATCTGGGAGTTGACCTGTTTTATTCAGGGACTGCTGCAGCCACTCGTGAAGCGGCGATCCTTGGAGTTCCCGCAATTGCTGTGTCACGGTTGCTTCATGACGATTTCCCGATCGATTGGAACGTGTTGTCTCGTCATGTGACTCGAGTCGTGAAGACCATGATGGCCCCGGCATTCAGCATGCCAGCCGGACACTTCTGGAACGTGAATCTTCCCACCGTTGAGGGAGAGAAATATCCGGAGGAGATTACCTTTGTTCCACACGGTACGGGATCGCATGCTGTCGCATTCAAGGTGATTGAATCAACAGCAGATTCCGAGCTGCTGGCCTATTCCGGCGCCTATCGGGACCGGGCGAAATCTAATGTTTGTGACGTCCATCACCTGTTTGAACAGCGAATTACAGCGACCCCCGTGGGGCCTTCATTAACGTCCGGACCGCTGGATCGGCTCCACTCTGTAGTTTCTCTGCTCGACGCAACCTGCGCGGATTGACACTGAGGCAGGTTATTGTCAGCATGTGCTCAGCGTCGCAGATTCGGAGAAAATAGCTTGTCAGAGGCCTCTGGCGGCCGTTTGCTCCGTTCACCCCGTCCGAGCCTGATCACCGGCCCCTGTTTGCCGTCGAACACGTATGTACGAGCATTTGACGATTCTGAGTGGCCGTGCGAATCCTGAGCTCGCAAAGGAGATTGCTGCCTATCTTGGCATCCAGCTGGGCCAGGTGGATGTCGGTAATTTTCCCGACGGCGAAATCAGCGTCAAATTGAACCAGAACATTCGTGGATGCGACGTATTTCTGATTCAGCCCACTTGCCCGCCTGTGAACGAAAACCTGGTGGAACTGCTGGTGATGATCGATGCTTGCCGTCGAGCCAGCGCTGCCAGAATTACCGCCGTCATACCTTATTTCGGTTACGCTCGTCAGGATCGAAAAGATTCCGGTCGAGTTCCGATCACATCTAAACTCATCGCCAATCTGATCGTCCAGGCAGGCGCTCATCGAGTCCTCGCGATGGATCTGCATGCCGCCCAGATTCAGGGTTTCTTCGATGTTCCGGTGGACCATCTTTATGCCGCTCCGATTCTGGATCGGCATTTTGCGTCGATGGCAATTCCTCAGGAAGAGCTTGTCATCATCAGTCCGGATGAAGGCAGCATCAAGCGAACGCTTCAGCACCAGGATCACCTTGGCGGGGCTCTGGCGATCGTAGACAAGCGACGAGCGAATGCATTGGAGACTCGGCAGGCCAATTTGATTGGCGGGCCAATCGAAGGCAAAACAGCCTTGATCTTCGACGATATGATCACGACAGCCGGTTCTATCTGCGGAGCGGTTGAAGTGGTTCGATCTCACGGAGCAAGACGTATCTTTCTCGGTGCGACTCACGCGGTTCTATGCGGCCCTGCGATTGAGCGACTGGAACGAGCTCGAGTCGATGGAATTGTTGTCACGAATACCTGTCCCATCAGCCAGGCTCATCGCATCTCGAACCTAACGACGGTTTCGGTCGCGGAATTGCTGGGTGAAGCCATCCGCCGTGTCCATCGCAATGAATCCGTCAGCTACTTATTTGACTGATGGCCACCTGTAGAACAGTTTCTGCTGACGAACTGAATCCACCCTGTTGTAACGACCGGGGAACGGCTTGAGCCGATCGAAAGTCGATGCGAGGGCTGAATGCGGTCGGATCCGGAGACAGACAGCATCGCTTCAGTGAATCAACGGGGCTGCTGTACGGTCTTTCTACCGGACGTTACTAAAGAAACGGCAACTAACGTCAGGAAGCCTAAGGGAATTGTCAGGATTCCAGGCTGACTGAAGGGCACAAGCGCATCGGCGGCATCCAGACCGTAGACCTTGGAGTACGCCTCACCGCTCAGCAGAATCCAGGTCATTGACGAAACCATGCCAACCACGATTCCAGCAATGATGCCCTGGCGAGTCACGCGAGGCCAGAACAGGATCATCACCAGAGCTGGCAAATTGGCTGAAGCAGCAACACTAAACGCCCAGCCGACAAGAAACGTTGGGTTCATCTTCTGAAACAGGATTCCTAAAGCGATCGCAATCGCACCGATCACGATCGACGACAACTTGGCAATTCGTACCTTCTCCGAGTCGTTCATCTTCCAGCCGAATGCGCTGCTCATCAGGTCATGAGCCACTGCGCCGGCCGCAGCCAGAATAAGTCCACTTACCGTCCCAAGGACTGTCGTAAAAGCAATTGCGGAGATTGCCGCAAACAACCATGTATTCATACCCCTGGCCAGAAGAGGAGCTGACATGTTCTCATCGCTGACATCCAAAGCCCCGCTCGTCATCGCACCGAGCCCAAGATACAGCGTCAGCACATAAAAGAACCCAATGGTGGTGATTCCGACGATAGTGCTCTTGCGAGCACTGCTGGCATCCTTAACCGTGTAGTAGCGAATCAGAATGTGAGGCAATGAGGCTGTCCCGCAAAATAAGGCCAGCATCAGTGACAGGAAGTTGATTTTGTCGAACAGTTTTTCGCTGCGAATCCCCTTGAACGTCGCATGCTCACCCGGCCGCAAGACTTCGGCACCTGTTGTGACCTTGGGAAAATAAATGATTGTTTCACTCTTGTCCGCGTGATTGATCTTTTCGTTTCGCCACAGAACAACCTTGCTCTGCTGCAGAGTTCTGAAGAATCCGACCGGAGACAATGGTCCGGTGGCGGACTTGCCTTCCGGCAACTCAACAATATGTCCCACGGGATGAAGTTCTGGCTCTCCTTTCTTCGTTCCTTTTGGGCGACCATTGACCAGCTTTTTGCCATCTGCAGTCTTCGTCAGGGTCTGAGCCTCAGACAACTCAAACGCCGCGTCAGATGTGGGTTTCAGTTCGCGAACATGCCAGACAGTAGTCTCTTTCGAGTCTCGACTTTGCAATCGGACGAATTTCTTCTCAAACTTCTCCCAACCATCATCAGCTGGCAGAACATCAACGTCCCTTAGTTCACCCACTGTTCCATCGGCATTGGTCAGATCAGCAGCAGCCACTTTCATTGACCGGAACTCATGCCCGTCAACGCCACCCTTCGTCACGGTGAACCCACGGTCAAGAATCATCCAGGTGAGAATTGCACTGAACACGACCAGCAATGCACCTTTGAGGAACTGCACCCAGGTCGTGGACACCATTCCGGCCGTCACCACGATCAGAATCACGACAGCGCCCACCATGACGACGCCAACCCATTGATCGAATCCCAGTAAAGGTGTCACCAGCGCCCCGGCGCCAACCATTTGAGGAATCAGATAAAAGATGCTCACGACCAGTGTGCTGATGCCGGCCGCGAGCTTGATGCCTTTGGAGTTAAACTGGGAATCCAACGCATCGGCGAATGTAAAACGCCCGAGCCGCTTCATAGGCTCAGCGACAACAAAAAGAGCCACAATCCAACCGGCCAGATAGCCAATTGAATAGAGGAATCCGTCATAGCCATAAAAGGCAATCATCCCACAGATGCCAAGGAATGAGGCCGCAGACAGATAATCTCCGGCAAACGCAATCCCATTGACGAACCACGGGATCTGTCCGTGAGCAGCAAAATAGCCTTCTGAAGACTTCGCTTTGCCACCGAGCCAGAAACTCAATCCCAGCGTGAATCCCACGAACGCGAAAAAGATCAGCACGGCTTGCCAGGAAGACTCGTAAATCATGCCTTAGGCTCCTTATCGTCTCGTCCCGAGCCAGAAGCGTCTCCGCAAAGCAGTCCGTAGACCGCAGACAGAAGCACAGCACCGAATATTAAAGCAAACCCATACAAGACCGCCAAATTCAGACCAGCAATCGGGGTCCGCTCCATGCTGGCGGGGTCAAAGGCGTTGATAAAAACAAAACCGCTGTAAAACAGCAGGTAAACGGCAAACAGAATCAGGCCGTTTCTGGAGTTGCGAGAATTCATAGCCACCTCGTGGAGAAAGCAGGAGTTCAGGAGGATACAGTCCTGCCTGCTTCTGTAAAGCAAGGAGCAAATGCAAACGCATGAAACATCACGCAGCATCGCCTGATGCCAGATCAACCTGTCTTAACAGCCGATCATTGGTCAGCGCCGCGGTAGAAAGCCAAACTCGTCAGCGACGATTACTCCGAGGCGCGATGTCAAAAGCAGATGCGATACAGCAAGCCGGAAACGACGCAGGCAGATAGAGTCGTTGCAAGGCCTCGATGAAACGCGAACATCAATAGAAACGCGAGAAGCGAGATTTCGCAGGCACCAGGCTGCACACACGACCAAATCGGGACAGTCAAGTCGCCCCAGGCGAAACTCATGACAGCTTTCTGTTCAAATAAAGTCGCGATCGCGAAGTTCACACCCAACGTTGCAATCACACCGACAACCGACGCTGTGATGGCTGTCATCGCGGATGTCAGCCACCTGACGTGCAGCAGTTTTTCCACATAGGGTGCACCGAGGAAGATCCATAAAAAGCACGGAACAAACGTGACCCACGTTGTGAGTATCGCACCAATCGTTCCCGCTGCGAGCGGAGGCAGCCCGGCACCGTGTCTCCAGGCTGCCAGAAAGCCGACGAATTGCACCACCATGATCAGAGGCCCCGGCGTTGTTTCTGCCAGTCCCAGACCGTCCACCATTTCCTGTTTTTCCACCCAATGATACTTGTCCACGGCCTGTTGATCGACGTAACTGAGCACGGAATAAGCGCCGCCAAAAGTCACCAAAGCCGCCTTACTGAAGAATACAGACGACTGAACATAAACGCTGTCACGACCGGCGAGGTTTCCGGCCACAATGATCGGAGTAAACCAAAGCGTAAGACATACGACACAGACCAACAGCGATCGCCAAAGTTCAGCCGAAGCACTTCGTTGGTTCTGCAGAACGTTTTCGACAATTGAATTGTCGTCTTTCTTCCTCGCAATTTGAAAGACGGACGGCTTAACACGATGGCCGATGACTCCAACAACTGCGGCAATACCAATGACGGCCGGAAACGGCAGTAGCTTTAAGAACAACAGTAAAAATGCTGTGAGAGAAATCGCAACCAACGCACGATTCTTAAGTACTCGGCGACTGACTCTTAGAACGGCCTCTGCGACAACCGCCAGAACCGCGCACTTGAGCCCGAAAAACAGCGATTGAAACGTGAAGGATTCCTGGCACGAAACATACATCAGGCTCAGCAGCAGAATGGAAACAAATCCAGGCAGAATGAACAAAAGCCCGGCCATCAGACCGCCCCGCACTCCGTGCATGAGCCAGCCGATATAGGTCGCAAGTTGCTGTGCTTCGGGGCCAGGCAGCAGCATGCAGAAATTCAATGCGTGTAGAAACCGCCCCTCGTCCAGCCACTTCTTTTCATCGACGACGATCCGATGCATCAAGGCAATCTGAGCGGCCGGACCTCCGAAACTCAACATTGCGATTTTAAGCCACGTCTGAAACGATTCTTTTAGTGAAACGTCGCGGTAGCCATCTGCAGAATCTCGGGGCGGATTGATGAGCACCGTGTTTCCGGGACTATCCGGTCTGGCGATCATGGAGACTCTTTCGGATTTGTGACAACACTATCGGGCAGCAGGTGCCCCATTTTTTCGCGTTTTGCGGCCATATAGCCTGTTCGACATTTGTGAGGCGGAGCCACAATCGCCACCTGTTCAACAACAGTCAAATCAACTCCGGAATAGACAAAAGCATCGGTCTTCTTGGGATTATTCGTCAACAGACGCACACGAGTCAGCCCAAGATCCTTCAGAATCTGCAAACCCACCATATAGTCACGCATGTCGGCCTTGAAGCCCAGACGATGATTGGCCTCCACCGTATCCAGCCCTTCGTCCTGAAGTCGATAGGCCTTTAACTTGGCAAGCAATCCAATGCCGCGTCCTTCCTGAGGCAAATAGACGACCACTCCAGTACCTTCATCGTGAATCATCTGCATGGCCATTCGCAGCTGGTCTCCACAATCGCAGCGAAGTGAATCCAGAACGTCGCCGGTAAAGCATGATGAGTGCATACGAACCAGAGGTGCTTCGGCCTTACTGAGGTCGCCCCAGACCAATGCCAGGGGTTCCTGGTTTTCGTGTGTTACCTGATACCCGACAACCAGAGGCGTCCCCAACTCTGCAGTCGGGATCGACACTGACACAACACGAGTCACCAGTTGTTCGCGAGTTCTGCGATATCGAATGAGTTCTTCAATCGAAATCATCGGGATGTGATACTGCTTTGACAGAGCTTCCAGCTCGGAATAGTCAGCCATTCCGTGAGTATGCTGACTGCAGATCTCAATCAGTGCGCCGGCCGGTCGCTTTCCCGCCAGTCGCATCAGGTCGATTGTTGCTTCCGTATGTCCAGCGCGCCGAAGCACTCCACCGTCCATGGCCATCAGTGGATTCACGTGCCCCGGCTGAAGAAAATCGTCGGTCACCGCTGATGGATCCGAAAGCGCGCGGATCGTTCTCGCGCGATTAATCGCACTGACACCCGTGCCCGCTGACACATGATCCACCGCTCGGAGGAATGCGGTCTTGTTCGGGGCCGTGTTGCTGGACTCGTCTACCACAGGACGCAGTTTCAGTCTGGACGCATCGTCTGCAATAATCGGTACGCAGAGTGTGCCGCGTCCGACACGCAGCATAAAATCCACCTGCTCCGGTGTTATCGACTCGGCAGCACAAACGAAGTCGCCTTCGTTCTCGCGATCTTCGTCATCAACGACAATAATCATTCCACCGGATTTTAAGGCTTCGATCGCCTGCTGAATGGTCTGCAGAGGCACTGTTATGACTTCTCTGTTGGCATGGTTCAAAACAAGACTACTCAAAACACCGTGGGATTCTAGTCGCTTCTGCCGTTTGCGAGTAGCCCCCCTGAAATCGACACAAACTCTGCGGAAAACAACTTGACGCGACTATAGATTACATGTAATTTATATTGCAAAGGAGAGGCAGGATGAACGTTCCAACTGGAAAACTTCAGCACGAACTCAAAAAGAAACGGCCATTTGAGTCGCCTGAACAGGAGGCGATTCTGAATCTCCTTCGAACCAACGACCAGTTTCAAAATCGGTTCGGGAAACTCTTTCGGGAATATGATCTCACTTCCTCGCAGTACAACGTACTCAGAATTCTCCGCGGGGAAGGCAAACCCATGCCGTGCCTGGAGATCGCCGACAGGATGATTCAGGTAGTTCCTGCGATGACGGGGTTACTGGATCGTCTCGAGAAGCAGGAACTCATTTGTCGAGAACGCTGCACGCGGGATCGGCGAGTGGTTTACATCGAACTAACCGACAAAGCGCGGCAACTGCTTGAGCAGATGGATGGTCCCGTGATGGAGCAACATCGCACCTTGATCGGGCATCTGAATCGGACCGAATTGAAGGAATTAAGTCGCTTGCTTGAGAAGGCCCGCGAACGGCTTGTCGCCGTGCTGGCCGACGAGTAGTTTTTTTGCCGTAAACCTCACACATAATCGATTGCAGGTTAAAGCTTCCATTGTTTGCGACGATCACATCCTCATGACGAAAAACCGGTCGCGTTTTCCTCGAAGCACGTTTCCAGCTTTGTGCAGGCGATTTTACGAAACAGGTCTGCAGCAGGTACAAAGTCCTGAAAAGCTATGAACGAGTTCAGACGGCCGCAAAAACCAACTTCAGCTGGTGGCGTCACGTAATGCCACAGAAGGATCTCTGAGGATTCACCAGGATGCTGAGGTCTTTCTCGCAGACCTTGAGGCGGCCGGCTCCGTTGCGCATCAAATTCCGGCTGATCGGCACGTGTGGCTGCAGGTTTTTCGAGGCTCAGTGAGCGTTGCGGGAGAAACACTCTCGGCCAGCGATGGAATGGCCGTGAGCGACGAGCTGTCACTGATGATCACAGGGCTCTCGAAATCTGAAATCGTGCACTTTAATCTTGCCTGACGGAGCGATGCTGACCACGTTCGGTTGCAAGCAGCAGCCTGACCAGCTCGCTCGGGAGCGATCGCCGATGGACTATGTGACCAATCCTACTTCCCGTCGTGAGCCTTGTGGTGCTCGCCATCACTCTCCTGCCAGGAAAACCATTCTGACTATCATTTCAGGCGTTTCAAAAATTCCTATTCGGATCATGAGATAGTTGAACTTTGTTGAAGACTTCATTCGCTGCTTGACAAAGGCTGCAATTGCGGAAACTCTGTATTCCATGGGATTCAGGCGGTTGTGCTTGAATTCATCGCTTTCTGAGGGCTTGCCCCAAAAAGTTGCTTTCACGTGTGTCAAAAAGGAGTTTTCAATGTTCTCGAATGCCAAATTCAGTTATTTCGCCAGCCTTTGTCTGTTGGTGAGTTCTATCAGCGTTGCCGAAGATGTCGTCGATCTGAAAGTCGGAGATGCGGCTCCGGTGTTCGAAGTCGAGGACGATAAAGGAGAAACGTGGAAATCAGAGGACCATGTCGGGAAGAAGCTCCTCGTGGTCTACTTTTATCCGGCCGATATGACTGGCGGTTGTACGAAACAGGCGTGCGGGTTTCGCGACGACTTGTCTAAGCTGGGTGATGAGGGCGTTGAAGTTGTTGGCGTCAGCGGTGACTCGGCTCATAACCATCAGCTATTCAAGAAGGCACACGACCTGAACTTTACTTTGCTTGCTGATACCGAAGGAAAAGTTGCAGAAGCCTTTGGTGTTCCAGTGACGAAAGAAGAGAAGTCCGTTAAAGCCACAATTGACGGTAAGGAAGAGCTGTTGACTCGACGGGTGACAGCAAAACGGTGGACTTTCGTCGTTGGGCTTGACGGAAAGATTGCATCGAAGAACACAACTGTGGCTGCCGCTGACGACAGCAAGGCCATCATGGAGGTTGTAGCGAAACTGAAGAAAACCAGGTAACCATCCGTGAACAATGTGATTGTTGGATTGAAATCGGACCAGCCTTTCAGGATTTCCGGCTGGTCCGATGTTGTTCCATGTTGCGGTTTTGCACCATGGCAAAGTTTGCAAAGGCGGACTATTCGGCAAACCTCGGGTACTGTCTAAATGCAAACGGTTACAGAAGCCGATCGCCATTGAAATTGGAAACTAGAGTTTTGTTCAATGTCAAGGTTCTGATTTTTCAGACGGTTTCAGTCCAGTACGGTGATTTCAGATATGGCATTTTTTCGAACCGCATTTGACCGTAATTCTCGCTCTCGCAGGTCGCTGGCAGGGTGTTCATCAGCGGTTGCTGTTGACGCGCTTGAGCCGAGATTATTGTTGACGGTCGTCAATCTTTCAGACGAAGATCAGCTTGTTCTGGAATTGATTAACCGGGCCAGAGCCAATCCAACAGCGGAGGCGTCTCGCTATGGGATTACACTCAACGAGAATCTGCCGGCCGAAACGATCTCGGCGAATCCGAAACAGCCACTGGCTGCAAATCAACTGCTGGTGAACGCTGCCGTCGCTCATTCACAGGACATGATCAATCGCGATTTTTTTGCTCATACAAATCCCAGTGGTGTCACTCCAGGCGGTCGTGCCACAGCAGCCGGCTATGATTGGTGGACGATCGCAGAAAACATCGCCTGGATTAGCTATTTCGGATCGCCGAACATCGCCTCCCTCGCTCAGTCGTCTCACGAAAATCTGTTCAAGAGCGCCGGGCATCGCGAGAACATTTTGAGAGACGATATCGAAGAGGCAGGCATAGGAATCAGAAATGGAACTTTCGCTCCGGCCGGTGGAGAGGCAAACCTCACGACAGAATTATTTGGCCGCCGGAATCTGAATCCGATCATCACGGGCGTCGTCTTTGCAGACTTGAATAACTCAGACTTCTATGACATTGGCGAAGCCGTCCGATCGGGAGACGTTACTGCCACGCGGCTCAGCGACCAGGCCGTTTTCTCTGCAACAATAGGCCTCTCGGGCGGATTCGGAATCATTGTCCCGGCCGGACAGTATTCTGTACGAGCTGCGTTCACATCCGGTGGCAGTCCCGCCACGTTATCGACAACTGTTACTGTCGATACCGAAAACGTGAAGGTCGATTTCGACACGACGACCATTGAACCATTCTCCATTTCGCTTTCTTCGTCAATCGCAACACTTCGGGAATTTGGAGTCGGTTCCAGTGCCCAATTCACGGTCACTCGTACTGGAAGTACGGCACAGCCGCTGACGGTTAGTCTATCCTCCAATGACCTCACAGAAGCGACTGTTCCTGCCACCGTTGAGATTCCCGCCGGAGCTGAGTCCGTCGGGTTGACAGTGAGTGCCGTTGACGACGGGATCATTGACGGCAACCGAAATACTGCAATCACAGTGTCGGCCGTCGGTGCAGAATCAGCAGATCGCTCGATTCAGGTCACGGATTCCACAGCCCCGACCTTTGCCGTGTCGCAGATTGTTTCCACAGTCGCGCGCCCGGAGTTCACATGGACCAGTGTCAGTAATGCGGCAACCTATGAAATTATCCTGACTAATCTTGTCAGCGGAGCGGGCGGAGGGTTTCGTCAGGCCGGAATTGCATCGACTTCGGTCCTATCACCCATCGACCTTCCGCTCGGCACTTACAACGTTCGCGTTCGCGGCTTCACGGAGTCCGGGGCAGCAGGCGTCTGGAGCACATCGCAAATCGCGAGGGTCCGTCCCACAACAACGATACTCAACACTGGACGCACAGAGACAACAGGGTCTTTCACAATTCAATGGACACAGATTCCCGGTGCCACGTCCTATGACCTGCTGGTTGAAAGGATGACCGGCACTGCAATTGTTCAATTGCGGAATACTTCGGTTCCCGATCCATCATTCGCGGTCACCAACCTTCCCATTGGTCGATATCGCGTCCGAGTGCGAGGACAAAATCTGCGCGGCGATGTGACCAATTGGAGCGATCCAGGTACCATTTATGTCAGCCTGGTGACAACTGGAATTGGCGTTTCTGCAGCCAATCTGAGTAGCCAGGGATCGTTGAACTGGAACGCCGTCCGTGGCGCTGTGCGATATGACGTGCGAGTTGATAATCGCACAACGGGCGTCGCTCAGTTTATCCGGAATGTTAATGTGATCGGGACCAGCCTGGCTATGCCCACACTGACTGCAGGATGGTACCGAGCCTGGGTTCGCCCGGTCGATGCCGCCAATGTTGTTTATGTGACAGGCGCATCATTCGATTTTGTTTTTGCGGGTGCCCCACGTCTGTCAGTGGTTGCGTCAGCGTCCCCGTCGAGGCCGATTCTTCAGTGGACTGGTGTCTCGGGAGCTACACGGTACGAGCTTGTGATCGCTAATGCTGCGTTGACTCCCTTGATAACAGAAAGCAATCTCACAGGTACACAGTTTCAACCCGTGTCAGATCTTGCCGCAGGCAGTTACCGCGCATGGATCAGAGCATTTGATGGGAACGGAAATTCCTCGGCCCAGAGCACAACAATTGTGTTTACAGTCGCAGGGCTCAAAACGAATTCTTTTGGAAAGGCGCAGGCAGGCCTGATCGACGTTGTATTTGCTGTATTCGACACATTGCTTGAAGACGAAGACTCTCCGGTTTCAATTGCCGACAGTGACCAGCCCGTGAAAACGCTTCCTGAGGTGGCATCCCAGACGTTTCTTGACTGGGCTTCTGTTCCTTTCACTCCCACTGCAGAAGCACTCACAAACGGAGAGACAGCAATGGCTGTGGAGCTCTCCGATGGGACGCAGAATGTGCTAATCAGGGAAGCTGATTTGGCGAACTTCTACGAGATATTGCCACTGTCTGTTTCTTGCAGGCTGACGTTGTCTTCAAAATGGCGAAGCAACACATAGCTGATCGCGAGACCGCTGAAGAAAACACTCAGCCTGACCGAATGCACGAGCATGCTGCAGACTTGCAAAAATGTTGATGCGGGGCCCGTTGGCCTTGGATCTCCATTGATCGATTCCTCCGCGAGGACCGCGGCCTGAGTCAGAATGAACTCAAAGACTCTGCCGGTAAGCCAACTCAGTAAGATGACGACGCCAACGTAGCAAGTCGTTCTCCAGAATCGTGAAAGTACGTAGGAAATGCCGCGACTTAGCGATTCTGCTCCGCCGCAGCGATCGACACCGACGCTGGCCAACGACAACAGCCAGCCGACGGCACAAATGAACATGGCGATCATCAAAGTCAGCGCGGCGGCCCAGACGACGATACTAAAAACATGAGTCGTGTCGCCAGATCCGGAGGCAACGGAAAACAATCCCGCGACGATTCTAAAAGGTAACAGACTCATGAACGACAGAAGCCCGAACAGTCCACTTGTCAGCAATGTGGACTTCCATAGCCTGGAAGCGTGAATGAGCGACTGAATAGCGCCTGTTCCAGGATCTTTACAAAACCGCATCCCGGCAGATCGACACACGGCTGTGCCCACAAAGCCAACGACGATCACGGATATCAGCAGTCTCAAAATCCGAGTTATGCCGGCACCAACGCCCACCACAGCAATTTCTCGCGAGTCAGATATTATGCCAACAATTGCGTCCGGTAAAACTTCTGCAAAAACACTTCGCTCAGCGATGGCCGCAGGCGGCGAAAGTGTCATCGACAATAACACTAAGGCCCAAAGTCCAAAAACGCACGGGAGGAGGCTTCCAGCAGACGATCCCAACGGAAGTGCTTCGATCAAACGCAGGGAAGGGAGAGCCGTCCAAGGATTGATTTGGCTGACTTTCACGGCATCTTCATTCATCGCTTTCCTCAACCCAATGGACCAGCCTGCTCCTTCATCCATGTCCCTGAATGGGTGTGGATCTCCTCGTAGATTAACGACAGTGAGTCAGTTTGAGAAACGGCATCATGGAGCGTGAAAAAATCGACGCCCACGGAACAGCAACAGAATCTCACGAGACTTCATGTTGACATTCGTGCTGTAGAAGATTCGCGTGGGTCGATCGCCGAAAGTGTCGCGTGAAATTACAAATCGCAACAGGCGATCGATGATCAGTTTCGCGAGCAGTCACCACAGACCGTCGATCTCCCATGGGGCGTGTGAAAAGAAGCGGCGGCAGTCCGAAAAGTGCCAATGTCGCACGGAGTCATTTGAGACAATCATGTCGGTGACGCAGCGATATCGTGTTGCAAGAATCCAGCCTGTCATGAGCCATTGAAAGGTCACAAAGCTGGGTGCTGTGAAGACCAGGGCGAAAGTCTGTAGCAGACCGACGAAAGAATTGGTAAGTTCCATAACGGGCGGCTTCCGTGCCTGGCGAATTGAATAAATGAAGGTTCAATCTCCATTTTCGCGGGCCGCCTTTTTCATGCCGAAAGCACTTTCCAAAAGTGCAAAACTGGAACTAACCGCTCATGACGACAACAACTAATACGAATCGATTGTTTTTGGGTCTGGATGTTGGTGGCACCAACATTAAAGCCGGGATCGTGGATGATTCCGGGACTCCGTTGGCATCGGCAAGCGTGGCGACCGAGGCCGCCCATGGGCCAAATCATGGGGTCAATCAGATCGTAAAGGCCGGCCGAGAGGCTGTGAATGCCGCCGGGGTTTCACTAGCCGACATTGTCGCCGTCGGACTGGCAACGCCGGGAACTATGGATATCCCGGGAGGCATGCTTCTGGATCCGCCCAATCTTTACGGATGGACGAATTTCCCGATCCGCGATCGAGTTGGATCGGCCCTCGGACGCCCGACAATCCTGCAGAATGATGCCAATGCGGCCGCCTATGGCGAGTACTGGGCCGGTACCGCCAAGCACGCGAGAAGCCTCTTGTTTTATACCCTGGGCACTGGCCTTGGTGGCGGCGTCATTGTTGATGATCATATTATCGAAGGTGAGCATTCTCATGGCTCAGAGCTCGGGCATGTTATCCTGGAGATGGATAACGGTCGCCTCTGCCCGTCAGGTCAGTATGGCACGGCCGAAGCTTATGTCAGCGCAACGGCGCTACTCAAGAGATTTCGTGAACGTCTCGACACAGATGAGTTCACTTCGGTCCGCCATCGCCTTGAAGCAGGGGAAGCACTGACACCGCGATTGATTGCCGAAGAGGCTGAGCAGAGTGATCATCTTTCTCTGGAATTGATCATGGAGATGGCCCGTTACCTCGGTGCCACAATCACGACTGCGGTTCACGTTATCGATCCAGCGATGGTGCTTCTCGGCGGCGCGATGACATTTGGTCGGGAGGAGACACAGGTTGGTCGAGAGTTCCTCCATCGCGTTCGGCAGGAATTCCGATCCCGCACTTTTGCCACCATCGCTGACAAGATCAAAATTGAGTACGCTTCACTCGGCAGTGACGCCGGCTTTATCGGCGCGGCAGGATGTGCACGGCGTGCTGCGGATCTGGGAAAACTGACGCAGTAATCTCTACTCACCCGAATGAGGAATTGTCCCAATCTCTGCCCGGGATTCTTCCATCCAGTCCTTGAGCTGTCGATCACCGTTACGTTCATCAAAGTGATGAGCTAACCCCTCCGCTTCGGAACTAAACCAAGCTGCCAATTCCGATGGCACATAAGATCCGGTTTCGTTGTAGCAGGGATGTTGCAACGGCACATTCAGCTTCCGCTTTCGGTGCCCCGCCTTTTCCAGGACCACCGCAGCTCCATGGCAGAAGTCGAGCTTATCCAGCAGTTCCCGAGTTTCAAGACACCACGGGATATGTCGTGTCAGGATTCGCAGGGCAGAGGCAATCTCACCGACGTGAAGCAAATAAACCATGTGAGCCCGCACATAGCCGAGAAAGTCGCGGTTGTTGCGGATCATACGATAGCCTCGAGTGTGTAGTTCTTTGGCCTCAGCAAATCGTCCCAGCCGCAGCAGCGGCAAGAGCATTTTGGAGATCATGCTGTGAGGCACAGAGTGGCAGCCGACGCGATTCTCCAGCATCTCATACGCCTTCGTCAGCGCGAGTTCGGGTTGCTGCGATTCAAAATAGTAGGACACAACTCCCGATTCTTCGCAGGCGCGGCAATTCGCCAGATGGTCTCGCTTGGACTTTCTCCAGAGTTCGAAGTACTTCTTTTTTTCGTCCGGCTGTTCGGACCACTCCAGTCGATCAAACCGCGCTTCGTAAAATGGGCGGAGGCTGTATCCGGCTGTCTTGAGTCGACGTGCAAAATCGTCCTCCAGATCAATGATCTGTTGCAGTCTGATCGAAGGAAATTGCAGCAGCGCCGGCAGGATCCATTTGTATTCCCAAAGCATCTCATCGTCGCCAAATTCCTGTGGGGCCTTGTCGATCTGCGCCAAACATGTAAACGGCGGCGAGAAACCGTGGCGCTTGGCGGGAGGTGGCGGGCGGTTGAATTGTGCAGCGCCCAAATGTTCAGTTGTTGACTTCGAAATCGCCTGGAGGGCCGTCATGATGGCGGGTTTCCGGG
>JANPHT010000616.1:0-3173 GCA_031424595.1 Planctomycetota bacterium
CGTCAGAAGTTCGGTCTCGTCAAGGTTCTTTGACGAAATCTTCCTCAACGGGATGCATCGAATGTACGGATTTTCCGGTCATGATGAACACAGCGGACAGGCAAAGCGTCCCTCGTGAGCACTGTACGAAGGTCAATTGCGCCGATGCCTCGCAATCGGTTGGAGATCGGCGGAAAGTTGCCCTTCATTCGAGCACTCCCTGGCATTGTCCGGTCCTACAGTCCGAGGATATCGATTTTGTCAGTGGAACGGATGGATACGATCATCCTTGCTAACGTATTTTCGAGCCTTGAATTGAATGTGGCGATCCTACTTTACGGGGGCCACATCCTGATTTTGAGCCGCCAGGTACTCCATCAAATCGATGAACTCGGACGGTGCTACTGTCGAAGCAGCGCCTTCCGGCATGCTGCTCTGTTGCTGAGTCACCCGTTCTTCAATGTCCGCTTTGGCGATCTTACGAACCGCTTTGCCGTCGAAGAGTTCCACTTCCGTGTCGTTTTCCGCAACGACCAGCCCCGCCGTGGGCATCCCATCTTTGGTGACGATCAGAGTCGAACGGTATTTCTCCGCGACTTCAGCATTCGGATCGACGACCGACTGAACGATCTTCACCTTATTCATTCGTTTGGCAACCCCCGCGATGTTAGGTCCGAATTCGCGACCATCGCCGTTCCCCACTTTATGGCAAGCCGTGCAGTTACGAACAAAGACTTCGCGACCTCGATTTGTGTCTCCTTGTAATCCGGCCAGGGCTGTCATGGCCTTATTACGTTCTTCTTCCGGCTTCGGTTGTTGCGACATCAATGTCTGCAGGAACGGTAACGCGGCGGCACCCGATTTCGACGCTGCCATCAACTGCTGGACAATCGCAGCGGCTCGTTCAGGGACAGCAGGCACCTTGCCTGTGATGAAGTCCGCTCGCCAGACCTTTTCGTTCGCACCAAGCGCGTGCTGAATCGTGTAATCCACCCAATAGTCGGCATCAAACCTGGTCATTGCCAGGAGTGCAACTGACGCTTCCATCGTATTGAAGAAGCTCAATCCGCGGGCCGCTTCAGTCCTGACACGCGGATTTTCATCACCGGAAGCTTTGACCAGCAATGCCAGAGCGTCCGGGATCGATTCCCGTTCATCGGCCACAATTCGCACAGCCGCCGAGCGGGCTTCGAAGGTCTTTGCAGTCAGCACAGCGTTCAGCAACGGGCTGTCGATTTTGTGATGCGACTGCTGAATCCAGAGAGCTTCCGATCGCAGGCGATCGAATTCCGGATCGTCGGACTTCAGACTCTTCAGCCAGGCCACAACAGCAGGGATGACTTCATCCGAAGGTCGACCATGCAATTCTCGACGCGCACGGTAACGAGTTCTCCATTCGTATTCGCGAAGCTGCTCGAGGATTTCAGAGGCGGGTTTGCCAAACTGAGTGACCGGAGTCACCAGCGGACGTTCCGGATAAACAAGCCGGTAAACGCGGCCGCGAGTATGATCTCGGTTTGGGTCACGCTGGCTGTATTGCATGTGGCCGATCAGCGCGTTGGCCCAGTCACCGAACCACAGTGCACCATCGGGACCAATCTGTGGATCTGCGGGCCGGAAATGCTTGTCACTTGAGCGAATCAGGTCGTCAGGCGATCCGTCGGCATTCTTCAGTCGAGCCCCCTGATATCCTCCGCCATTGTCATTTATTGTGAATCGCGGCAGGCCATTCATGTTGATCACGCAAGCGTAGGTGAACTGTCCCTGAGCATCATCAGGGAAGTGACGGCTACTGAGGAATTCGCTTCCAAGTGCCGGTCGCATCCCTTCGTTGTTGAACACAAAGTTCAGGCCGGTGCGGCCTCCAAACTGAGCACCTGACAGTGGCGTATCCCATGCATGATTGGCCGTTGTGCCGTCACCCACAATGCCCTGTCCCCATCCATTAAACACATAGCACCACATGTTGTATTGACCAGGCAACGCAAACTGACGAATCTTCAGAGATCGCGGATCCATCACATACGCACCACCCGCACCCTGACTGCGGTGAGGTCCCCATGGAGTCTCCAGCGTTGTACTGGTCGCGATTCCTTCCAGCATGTGCAGTTTCCCACCATGGCTCCATTCGAACGCGCCGCAAGTGTGGTGCGTGTCATCAGACGCCCAGCCGTCAATCAACTGTACGACCTGGTCCGCCTTGTCGTCACCGTCGGTGTCTTTCAGGAATAGCAGTCGAGGTTGATCAACAACCAGAACGCCACCATTCCAGAATTCGAATCCAGTCGGACAATGAAGCTTGTCGTAGAACACTTTGCAGGCATCCGCCTTGCCGTCATGGTCGGAGTCTTCAAGGATGATCAGTCGGTCGTTCGGCTTGTGATCGCCGGGTTTCCATTGGGGATAGGTTGGCATACAGGCGACCCAGAGTCGTCCCTTGTTGTCAAAGTTCAGTTGTACGGGCTTGGCCAGTTCGGGGAACATCGTTTCATCGGCAAATGGCTGAATCTGAAAACCCTTCGGAACCGTTGTCTGTTGCACGAGTTCCTGGGGTGTCAGATAACGCAGCTCTTCCGCCTCGGAGTAATCCTGTCGCGGCTCGCCGAAACGAGTCGTAGGCTCAAACAGCTCACCCGTCTGCGAATCGTCCGGAGCCGCCGGTGATTTTCCCTGAGCCAACTCCCACACGTAGCGATCACGCAGCTCGGCCATCTTGCGGATCTTGATGTATTCGCGAGGAAAGGTTTCTGTGTCGAACGTACGTCGCCCGCCGTAAACGTACCAGCCGTTCAGCATTCGATAGTCCTGCAGATGTACCCAGGACTTGTCATTAATGGCGGCTCGCAGCTTTTCATAACCTTCGCTGCCAAAGCTTGCCGGAGAGGCAGAACCGAATGCCGTTTCATCAATCAGCCTTGCGATTTCCTGATCGCCGTGATCGTTGAGGTGGCAGCCATTGATGGTAAATTGCGTACCGGGCTTTGCCGTGAACAGCTCTGTTGAAGACGAAAACACGTTGATAAATGCCAATGATCTTTCCGCTGCCACTGCGCCCACAGCGGCCGCGTACAGCTTGAGGTTTTCGTTTTCTTTGACGCCATTGGGAAGCAGTGGATCGCCTGTGGGTTCAAACGCAATCGGTGAAACCAGGACGAATCTCGGCGGAGATTTTTCGTCGACGCGCGGATACCGGC
>JANPHT010000617.1:0-13756 GCA_031424595.1 Planctomycetota bacterium
ATTTCTATTCGCTGAATCTCTCCGACTTCGCGACTCAAGCGGATGCTCAAAGAGTCAGTCTCGCCAGTGGTCGCGTTGGAATCATCATGACGTACCGAACGCCGAGTGATTCTATTCGCGACGCTTCACTTCAGTGGAACACGTACTATTCGACCATGACGAAAATCCCGGCCGTTGTAATTTCGTATCCGGATCGAATGGATCGCTTTGAGTTTTCTCGGTTCAATACCTCAGAGGACAATACCTTGTCGTGGTCATGCAGGCCTGAGGACCTCCCGACTGCCATTGCTGCGGTCCCTGCTGTCATCAGGGAGCGGGCAAAATGGTATCTTCCTGTGGGAAGTCTTTTATCCCTCATCGCAATCGGCTTCACTCTTCGAATTAAGAGTGTCCAGACGCGGGTCATCATTGCCGGTTTGCTAGCGGTTGTAACTGCCGTATCGTGGAAGCCAACGATGATCTCCGTCAATGATCCCCTGAGTGCCCCCGCAGAACTTTCGCAGGAAGAATCCAGGGTTGTTTTCACGGCATTGCATCAGGGGATCTATCGATCACTGGATTTTGGCACGGAAGATCGCATTTACGATGTGCTTGCAACATCTGTGGATGGGACCTTGCTTGAAAATCTTTATCTTCAGCTTCGACAGAGTCTGGAACTGCGAGAACAGGGTGGTGCCATCGCCAGAATTCGGAAGATTGAATACGGTCAGGGTTTCGTCGTCGGAAGGGACTTGACTGCCACGCCGTGGCCCGGATTTCAGTATCGCTCCAGTTGGACCGTTGCGGGATCGGTCGAACACTGGGGCCATGTTCACGAGCGGCAGAACCAGTTTGATGCTGTGTTTACAATTGAGCCTCGCGAGGGTGATTGGAAGATTACGCGAATGGACATCGAAGGCCAGACTCAGAAATCCGCTCGTACGACGTTACGTAAATTCTGATGAGCAGCACACAAGAACCGGAACGTCGATGAGCAGCAATACCTGAGGGTTGTTGCACCGAGAAGGATTCGCGAGGTCTGCCGAACGTTGAGCGGGTTTTTGGGTTCGAATGAATTCTTGTGCAAGGGAAAGGCCCTCTTTCCCTGGATTTCAGGAAATGCCGGAATTGTTGAAGAAATTCGAGCGCAGCAAACGTGTTCATCGTGGCGGCAGTTCACGAAGTCCATCCACGGCATAGAGGAAAGTGCGGGTCCAGATTTTGCCGGCCGAACTTGAGCAGATTTATCGCCAGCATCGTCAGGCACTATTTACGCTGGCTCTGACGGTCACACGTTGCACGGGACTTGCGGAAGATGCTGTCCAGGAAGCCTTCGTACGGCTGTGCCAGAAAGTGGAGCCGCAGCAGGGCAGTCTGGTGGCTTATGTGTTTGCGTCGGTGCGAAATGCTGCAGTGGATGTGCATCGACGACAGCAGCATCAACAAGGGCTGGCGGAGTCGATTTTTGCAGATCGCCCAAATAGTGTTGCGAATCCCGTGTCGAGATTGGATTCAGGAGACTCAGAGAAAACTGAACTGGAGTCGCAACTCAAAGTCGCAATCCAGCAACTGGAGGAAACCTCCCGTCAAATTGTTGTGATGAAGATCTATGCCGAGTTGACGTTTGAAGAAATCGGCGAAGTACTTGAAACACCGTCCGCCACTGTGGCGACTCGATACCGCCGCGCGATCATGAAACTGGAAGGACAATTGAGGAGAGACTCATGAATGATCTCGAAAAGCAAATTCGCAATCTGACTCTTCAGGCCCCCGGAAAAACGCTCGACGAACGAGTGCTTTCCGTTCTTGAGATTGCAAGACCCTGCAGTGCGGAAAAGCTCCAGGCAACGTCGGGAGAGAATGGAGTGGTGGCTTCCGTAGATCACATGATGCGTCCGCTGCAGTCGAACCACCGAACTGGAGCAACGACTCCTGCGTGGATTGTAGCCTCGGTTTCAATACTGATTGGAGCGATGGTCGGGAACGTGGTGCCCTTACTGAGTTCGGCCCGCAGCGGCGGCACTGGATCCACAATATTCAATCTCATATCGACTGAGTTTGAAGAGAATGCTGATGGCCTTCCGGCTATGGCGGAGGGGGGGCGGGAGAATCTTGTGCCAGAAATGTCTGCTTCTGCGGCCCGTGCCGGGGTTGGTTCTCAGATCGTGGAATCAATCTGGATATCGCCGATGGCAGCTGCCGTCGTCTGGGAGCAACAAACAGGCCAAATCTTCAGCGTCGGAGGGCATGTGAATGACCGTCGATTCGACAGGTGCCGTAATTGTCACCGAGTTGGTGGCTGATTTCGGAAGAATTCGTGACCTTCGTGAAATTCGACCGCTGCCTGCGTAGAATACAGGAGTGCCGCTGAGTCATCTGATCCAGCGATCAATCCGGACCGTTATATGACTGAGTTTCGTTGTCGAATGGCACGCTGGGCACCTCCTGAAAACTCACCCCCAACGCCGTGATGATCCCCGCCGATTCAATCCCACCAGGCCAGTTCCTGATTCATGAACGACTTAAAAACCAGTGTGCTAGTATCTGTAACTTTAGTGCTTTTGGGCTGTGGGCAAAGTTCCGCCGTACGAGAGTACGATGTGCCGCGAGAGGACGAAAAAGTCCTGACATCAGACCTTCTGCACGACCAGTTTGAATCGGTGCCGTTTCGTTGGGAGGTCCCCAAAAACTGGGTGGCCACTGAAAACGATCAATTCAGTGCTTTTGCGTGGACGGCCGGTCCGTCGAGCGCTTCGGCTAGAATTACTGTCAGCGATTTGCCAGAAACAGCGGGAATCGAGCCTCAATTCATTCGCTGGCGTGGGCAGTTGCAGTTGGCGGAAATACCTCCCGCTGACGTCATGAAGACGGTTGAAACTGTGTCACTTCAGGGGTTGACAGGACAGTGGGTGGAAATCATTGGTGACTCGGAAACAATTATGGGAATGATTGCTTCGTACAAGGACAAGTTATGGGTCTTTAAGTATCGCAGTGCGAATTCAACCGCTGTAGAGATGCGGGATTCGTTTCGTAGTTTTTGTGAGTCGTTGAAAGTTGAGTGAAGCATCGCGGAAGCAGTGCGGTTGGCGGCGGAAGGGTATCAGCCCTCCGTGTGGCGCCGTTGCTTTTGCTGATTTGGATTGGCTTGTCAAATACAAGGAACGGTAGAATGTCCTCCACATCATTACCCGGCGGAATGTCTTCAGTCCAAGGTGAAGTGAAGGCGTTGTCGAGCGACCTTGAGAGTACTTCTCTCAGGGCCGTTCGAGCCCTTGCATCACTGAAACTTACCTGCTGTCTCTTCGTACTGGCCATGATCATCGTCTTTATCGGCAGCTTGGCGCAAGCCCGCCGAGACGTATGGCAGGTGATGGAAGAATACTTTCGAACCTACGTGGCATGGATTCAGGTTCGAGATCTTTTTCCTCCTTCGATGTTCGGTGGCCTTGGTGATCGATTGGCGACGCAATTGGGAACATTCAGCAGGATTCCATTTCCAGGTGGATGGACAATCGGTTGGATTATGTTGGCCAATCTGATTTCTGCTCATTCATTGAAGTTCAAGGTTCGTGCTGAGGGTAAACGCCTGATTGTCGGAATCGCATTGGTGGCGGTTGGCCTGCTGATGACTTACGGAGTTGTCGTCACTGGTAACATGCAGACGGGAGTTGAATACGGGGACACTCTGCTCAAGCCTGAGCAGATCTGGATTCTGTTGCTGGGCGTCATGGGTTTTTCAGGAATTTCAGCTCTCGTGACGGCGCTGATGTCCAGGACAAGCTCCATGTTGTCTCGAGGAGTGCTGGTTGCTATTTCCGCCGTTTTGCTGGGAGTACTCGCGTACTTTGTAATTGGCGGGAAAGAGGCTCAGTTGGCGCTCCCCTCAATGCGCATTCTGTGGCAACTCCTGAAGGGCGGAGCATGTTCCCTGGTGTTGTTGCTCGGTTCCAACCTTCTGTTCGAAAAACGTGGCGGCATTGCCTTGCTGCACTTTGGCGTCGCGATGCTGATGATCAGCGAATTGCAGGTCGGGCTGCTCGCAAAAGAAAACATGTTGTCACTCGTTGAGGGTGAGTCGTCTGTCTTCGTGCGTGACATTCGCGAGCGGGAGTTGGCTGTCATCAGTCAGAATACAGATGGTAAAGATCATGTGGTTGTGATTCCGGAAGTTCGCCTTATGTCGGCGGCCAGGTCGGCACCGGTATCTTCTGATGAGCAGACAGTCAAAGACGCCGTCTCGTTACCCAATCCAGAACAGACAGTCAGCCTTCCGTCGCTGCCCTTTGATGTTGTGGTCCGGAAGTTCTTTCGGAACAGTCGGCTTCGCGGATTAATCCCAGGCGATTCCTTAAGGACCGGGGAAGGCCTTGGATCATTCGCAGCTCCGGAACCTTTGGAGCCAGTGACCGGTATGGACGATACTCATGATCAGAGTTCCATCTATATCGATCTGGTGAAACGCGACTCCGGGAAAGTGCTTCAGTCGCTTCTGGTGGCTCAAAATGTGAGCGAACTCCGCGGCGCGCCGCTGGCAGAGAAGGCGACTGTCGATGGCAAAGACTATTATTTCTATCTTCGCTTTCAGAGGAATTATCGCGACTACGAAGTCAAGTTGCTGGATGTCAGTCGCACCAACTATGTGGGAACAGCAACACCTCGCGACTACCGCTCCGAAATTGAAATCACAGATCCGGAGGACGGATCGAAAGACAAGTTCACTTTGTGGATGAACAACCCGCTTCGTTACAAAGGTGAGACGTTCTATCAGTCCGGATTTCAGGCTTTGGAAGATGGGAAAGAAGCGTCGACGATTTCTGTGGTGAATAACACAGGCTGGATGCTTCCCTACATCGCCTGCATGATCGTATCGTTTGGTATGTTCGCTCAGTTTGGGCAGACGCTGTTTCGATTCCTTGATCGAACCGAGCGTTCATTCAAAGCTGCGGCGACCCCCGCAGTCGGTGCAAATGAGAATACAAGGCCGGGGTTTGCTGCGGCAGGAAGCTCCGCCGCGGATTCCGCGATGGAGCATCCCCCGGCTTCTAAGATGCTGACGATCTGGATACCCCTCGTGATTACTTTGTTATTTGCCGCCTGGCTGGGAAGCAAGATGCGTCCGCCGAAGGAAATTCCGAATACTATGGATCTGTACGGATTCGCTCAGCTTCCGATCGCCTGGAGTGGCCGGGCTCAGCCGATCGATTCTGTGGCGAGAACGCAGTTGCTTGTGACTTCTCATAAGTCCACATTTGAAGGCGAGATGGAAGCGGAAGAACTGCGTCAGCCTAAACAACGAGACAAACTGCTGAAAGCGTTTTCAAAGGCGTGGCCAACGGCTCCCGTAAAGGAATTGGAAACGTTTGAGGGATCTTATACACAGTGGATTCAGAGAATTGCGTCGATTACTTCGTCAGGAGAGGACGCTGTTGAAGACCGCATGCGCCCGCTGATGGTTCGACGCATGCCAGCTGTGCAATGGTTTCTCGATGTGATCAGTCGCCCTGAAGTGGCGGCTCGCCATCGGGTTATCAAGATTGATGATGACCAGGTGCTGTCGTTGCTGGGTCTGGAAAAACGTGGCGGCATGACTTACTCCATGGTCGAGATTCAGAAGAATATGAAAGAGCTGGATTCCATTCTGCAAAAGGCACGTCAGAAGCAGAGGGATAAGCAGGAAAACTCCATGACGACGATGGAGCGACGTGTGTTGGCGCTCTTTGAGTCTGTGGGTCGCGTGGATCAACTGTCGCAGATGTTTCTAATGCGGAATTCTGACAGCCTGCTCAGTGCCTATGTCGATTGCTGGCGGATACTTCGCTTGCTGGGAAATGATCCGGCTGTGATGGCCGTTCCGACAGGCTCTGCCGACGAGCAGCGTTCATGGGAAACATTGGTCGGATCGAACGCAGTTCGACAGTTGAATCTGTTGATGAAAGAAAAGAAGCTTTCGACCTATGACGATTTTTCTGCCTATCTGCAGGAGAAGCTTCCGCAGGAACTCGTGACAAAATCTGTTCTGGGCAGTTACAAGATTCTGGCTGGAGGATCGGGCGAAAACCAGCAGCAAACAACCGACGGAAAAGAGGTTCAAAAGCGAGCCGCTGAAGCGATAGCCCGCGTTGATGATCTGTTCCTTCGGCAAGTGCTGTCACTCATTTCTGCAGCTGAGCCAGGTATGAACCCGGAGCAGGTTGCTGCCGCCGTGCCTGTCGAAAAGGCTCGTGAAATCGCCGCAGAGCGAATTTCCTCGGAAATGTTTGAAGTTTTTTCGGTGATCTCAGAAACGAATCCGCAAGATAAGCGACTCCTTGAGATTCGTTCAAAACTGCAGAAGCTTGGCTCCGACGATGCCCCGGCACTGGCGGCGGCCATGAACACCGAACTCTCCAATCTGGTCTGGAAGGACATTCATGAACGGGCCGGACATCTGTTGCCTGGAGGAGAATGCTCGGAGACATTCGACAAGACGTCTACTGCTATGGCGTCACTGCTGACGGAGTGGCAGTCCGGAGATGTTGATGGTTTTAATGCCGGCGTGAAAGGCTATCGCGAGTTTCTCGCCTCAGGTGTTATTCCGCATGTCAACATGGGAACCGTACGACAGGAAGCATGGTTCAATTACTTCGAACCATTTATGAAAGCCATTTATCTGTATCTGCCTGTCATTGTGCTGTCCTTTCTGGGATGGCTGTTCTTTGGCAGCATGCTGAGAAGGACATCCTTGTTTCTATTAGTGCTTGCGTTTGCAGTGCATTCGTTTGCCCTCGTGATGCGCATGCAGATTTCTGGGCGACCGCCCGTGACCAATCTGTATTCATCGGCCATCTTTATCGGTTGGGCCGTTGTGATCGCTTCGTTCGTCGTTGAACTCATGCTGAAGAACGGCATTGGCAATATTCTTGGGGCGTCCGTCGGCGCCGGGACGCTGGTAATCGCCCACTATCTGGCGCGCGACGAAGGCGACACGCTGGGTGTGATGCAGGCCGTCCTGGATACGACCTTCTGGCTGGCGACGCATGTGGTCTGCATTACACTCGGCTATGCAGCAACGTTTCTCGCCGGAATCATCGGGTTCTTTTACTGCGTGCAGGCCATGCTGGGACGCTCCCTGACTGCTGGTTCATCATCGATGAGCTTCGCTTCAGAGTTGAAGAAGTGCGGAAAGCTTGTCTATGGAACTCTTTGTTTTGCTGTGTTCTTCAGTCTTGTCGGCACCGTACTCGGCGGACTTTGGGCTGATGATTCCTGGGGTCGATTCTGGGGCTGGGATCCGAAAGAAAACGGGGCAATGCTGATCGTGTTGTGGAATGCCGTGATCCTGCACGCTCGCTGGGGCAAAATGGTCGATGACTATGGAACTGGAGTGTTGGCCATGGTCGGCAATGTCGTAACGGCATGGTCATGGTTTGGCGTGAATGAACTTAAGGCCGGACTTCACACATACGGATTCACTGAAGGTCGATTGCTGGCGCTGGGTGTCTTCGTGGCTGTTCAGCTTGCAATCATCGTTGTTTTTGCGATGACCTCCAAGTTGGTCCGAAACCGAATTGGGGCCGCCAAATACTAAGGATTTGGCTCTCGCTCGCGGGCCTTGCGAAAAAGCGATCGAATGGAGATGAGTGGGACATCGCAGCAATGGTGCAACCAAGCTTCTGAAAAAAACTGACTCATGACAGACCAACCGATTGCCTGGATCAACGGGATCGTGCAGCCGTTTTCAAAGACGGCTGTTCCGGTCTGGGATTTGGGAGTTGTTGCAGGTGCGTCTGTCACCGAGATGGCTCGCACCTACAGGCATCAGCCATTTCGGATCGAACAACACATCGGGCGGTTAATGCAATCGTTGGCGGCGCTGGAGTTTCCTCGGCCATGGTCTGCAGATGAACTCATTCAGGCCGTTCAGGTGACAGTTGAACATAATTCGACTCTGATCAACAAGCAGCATGATCTGGGGATTGTGCTGTTTTCGACGGCTGGATCGAATGCCACTTATCTGGCTGGGCGAAGCGATCAGACGACAACCGTAGTGCACACGTTCGTACTGCCATTCCACCTCTGGAAGGATGGTCTTGAGGGCGGCATTCGACTGCGAATACCAGCCATTCGTCAGATTCCTGACGAATGCTTTCCAGTCGCTTACAAAGTACGTAACAGACTGCACTGGTGGCTTGCCGATCAGCAGGCTTCAAAGCTTGAATTGGGCAGTAAAGCTCTGCTGCTCGACCACAACGGGTTCGTGACTGAAACCAGCACATCATGTTTCTATGTTGTGCACAAGGGACGGATCTCCACATCAAACCGTGGAGTCTTGAGAAGCCTGAGTAGCGAGATCGTTGAGGAACTGGCTGGCACTCTGGAGATCCCATTTGAACGCCGCGCGATTTCGCTTTCTGAATTGGAGTCGGCTGACGAGGCTTTCCTTTCCTCCACTCCAGTCGGACTGCTTCCGGTCAGCCGAATAGAGGGACGTGAATTCGACATTGAATGCCCGGACAACGTTTGTCAACGACTGCGATTGGCATGGACTCAGCTGACTGGAATGAATTCCGCCGAACAGATTCTACAGGCGTGATTTTTAGTATTCTTATTCCGCTGCGGTTGCAGGCACTACCGCCTTCACTGTTTCTTAACAATCTGCGACATGATCTTAACAATTGAAGATCGAGCTGAAGTCGATTCCTGAAGGATGACAATTCCAGTCTTTTTCGTTTGCTGAGGAGCAGCGCGTGAGCTTGTTGTCGAGGCTACTTTTCCAGGTGGTTTTTTTTCTTTCAGGCTTTCTTGCGATACCGTCGCTTTTGGGGCACGAGAGTCCTCGAATTGAATTCATCGGAACCGCCAGCATTCCTGGAGATGCTTCTGACTTATCGGGTGATGCGGCTCTTCTGGAAAACGGAGAACCGAGAAATCGGTTGGGTGGCTTCTCAGCTCTTGATTTTTCGGGGAAGGGCAACATCTACGCTGCGTTGTCGGATCGTGGCCCAGACGACGGGGCCGTCGGTTATCCTTGCCGAGTTCAGCTGTTGGAAATCCGGATTGAGTCTGAATCGGCATTGCCGGTTTCTGTAAAGGTCATCCGGACAACGTTGTTGACTGACAGTCAGTCGCGACAGTTTACGGGTTCTTCCGCGGCTATCGAAGCGACAAAAAAACTCAGCCATCGCCTTGACCCGGAAGGTTTTCGCTTCGCACAAGATGGTGGGATGTTTGTGTCAGATGAATATGGACCTGTGCTGATCCATTTCGGCGCGGACGGTCGGGAACATCGACGGTTCAAGGTGCCCGAACATTTCCTGGTTAAGAATCCGCATGCGGACAAGAAGAAGGAAAATCAAAACAATCACGTGGGTCGAGCGTCAAACCGCGGGATGGAGTGTCTTGCGGTGTCCCACGACGGCCGGTACCTTGTCGGCCTGATGCAGAGCTCACTCCTGCAGGACAGCAATCGCACTGAAGATGGCATGGTTTTGGGTCGCAACTGTCGATTGGTTCAGATTGATATCAACAGCGGTGACACTCGAGAATTCGTGTACCAGATGGATAGCACCGACAACGGTAACAGCGAACTGTTGGCATACGGACCCGACGAGTATATCGTTCTTGAGCGTGACAGCCACGCGGGCAAGGACGCGAGGTACCGAAAACTTATTCATATCAATCTGGAAGGTGCAACAGATGTGGCCAGGGAAAAGCGCCTTCCAGCCGATGATCTTTCCCAAAACATCACTCCTGTCAGCCGACATGTTCTCCTTGATCTCCTGGAAGAACAATGGGGCCTTGCAGGAGAATCGATGCCGGAGAAGATCGAGGGATTGACCTTTGGCCCTGTTCTGGCCGATGGTCGGCGAACTCTGCTCGTCGGCACGGATAACGACTTCGAATTGGCGAATGCCTCACTGATTTGGGTGTTCGCAGTCACTCCCGTCTTGCCGGAGTAAAGCGAAGAGCCAGCGGTTGCCTCGGATATAAGGCACCGAACGAAGTCTCACGCGAAAATCAGTCCGATCCGGATTGCATCTCAGATTTGTAACCGCCGGTCCAAATCTGAACTACCAATCGCAAGTTCAGGATTAGATAATCATTCACGGCTGAAGGATGCTGGCATTGTGGCCAGAAGTTACGGCAAGGACTCATCAGTCCTTAAAACGTGAACCGAGACATGGAAAAGCAAATGATGAACAACGCGGATCCAGTTCTGGCCGATTCCGTTGAAAACAAATGGCGGGAGGATACACCGGCGCATGAACACAGACCGCGATCAGTTGGCACTCGAATCAGTATTTTGATTCGGCGAATCCACCTTTATTCCGGCCTGTTCCTGTTGCCGTGGGTAATTATGTACGGCGTTACTGGAGCGATGTTCAATCATTTCGGATTGTTTCCGCGAGTCAGCATTCAGCGGGTGGGCAGCGAAGTGGTTGACAAGTCTCCGGTATCAGAGTTTCCAGGACCTGACGATCTTGCTTTGCGGGTTGTAGAAGCCATAAAAGCTGAGTGCAAAGACAATCGTATCGAACTCTCCTCCGATCACGGAGCGGAATTCACGAATGACTTGATGTTTGAAATGAAAGATGCTGACGGCCAGCATGTCGTCTATATTGATCCGATTTCCAAGTCATCATGGATTGTTACTCAGCCAAAGAACAGCGATGAGCCAGAACGCCTGCTTGAGAGCATCAACTCCATTCAGCTGGATTCTGATCCTCAGGAGCAAGCTCTGGAGACGGCAACACAGATCCTTTTAAACGCAGGCAAACAGCTCAAAGGCAAGCCTCAGCCATTTGGGTGGACAAAGCTCAATTTCATCGCCAACGTCAATGATGAGCCGGCCCGTGTGACCTACGTGCTGAAAGATGGCCACGTTGATATTAATCGCTTTGCCGGAGATGATGGCATTCCACTGCGGCAGTTCTTGCTTCGCATGCATACATCGCACGGCCAGCCGCCACACTGGAACGGACGGATGTTTTGGTCGGTCGCCGTTGATACGATGGCGATCGCTATGGTTGGCTGGGGATTGTCCGGTCTCTTTATGTGGTGGCAACTCAAACGCACCAGAATGGTTGGAACAATTGTGATTGGATTAAGTCTGCTTACGGCAACCCTGATGTGGATGGGGCTGCAAACTTTCTACGCAACGACTCGGCTTTAAACACCCACGCGGCAGATTGGGAATCACGACGTATCAGAATTTCTGCAGTTCACTCACAACAGTTGCCGGCAATACGACGACGTTTGATGTTGTTACGGTCGTTGCTTCAGTCGGCGAGCATTGCCTGCCGAATCCCATTGTTCAGGAATCTATGAGAGGCTGTCCTGATGTCTTATCGCATATTGCTCCTGCTGATGCTTGTTTGGTGTTCTGTTTCGGTCGCTGATGAGTCGACAGTGGAGTCTGCATTCTCTGAGAATCCTCAAGCAGCTTCTGAGAGTTCTGTAAAAATCATACGGGCTGCAATTCAGAAGGCGATTCTTCCGATACAGACCGGGGCAATAGAATCGGCGAAAGAACGCAAATGTTTTACGTGTCACAACCAGGCGATGCCTGTTATTGCGTTGGCTAACATTGCGAAGCATGGTTTTGTAATCGACAGGATGATTCTGCAGCGCCAACTTCAGCACACCTGGGATCATCTGAACAACGGCAAGATGGAATACGTGGCGGGCAAAGGACAGGGGGGCCAAGTCATGACAGCAGGCTATGCTTTGTGGGCCCTTGGCGACGGCGAATGGAAGTCGGATGAAACAACCACGGCGGTAACGCATTATCTTCTCAACTACCAGAAGAATGAAAAGCGATGGTCGCCAAGCAGTGCACGCCTGCCTTCGATGGGCAGCTCTTTTACATCGACCTACGTTGCGTTACGCGGACTTTCAGACTTTGGGACCGACGACCAGGCGGCCGATAGTCAAGTTCGCCGCGAGGCTGCTGCGCAATGGATTCTGGAGACGGAACCATACGACACCGAGGATCGAGTGTTTCAACTGCGATCATATCCCTACATAGAAGCCTCGGAAGCGGCGACCAACAGAGCGGTCAAGTCACTACTGGAAAGGCAACACAGCGACGGCGGGTGGTCACAGACAGATGGCATGACCTCCGATGCGTATGCCACCGCAACGGTGCTCACGGCCTTGGAGGATGCTGGAAAGTTGCCCGTCGATCACGAGGCAATCGTCTCCGGCTGTCGATACTTGATTCAGACTCAGCAGGCGGACGGAACGTGGCATGTCGCGACGCACGCGAAGCCGATTCAGACGTATTATGAATCTGGTTTTCCGTACGGTAAAGATCAATTTATCTCAATAACGGCCACGGCATGGGCCGTGGTGGCATTGGCCAATACGCTGCCATATGAAGTTCAGGACAGTCGAAATAATCCGCTGAAACTTCTGGAAGTCCGTCGAATCTGGGATGCGGCGGCTCACAATGCATTTACCGATTTGCTGTATCACGAAGGAAATTGGTACTGCGTCTTCCGCGAAGGCAGCAAGCACGTATCCCCTGATGGAAAGTTGCGAATCCTTACTTCGCGGGATGCTGTCACATGGACATCTCTTGCCGAGATCTCTCATCCAACAGACGACCTGCGAGATGCGAAACTTTGCGTCATGCCTGATGGGCGTTTCCTTCTGAACGGAGCAGCAATGCAGGCGGAAAAGCCCGTGCGATACCATTCGATGGCCTGGATATCTGGTGACAAGGGCAAGGCCTGGAGCGAAGGTCGAGAAATTGGCGATCCCGGCTTCTGGCTCTGGCGAGTCCAATGGAATGGTAACACCGCCTATTCTATGGGCTATAGTACGGATCGAGATCGCAACCTTCGAACACTGCGACTCTATAAGAGTCAGGATGCGGCAACGTTTGAGCCGATTGTGAAGCAAATCAATGTGCCGAATGGAGTTGGTGAAGATTGCATTCTCTTCATGAAGGACGGCTCGGCGCTGTGCCTGCTGCGGTGCGAGACGGGTTCGCAGAAAGGACTTCTGGGCCGTGCGCGGCCGCCATTTACAGAATGGCAGTGGAAGGAACTTCCGCATCGTATTGGCGGCCCCAAGATGGTGCAGTTGCCCGACGGCCGAATTCTGGCCGCGACCCGTCTTCACGCACCAAAAACTCGCACCGCCTTGTCCTGGATTGACGCAGAAAAAGGAACGATGACTGAATGCCTGGAATTACCGTCCGGTGGAGACACAAGTTATGCCGGCATGGTGCTGCATGACGGTTTCTTGTGGGTCAGTTACTACTCTTCACATGAAGAGAAGACTTGCATTTATCTGGCCAAGGTACAAATCTAAGATCATATGCCTGCCGTCTCAGCGAAGTTTCGAATCGTCAGGACCAGTCCTAAGTCTCGACGCGACGACTCAGCAATCTGAAAGCGCTGAGTCGCGAAGGGTTTTCATATCACCTGAGACAATCATTCGACAGTGACGCTTTTCGCCAGGTTGCGAGGGCGATCGACGTTGCACCCGCGAAGCAAAGCGACATGATATGCCAGAAGCTGTAGTGGAACGGCGCAGACCAGAGGCTGCAGGTACTCTTCCACATCCGGGACATAGATCACGTCGTCGGCAATTCTGGCGATATCAGTATCTCCCTCACAGGCAATGGCGATTACCGGGCCACGGCGGGCTCGAATTTCCTCCATATTGCTGACAACTTTTGGATAGATGCCTCCTCGAGGAATCACAAACACGCTCGGCGTCTGCTGATCGACCAATGCGATGGGACCGTGTTTCATTTCGGCCGCCGGATATCCCTCGGCGTGGATGT
>JANPHT010000618.1:0-2406 GCA_031424595.1 Planctomycetota bacterium
CGGAAAAATGACAGCCTCCGGGACGACCGCAGAGGATTGCGTTCTCGTGGCACTCTCTGGCAAGCGGTTACAGGAATTGTGTACCTGCGAAAAAGATCTTGGTTACGTGTTGATGAAGCGAGTCGCGCAGGTTCTGGCGCAGCGTTTGCTGGCCACTCGGCTGCAATTGCTTGATCTGTTCGCCGACACCCCGGACCACGGGGCTGCGAAATAGTGCCGCCGCTTACGTCCAATGGTTGACCACGAAGCGATTATCTATTCCGAAATCGATTCTGCCAGCGATCTGACGATCGGCTGGACCGACATCCACGAGCCTCGAAAGAATGGGCTGCACCCTGCGAAGGAACTCAACGTCCTCTGGTGATTCTGAAGGTTCTGAACTCAATCCACGGGCAATTGGAGCGGAGAATCGGTGTGATTCGCAAACGGCCAGTGCTGGGCGGAATAGCTGATCGCGAGTTCCGGAGTTTCATAGCGACGGCCATCATGAGCCAGACTTTGCATGACACGATCGAGGATTCCAGTGGTCAAAAATGTGCGTTCCACTGGATAAGCCACTCTGCCAGTATGAATTGTCTCATTGATGGCGCGAAGCAGATAAGCGAAATGACCGTACGGTGGCCCTTCCTGAAGCTTGAACCACGTTCCCATCGGCTGCTGATTGCCCTTGATCCGCAGTGCGGTCGAAAAATGTCCGGCAAGACCGTTCGCCATCACGACGGCAGAGCGCAGTCCATCTCGGTGCTCCAGCAGATACACGGCCGAATCAGCACCCGGATTCCACGCCTTCGTATCTTCTGGATTACCGGGCATCTGACGACGTGCGGCAGCAAAGAGTTCTGTCGACCAGTCACCAGCCAGTTCGGACGTTCGAATCATGTCGCCCCGTAACGCGCGGACTGCCGTGATTCCGGTTTCGCCTCCGCGTCTTCGTTCCAGCAGACACTGATGAGCTTCGAGGGCATGGAATCCATAGTCTTCGAATCCGCCGTAGCCGATCGTCAACGCCGCCTCCAGTTCACTGTCGCGCGGTAATTCGAAGGGTGGCATGCGCCATGCAAGCGGCAACGATGAGCCAGCAAGGAAGGGAATGTTCAATTCACGAGCGGTCTCGACCATCGCCTTCGCATCTTCCCACCGGTAACCAAGATGTTTGTCATTGAAGATGGGCACAACCTGACCGCATTCGCGAAACACGCCGACAACGTCATCGAAGAATCGTCGCCGCGGATACATCCTTTGATCGGTGTCCGGCGTTTTGGGGTAATCACCATGTTCTCCGATGCAAAGAACTCCAGCCACCTGAAGCTTTTCGCTGCCCAGCGTCAGCGCGTCGTGAATTGTTGGTGAGATTCGAAACCCGTGCTTCGCAGCCTTTTCGCGGCTCATGTCCTGAGCGGGAACCTGGTCAGTAAAGACCGACACAACTTCCAGATCGGGTCCTTTCCCGCCATCCTGTTGATAGCCGTCAAGGATCTTACCGACAATGACATCCGCATGGCTGCCGGGAGTGTACACTGACACAACGGCCGCGACCGGCAGCTTGATTCGACGTCCGCCTTTCTCGTCTGCAAACAGCCAGCCTGTTTGCGGAACTGTCGATGTTACTGCCCCGGCGAGGCAGGCTTTCAGAATATCGCGACGAGTCGTTGTCATGGTCGTGTCTCCAGCGAAAGTAGAAGCAAACGGCCCAGTGCCATTATGATCGGCCATTGGAGTTTTCAGTATTGAGCCACGCCGAAAGCTTCTATCAGTATAGCGTGGGCGATCCGCGCGGATCGATTCCGTCATCGCAAAAACTCTGAAGGACTGACTTCCTGAGAATCAGCAAGCCCTCGACGCTGTTCCTGAACGTCAGCAACACCTCGCAGCATCATTCTTTGGAGGATCGACCCTTGCTGCTGTCGTAGTGGCCTTCAATCAGCATGAGCAGTATGTGACACACCCGTGTCATTTGCAGAAATCAGCCTTCTCCACATACGCGATCGATCAGCGTCCCACGTCATAGGAATAGTGACGCAATGCCCTTACGCTTGGTAGTGGAAAAGCCTATAAAGTGCGTGAGCGATTTTCTAAAGGAACCCCGAGATGAGTGTTTTTTCGTCGGATCGCAATTTGCTGGTCGGAGTCCTCGGACTTCAAATGGGGCTGATCAATGAGTCAGCGTTAATCGCCGCCATGCAGTCCTGGGTGTTCCGAAAATCATCGGGGCTGGAGGACATCCTGCTTGAACAAAGAGCGTTGAAGGAAGACAGTTGTCGATTCCTCAAGAGTCTTGCCGAACAGCACATGAGGCTGCACGGGGATGATGCGGCGGTGAGTCTTGCGAAGCTGAGTTCCATCGCCCCGGTCCGCAAAAGTCTGCATGAGATTGGCGACTCGGATATCGACCAGACGATCACTCGC
>JANPHT010000619.1:0-1720 GCA_031424595.1 Planctomycetota bacterium
CTGATGAACCAGAACCTTCAGTCCAGGCGACAAGAACATTGGGGTCATTTGACCCTGCAAATCTGTTTGTTATCCGAGCAGGAAATCACCAGGAACATGCAGATGCTCCAGAAAATCTGTACGAGCATGGGGCTCCAGAAGTCCAGCGGAGATCCGGAACTCAGGGACATGAGTCAGACGACGCAAGTGACGGCATTAGTCGAGGAAATAGAAAGAGCTCGTGAGGCCGGGGAGACACTGCTCGACAATGTCGGACAGCCCGAAGTCTAATTCATGATCAACGATCGCGATGTTTTCCCGAAGCCGGAGATCCTCCAGCAAGTTCGGCCGGCGTTGCCCCGCTCTTAACGAATTATAGTCGCGTCGCGGTGGTATGTAATGTGCAGCTGATCTCATGAAGTGTCCCAAACTTCTTTTGCTTATCAGAATAAGGATTGATGCAATGGCAGACGTATCAAGGAATGTGAAAAAGGCCGTCGATAAGACCGCAGCAGTTGCTAAGGATGCGGCCGATAAAACGGCAGAGGCTGCAGGAAAAGTCGCCCGGAAGACTGGCGAAGCCATGAAGAATGTCGGACAAAAGTTAAAGGACGCCGGGAAATAGAGGAGGCTGTGATAGTGATAGCCACGCTCGCCGGAACGTGGCTATATCACAATGCTCGACGCGTCGTGCTGACTCGTTGACTCCTGTCCGTTCATTCATTTTGAACGCCCAGTATGCTTCTGCCACCTGACGCTCGATAGAAATCGAGCTTTAGTGCCATGCTTTCCGGAAGTCTGTTCACTCTTGCTTTGGAGACAACATGATGGTCCGCAAGCGACCAGAATGATCGATTTTGAGTCCCGCCCCCAAGGCTTGAGGACAACCTTAATGCAACGGAAGATATCTGAAAGAAACAGGACCTTGTCATCAGAAAGCTCGGATTGAATCTTGATGTCGCTTTTTCCATGGTTGGCATGAATTCATTGAGCCAGTGCAGATCGGAACCGCAGATTCCGCTCGCGTGATTTTTATGATTGTTCATCGCAATCAAAGCAATCAACGTGCCACTACGTTTATAAGCGGCGTAGTGCCTGCACGCGAGCTGTTTCAGAACGATTTTTTTTTCCTGGCAGTTCATGCTTGCGACAGCCCTCCGCAATTGGATTGTTCGCCACGAGTGAATCGTTTGTTTCAATATTTCGTCGTGGCACACTTTATGCTGGATGGCTGCGAGGAAGTGTTCAGCCGATTGGTGAAGTTATTTTTACGTTATCGCCGGAGAACTGCGTTATTTTTTTCTGCACTTCGTGATTCAGAAATCCAAGGGAACCAATTCTCCAAATTGCCGGGCAGTCTGACTGCTTGTGTTGTTTCACGGCACTCGTAGAATGTGAGCCCCGCAGTAAAAACTGAGCGCACTTCTCGACAGCCGACGCTTGCGATAATACTGGTTGAACCGATGATCCTCCTCGGCAAGGTGTTAAAAAAATGTCGGTATTTCCGGACCGTATTGCTGAGAAGGTCAGCATCCTTTTGGTGGATGATGTACCGGCCAATCTACTTTCGTTGCGGACGATTCTCGAAGACCTGGGCCAGAACCTTGTCGAAGCTCACTCTGCAGAGGAAGCGATCCAGGCGGTACGGGACGAAGCGTTCGCCGTTGTGCTGCTTGACGTGCCGATGCCTAGGAGTGGCGGTTTTGAGACCGCAAAACTTCGACGTCGACGGCCATGTCGC
>JANPHT010000620.1:0-4747 GCA_031424595.1 Planctomycetota bacterium
TGAGTTCGAACTCCGGAAATCCATCAAGTACCTGCTGATGAAACTTCCGGCTATTTTCCCATTGCTCCTGAGCCGCTTCGCATTCTCCGGATCGGTAAATCGCCAGCGCCTGATAGGTCGGATGTTGAGCGGCTATGACCAACTTGTATTGCTGCAAAGCGTCGGACCAATGCTTCTGTTTGTAGTGACATTCTCCAAGCAGGAACTGAGCATCTCCCGCTAACGCTCCGGCAGGAAAACTCTTCAACTGAGCCGCGAACGCAACAGCAGCATCGGAAACCCTGTCCGCCTTAAAATGACTCCATGCCAGCTTATGCGCCGCCTTTTCGCCAAGTTCTGCCGCTCCCGCCTTTGCATAGGTTTCCGAATAAGCCTTAACAGCCTCGTTATACTGGCCAGCGTCGTAATACGATTCACCAACTCGAAACAAGCTCTCCACCGCCAGGGGACTGTTCGGGTACTCTTTCCCCAGTCGCTCAAATGCGGCGATTGATTCGTTCTGCTGACCTTGTTCAGAATAGGCCCATCCCAACTCATAAAGTACCTTATCCGCATCTGCATACTTTGAATCGGTCGTCAGAATCGCAGCATACGCCACGGAGGCGTCCTTGAACTTCTGCTGTGCGGCCAGCACTAGTCCCAAAAGGTACTGAGCATCCAGGCCATCGTTCGGCGCGGGCTTGGCAGCCAGGAAACTCTTCACACTTAACTCCGCTGCGGAATACTGCTGGAGTTGGAATTCCGCCATCGCCTGCACGTAAGCTGCCTTTGCAGCGACCTCCGATTGACCGTGTTTTTGCCGCAGCTCTTTGACTGCTTTGACGCAGTTGGAAAAATCGCCTTTCTTGAAGAGGCACCAGCCTAAACCATATTGGGCATGCGGGGAAAAAGTGCTGGTAGGCCAGTTTCTCACCACGGCGGTGTATTGAGCAATCGCCTGATCGAACTCGTTCTGCGAATAGGCTAACTCACCAAGCCGAAACGTCGCTTCTTCTCTGAGCACACTTTTGGGAAATCTGTCATTAATCTGGCTTAGTTGCGAGGCCGAATCCTTCACGCGGTTCAATCGCCGATACACATCAGCAAGGTTGAGCAGCGATTGATCAGATTGATCGCGATCTGGCTGCATCTTCAATGACATCTCGAAGGAGTCCGCAGCTTGCTCCAACCGCTCCACCGCGACCAGACTTCGACCACGAATCGAAAGTGCTTCGCTCTTCAGAGTTGGATCTTTTAAGTCGTTCAGTGTGGCTTCAATCTCCTTCAAAGCGTCTTCGTGCCGCCCCGCAAGTTGCATCGCCAGTACCAGTCGAACCCTTGCAAGCGGAGAACTTGCATGTTCGGGCGTCTTCAGGAATTCACGATAAAATCTCTCGGCGTCTTTGTATTCCTTAAGAAGCAATCTTGACTCTGCCGCAATGAATTGAACGTCGGGCAGGAGTTTGTCACCGGGATATTGTTGAATGAAAACATCGGCATTGGCCTTCGCCGCTGCATGATCTCCCAAATCCAGCGCCGTGAGAGCCGACATATAGCGTGCCTGGGCGGCTAATTCATCAGTGGGATACTTCTGAGCGAAATCCGCGTAAAGAGGAATCGTCTCGGCTCGCCGACCGGGTAGCTCATATAACGCATCAATTCGCGCAAGAACCAGTTGTGAAAACGCCGGACTCGAGACATGCTTCGCCACCGCAGCATCCAGTACAGCCAGAGCCTCCGCAGGCTTTTTTTCTTTGAGCAACGAACGAGCAATCCATTGGCTGGCTTCCGCAGCCTCGGAACCATTACGTTTGGCTACGTTTTCAAGGCCCTGCCGTGCCTGAGTGTACTTGCCTACCAGGTAATAGCATTTCGCGCCAGCCAGTACAGACGTGTCGTAGTGCTTTGTTTTCGGAAACTGACGCGGAACATTCCAATAGACAGCACCCGCTTCATCAAACTTCTTGAGCTCATAAAGGCAACGAGCCTGTCGCAACATAGCCGTGTCGGCCAGTGCAAATTCTCTGACTGCGCTGACAAGTTCAAACTGTTTTTGAGCTTCAGCGAATTTTTGTTCGGCAAAAAGGCATTCGCCCTGACGCATGCGGACTTCCGTCAGCAGCGCGTGCTTCGGGAATTTCTTCTGAAAGGCGTCGAACGTAGTTTGAGCATCGCTGGTCTGCTTTAATGCTTCCTGACAGATGCCTAAAGCATACATCGCGTCCGGCAGAAATTCGTCCTTCGGAAAAGTCCGGGACAGTTCCTTATATGCGTCGGCCGCGTCCTGGAACTTATTCTGGTGATACAGACTCTCACCGCGATAAAACAAGGCTCTTCCGGAAAATTCACTCTTCGGAAACTCATTGGCAAGTCGGGTGAAGTACATTTCCGCCCGCCCATAGTCTTCCGATTTCTTCGACTCCTGTGCCAAGCTGAAATGCGCTGTGCCGACGTTCAGAATTGTCTGGTCCATTAACTCGAACTGCGGATACTTCTTAAGGACCAATTCAAACGAAACCACGGCCTGCGGAAACTTCTTTGCCTGAAGCTGACAAGTTCCAAGATAGTGCGTTGCCTTGTCGAGGCGAGAGTCCCCGGGAAACCTGGTCAGGAATGTATTCCATTCGTCAATCGCTGAATCGTACAGCTTTTGATTCTGAAAGCCGACGGCAACGGCAAATTGTCGCGTCGCCTGTTCAGTATCCTGACCGCATACGGCACCTGGACGAAGAACCACAACACACAGCAAAGCTGCTGCACGAAAATGCACCGACATTCGCAATCCGAGCCAAAGCATGGCAAAGTCCCTGACGCTGTTTGGGACAAAGTGAAATCCTGGCTCGCAGAACCATTTGTAGCCTGCTGCACATGCATTCGATCATAGAACCGACTTTAGTCAGTGTCAAACTGCTGATGTGTACAACAAAGTACAAGGCCATCTCGCACATTGGGCCAATTTAGCAACATAGGGGGTTGCGCTTTGCGGGGCTTAGAGGACACCTCCGCAGCAAACGAATTGTTATCGCATGCTATGGAGCGAAACTCATGCCACGGTCAGTTGCGACTATTGGACTGAGTGAAGTCATTTGCCATTTTGGGGAGCTCGAGGATCCGCGATCACCTATTTCATTCTGGCGTTGAAAGCCAATCAGGACGGACTCTTTCAGCAAGTGATGAATTGTGTTGAGGAGAACATCAGTGATGACTTTGCACGTCTTCCTTCGGAACGCCTTGAAGAGTCTTCGAAGAAGGCGCATGGTCGCACAGACTCACGAACGTATCTGCAGTTTGAAGTGCCCAATGCGTTCACTGGAACGTCTCGGTGGAAGGGCCTGAAGACGATCGGCGTGGTTGTGTATACGAGTCTCATCAAGGGCGAAGAACGAATCGACATTCGATATTTTATCAGCAGTCTGCCTCTTGGGATCGAACAGTTTTCCAAGGCTGTTCGAAGACACTGGGGAATAGAAACAACATGTCACTGGAGTCTGGATGTGACTTATGTGTATCGGGTCAGATGGAAATGGCGGCTTCTCGATCTACAAATGCAATTCTTGCGGTCATTCGCAATTGTTTTCAGTTTCAAGCGACCCGGAACGGTCATTTCCGATTGCTTGGATGTCACCAAAAAAGAGACCGCGTTAGCAGCCGCAAACGCGAAGCAGTGCATGAAGAAGGACGTGGGCGTCGTTCAGCGAATGGAAGGGGAAAGCGTAAGGGGACGCAGCTCATTGATTCAGAAATGAGTTGGTCCCTTTTCTTTGCTTGAGCAAAAAGGTGACAGAAAATCGACTGTCAATCGCCTTGCTCCCAATCCTCAACAAGAAGCCCCGAGACACGTCCGAACTCAGCGACATTGTTAGTCGCCAGAGTCATTCCATTTGCCCGAGCAATGGCGGCAATCTGCAGGTCATACGGACCGATGGGACGTCCCTGAATCTCCAGGTCGGCTCGAATCTCGGCAAAGTGGAGAGCAGAATTCAGATCAAAATCCACCAGCTGAAATCGCTGAATGAATGGCATCAAAATGCCCAGAGTTTGCTCTCTGCGTTTGGACTTGGCAGCCCCGAACAGCAATTCGGCAGCAACCACTGAGCACAGACATTTCTGAGATTTGGGGACGGACAGAAACTTTTGTCGAAGTCTCTCGCTTCGACCCTCAAGGAAGCGGATGCAGACGTTTGTATCCAACAGGAACATTACCGCAGTTCCAGTCAAGTCTCAAATTCACCCTGCGGCGCACGCTCAGGAAAATCTGGCAATGCCCCAAAGAATTGATCAGCAGTCAAATCCATTCCGTCCGGATCCTCATTCGGTGATTCCGTCGCGCCATCCACGACCAGAAAAATGACTTCCGTTCGTCGATTTCGAATCTCGACGGGAACTTCGATCATACTGGCCAACTGTTCGTGGATCTGTCGAATGGCAATCATCGCGTCATCCTGTTTGAGTCATATTCCGACGCCAAACCCACAAATGCCCGGAACCAGCGTCGAAACAATTGTCATCATTCTATCGTCGGGATTGGCGTAACAGAAGAGACAAAGGAAATGCGTAAGGAAACGCAGATCATTGATTCAAAAAGGAGTTGCGCTCTGCCTTTTCCCTTTTTGAATAGACGGGAAACACGGGGACAGGTCCAGTTAATTGAGTTCGACAATCCCGAAATGCTGGTGTTCGCTCGGATTGGGGTTGCGTTGGATTTCACTTGACTCATTGGGATTGCCTTGGCCGTCCAGGAGTTCGCAGCGTTGACTCCAGGTGCAGT
>JANPHT010000621.1:0-1114 GCA_031424595.1 Planctomycetota bacterium
ACTGGGGCTTTACCATGTGGATGGCTGGTGGCGGTGTCAAGGGCGGATACGTTCATGGAGCGACCGATGAGTTTGGCTTTAAGGCGGTTGAAAAGAATGTCCATGTGCATGATCTTCATGCAACGATTCTCAAGTTGATCGGTTTTGACCACGAGAAGTTCACTTATCGCTATGCGGGTCGAGATTTTCGGCTGACTGATGTTCATGGGACTGTCGTTGAAGAACTGATTGCGTGACTTACAATTTCGTTACGCGGCCGCCTGAACTGAACATGAACGTGACTCGCACACAAACTGCGACTCCTACTTCGACAACAGCAATTGGCCTTCGACCGGAATAAATCGTGTCGCGGCGTTGATCAGGGACGCCGCCGTCAGTTGTCTGGCACCATAGATTTCCACGTCCACATCGTGCGCTTCGCGGAGCTTTCTGACGACGAGGTCGAAATCACCGTCGCCCGATGCCAGTACCGCGACATCGACTTTGCCTGCACATTCGATCATGTCGAGCGTGATCCCGACGTCCCAGTCACCTTTGGCAGAACCATCTCTTCGCTGAATAAAGGGTTTCAACTTCACCTCAAAGCCGATGGACTGCAGGATCTGTTGAAACTGCCTCTGCTTCGGGTCACCGCGATCAATCGCATACGCAAACGCGCAGACGAGTTCTCTGCCGCTGGTGACCTGATTCCAAAACGCCTGATAATCAAAGTGGCAGCCGTGCGCTTCTCTGACCGTGTAGTAGATGTTCTGAACATCCACGAAGACCGCGACTTTGTCCATGATCCGTGCTTCCTAACGCATGTTGCTGTCGTTGTGTCATTTGGCCGGAGGGCTGTCGCGGGGCGGCTGAGGCTGTGAATCATTCTAAAACAAAGAGGCTGCTCAGGGATTTACTGCTCAGCAAGTACCAGATCGAGCTAGTGCGTGTCCTGAAATCGAAAGGCACGAAGAAATGCAGAGGAAGAAGGGAGAAAGGCCCCTCGAAGAAGAGATGGAAATCCGTAGAGTTGATTGAAAAGGCCAACAAAACGGAATTTCGTCACTCAAATCTTCGAGGAGCCAAGGATGCGAAAAGGATACTCAACCCAACTGCGGCTGGACAGTCTGCCGAT
>JANPHT010000622.1:0-24607 GCA_031424595.1 Planctomycetota bacterium
GGAAGTTGCCGGCCATCCAATGATACTCACCGGAGCTGGCCAGGTTCTCGAGACTCTCACCGAAATTTCGTCGATGCAATCGACTTCCGCCCGCTCCCGAGGAAGCAATCAATCCCATTCCGAATCGTTCGTCGAACGCCATCGCCACCAGCGCGGCTTTGCCGTAACGAGACACGCCAGCGATCCCGACACGCTTCGCATTCACAGCCGTTTCTGTCTCCAGATAATCGAGCGCTCGCGACGCGCCCCAGCCCCACGCTCGCAACGCACCCCAGTCATCGGGTTTGCGCGGCTGGCCAAGATTCGTCAAGCCGATGATCCCTCGAGTCAGACCCGCGCCGACCGGCTGCGCATCGGCCTTCGGCGGAGCGCCATACGGATTGCGCTGGAAGCCACCCGAGTCATCCTGAACAGTCGTTGGATTAAGCGTCGCACAGCCCCAGCCGGCGGCAATCAACTTGTCTTCGCGTGTTGGCGGACGAGCGCCCGTCGGGCGATCTCGACCACCACGACCTCCGAAATTGAACGGTGACGGCTCGAAAGGCGTCCAGCCGAAGCTCATCAAAACGGGCACGGCACCGGCCACATCTTTCGGCAGAGTCAGCGACATCGAAATGTTGACTTTGATCTCGGGGCATGCCGAACTGTCCACAACACCAACGATGTGTTTCTGGATCGCCGTCTTGCCGCCAGCCTGAATTTCGCGAGTCTCACGAACTTCCCAGGTGACCCTGGGAACGTTGGCCGGCACGCGGCCGTACACTTCACGTTCCAGCAGTTCGCGAATCTCAGAACGCCGAGTATGTTTCCATTGTTCGATGGTCCTTACTGGCTCACCATTTGTCAGTGTCAGGACGTCCGGCAGATTGGGGTAAGGATTGGCTTTGGCTTCGTCATAGTTGGCCCCGTTGAGTGCTTTTTCGTCGCCATTGCGACCGGGTCGTAGCTTCGTGATCCCCAGTTGTTTGAGCAGGTTCTGGTGGTCCTGCTGAGTGGTGAACACGACCGGGCCACTTTTTTCCGACGGAGAATCAACAGACTTCGCGCTCTCCGATGTCTGCTCCTGCGCAATTGCCGTGAGGGACGATTGCCATCGTGCGAATCCCAACCCGAGCAGGACAACGCTGAAAAGGAGCTTCCTCATTGTGTGACCTTAGCGACAGGATTGAAAGCCGAGGGGATGACAGGCACTACTCACGTGTCACGAACTCATCCAGATTCAGGAGCACGTTGGCTGTGACCGTCCACGAAGCAAGCTCCAAAGGATCAGAATCCGCCGGAGCTCGCAATTCTCCCACAGCCAGCAGTTGCTGACCAGCCACGGGAGATTTCAGAAAGGCATCGTGATCTTCCTGGAATCCAGCGGAAAGAACATTCAGTTCTTCCTGTGACGGATGGCGTCCGGTTACCAGTCGAAAACCAAACGTCATTCGATCCACGGACGATTGGCCGCCTTCCTGAATAATCCGAACGGCCAATGATTTGGCGGCTTCGATATAGGTGACCTCATTCAGCAGCGCCAGTGCCTGAAGCGGTGTATTCGTTCGCGACCGCTTGATCGTACAAACTTCTCGACTGGAAGCATCAAAAAGCAGCAGACTGGGAGGTGCCGCCGTCCGCTTCCAGATCGTGTACATCGTCCGGCGATAAAGTCCTTCGCCTTTGTCGTGTTTGTAGCCGCGAAGATCTCCGTACTTACTGGTTTCGTCCCAAACGCCATCCGGCATGTAGGGGCGGACACTGGGACCACCGATCTTGTTGACCAACAGCCCGCTCACCGCGAGAGCCTGGTCTCGAATCAATTCCGCAGAAAGGCGGAATCGCGGACCACGACTCAGTAGTCGATTTTCCGGATCGCGCTGCAGGCTTTGCGGATCGGCTTTGGAAGTCTGTCGGTACGTCGCACTCATGAGAATCAGCTTCTGCAAAGCCTTCATGTCCCACGATCCGGCAGGTGATCCCTGGACGCCAGGCAACGCAGCAGGACGCATGAACTCTACCGCAAGCCAGTCAAGCAACGCGGGGTGGCTGGGAAACTCCGCTTGAGAGCCAAGGTTTTCGCTGGTCCTGACCAGCCCCGTTCCGAAAAATCGCTCCCATTCGCGATTCACCCAGACTCGTGCCGTCAGCGGATTGGAATCGCTGACGATCCACTGAGCCAGTCCCAGTCGGTCGTTCGAAGTTCCTTCTTTCAAGGGCGGCAGAAAACCGGGAACCTTTCGTTCCACTTTGTCGGCAGGACGATCGTACTCACCGCGAGTCAGAATAAATGCCTCTCGTCTGGCCGTCTCCTTCATCACCATTGTGGTTGGGAGGTTTGCCTGAAAATCCGCCAGTCTTTTTTCTGCAGCCGCCAGCGCTGTCTGCGCTGTGCGAATGGGATTGTCAGTCTGGTCACGAAAATAATTCTGCAGTCGCTCGGATTGTTGAGGGCTGCGAGCGTCTGAAGCCAGATCGATCAGGGCCTGAATGTCTGACGGTAATCCTCCGTCGCCGAGCCCCACCTGATCGGTGTCGGCATCCGAAATCGAGATCCTGAAGCGACCCACATTATGATCAGCAAACTGCGAGTCGTGAGTCAGGCGAATCAGCAGCACCGCATTTTCAGGGACAGCAGTCGGTGTCACCGGCGCGAAGTAGATTCGTCGAGTCACCTTCTTTTCCGGATTATTGCCATCAATCGCCCAGCCGCTGCCCGCCTGTGGGCGATTGCTTTCCGCAAGCACACTGAGCTGAAGTTTGGCGGCGGTGTAGTTGGGCTGTTCATAATCAGCCTGTACTTTTGTCAGCTCAACCGGCTGATTTGGTTGGCCTTCAACCTGCAGTTCCGCAGAAACGCCGGTCAGCACGAAGTTTCCATTGCTGCCTCGGCCGAGGCTTTGGGCCGGCAGTCTTGGATCCGGCATCGTCTCCAGAAGAATTCCGGATAAGCGATCCGACTTCAGCGGGATTTCGATTCGATATTCGTCGTTAGCGGGGTTCTGGCCGGTCGCCAGCCATGACCCGTCATCCTGTCGGACAAGTGTGGCACCGCCGATGGATTTCACAGACCGCGATTCGGACTGTTGCCACACCACTTTGGTCTTGCGCTGTTTGACATGCGATTCCCAGGCTGCGAGAAGGTCGGGTAACTGTGCTTGTGACGTGTCGCGTTGAGATTTCGCGGATCCAATTTCCTGTTGCAGCCTGTCTTTCTCGGCCTCAAGCTCAGGAGTCGTGATGGTCATCAGCGGAGGCGTATTTTCCACGCGTTGTGTGGCCGGGGAAAGGACTCCTGATTCTTCCACTGAATTGAAGTAGGCAAAAAACTGATAGAACTCACGCTGTGAAATGGGGTCGTACTTATGGTCATGGCACCGGCAGCAGTTCAGCGTGAGTCCAAGCCAGGTCAGGCCAGTGGTTTCGACGCGATCAATCACTGTTTCGACGAACCATTCCTGTTCAATTCGTCCCCCTTCGCCGTTCAGACGATGATTCCGATTGAAGCCTGTCGCAATAATTTGTTCGCGAGTCGCGTTGGGAAGCATGTCACCTGCCAGTTGTTCGATCGTGAACTGATCAAACGGCATGTTGGCGTTGTAAGCATGAATGACCCAGTCACGCCAGGCCCACATTTCCCGGCTGCTGTCAGTCTGGAAACCGTTGCTGTCGGCATAGCGAGCGTTATCCAGCCATGAAATCGCCATGCGTTCGCCATAATGAGGCGAAGCGAGCAATCGATCGATCAGTTTCTCGTAAGCGTCGTCGGCCGAATCATTCAGGAACGCATCGACCTCTGCGAGCGTTGCGGGCAAGCCGGTCAGATCCAGGGTCGCGCGACGGATCAGGGTCGCACGATCAGCTTCGGATGACTGATGCAGGTTCTCTGTCTGCAGGCGAGACAGGATGAAGTTGTCGATCGGATTGCCGATTCGGACGGCGTTCGATTGAGGGACGGTCGGAATCGCCGAATGCTTCGGAAACTCAAACGCCCAGTGCCCTTCGTATTTTGCACCGTCCTTGATCCAGCGACGAAGGATCTCGATCTGTGCCGTCGTCAGCACCTTTCCGGATTCTGCGGGAGGCATGTGCAGGCTGGCGTCGTCCGAAGTCACACGTGCCAGCAGCTCGCTGTGGTCAGGATCATTCGGTGTGATGGCGATATTTCCGGATTCCGCAGGTTTCAGCACCCCGTCGCGTTGATCCAGTCGTAATCCTGCCGATCGATGCGCATCATCCGGGCCATGACATTGAAAGCAGTTCTGAGACAGGATCGGCTTCACATCGCGATTGAAGTTCACGTCATCCGCGACGAGACTCGTGGTGAAGAATGTGAACACTGTGGCCACAGCGATGGCCATGGAGACCGGTGCGAAGATCGGCAGGCGGACAGTTCTCATGAAGGGAACTCAACGTCAAATTGAGGCAGGAAGAAAGCCACGCAGTCGAGTGCATTACTCGGTGGTTTTTGACCTCCGCTGCTGTGCGTTATCGACTGTTCGTAGCGCCCATTCTATGACGCCCTTACCGCAAGGTCTATGTTGCCACAATTTTCGACGCGAAACGCCAGTGAGCAACCGGTCATCTCAAGCGCTGCCGTTCAATCGCCTCGGCGAGCTGTTCGACGATGCCCGCCATAAATCGATCCAGGTTTCCTGCAGCGACATTCGTTCGCTCGCGCCAGGAATTCATTTCAGTCATCTTGCGCAAGCCTTTGACCATTGTCCCCAGGACAGAGCCAAGTGCTCGGCTGTTGGGGTGGAAAATCATCGAAGCGGCCTGTTCGGGAATTTGTTCTTCCACGGAATCGACAGCCACACGGATCGCCATAAATCGCACGTTTCGTTCCTGGCAAACTTGCGCCACGGCAAGACTTCCGGTGTCAACCGCCAGCCCGGGGAAGCGTTCGCGCAGAGTGGATTTATCAGCGGGAGTGATCGGATGGTGATCGGCAACAATCAGCTTGCCAACATGAATTCGGCCGCGAGGTGAAATCGTACACTTGATCGGCAGGCTATTAACATGCGTGTCACTGATCTCGTTTGAAAGCACAATATCGCCAGGCTTTATTTCATCGGACAACGACGAACTAAACCCCACCGACAAGATCCAGGCGGGCCGATGTTCGGCAACCAGCAGTTCTGCTGCCGCTCGATGCGTGGCAAAACCTTCACCCGCTTCGGCAATCACGATGCGTGTGGCTTCACCGAGAAACCCGCCTCGCACAGTCACTTTCTTCTCTGTGTAACTGCGTTGGCGGTCGACTCGTTTGAGGAAAGGCTTCAGCTCGCCCTTATGAGTACACACAATCCCGATATCGGCGGAGGACCGGTCGGATACCGGTTCTGCCGCCGCATCTTTTTTCCTCGAAGAAGGGTTGTTTCCGGCGTCGCTCACGCTGATGCCTCAAAATCCTTCATGAATTGCACGAGAGCGTCAACGCCTTCCGAAGGAAACGCGTTGTAGATACTGGCTCGCATTCCACCGACACTTCGATGCCCCTTCAGCCCGCTGAAGCCCTTTGCTTCGGCAGCCTTGATAAAGGCGTTGTCTTTGTCTTCATTGCCAGTTACGAATGTGACGTTCATCCGGGAGCCGCTGCCCGGGCGAGCCGTGGATTTGAACAGCGAGCTCAGCTTCAGATAATCATAGAGCTTCGCAGCCTTGGCCTTGTTGCGAGTTTCCATTGCCGCAAGTCCACCGTTGGCTTTGATCCATCGGAAGACCAGCATCATCAGGTAGATGCCAAAAGTTGGCGGAGTGTTGTACATCGACTCATTTTCGGCGTGAGTCCTGTACTGAAGCATTGTGGCCAGATTCTTGTTGCCCGCCTCGACGAGATCCTTGCGAACGATGACCAGCGTGACTCCGCTGGGCCCAAGATTCTTCTGAGCACCCGCGTAAATCACCCCGTACTTTCGAACGTCCAGCGGGCGGCTGAAAATATCGCTGCTGGCATCACAAGCCAGAAACGCTGAGCCGGGGATGTCCGACGGTTCGGTGACGAACTGAGTCCCGAAGATGGTGTTATTTGACGTGAAATGCACATACGCCGGGTTTTCGCTGTAGCTGCAACCGTCCGGGATATAGCTGAAGTTGGCATCCTTGCTGGAACAGGCGACATGAGTCTTGCCGCAGGATTTAGCTTCTTTGAGGGCTTTCTCGGCCCACATTCCTGTGATGAGATAATCGGCCGTCCGGTCGGCTGAGAGAAAGTTCATCGGAATCATGGAGAATTGCAGCGACGCTCCGCCCTGAAGAAACAACACGGCGTAGTCGTCCGGAATGCCAGCCAGTTCACGGCACAACGCCTCTGCCTCGGCCGCCACAGCCATGAATGGCTTTCCACGGTGCGAGTGCTCGCAAATGCCAATGCCCGTATTCCCCAGCGACAGCAGGTTCTGCCGAGCCTCTTCCAGGACGCTTTCAGGCAGTACGGCCGGGCCAGCGGAAAAATTCCAGATGCGATTGGTCATCGCGATATTGCTTTCTTACGGATGTTTGGGAAAACGAAATCGTGTTTGAATGGCCGTTAATGCTTTGAAATGCCAGTGACTCACCGGACACCTAAAGTCATCAGCGAAGGTTGCGACGGGAAAGTCGCGTGGCGAATTCGAATTTGCTTCGCCAAGTTTTTGATCCGAATTCTAGGGGCACAGGCCGTTCGTCACAAATCCGACATCGAAGTTGACCCGGACACAGGAATAGGGTGTTGAAAAATTCCAGAATTCGCGTTGATTTTGCTGATATTTTGAATGATCCGAACCTTTACAGAAGGTGGTAAACAGGAGGCTCGGAGCATACCGGAACTTGTCGAAATCTGTTAGAATCCGAGTTCCACAAAAATCGTCTGTTGAGAAGCGTCTGGCTGAATCCACATGAGTTCGGTCTTTCGGGTCGCAGGAAGGACTGCGGCGGTCTCTGACGTGAAGTGATTTGATTTCCGGAGCAGGGTCTCAAATGCAGCTGTCTTGTAATCGGGCATTGTTTTCGTCGGCATTTTCTATCGCAGCCTCGGCCGTGCCGTCACGCACGCCAAAAGATATTCTGCGAAACGTCTTCATGACGGTCAGCAGTTCTGGCGTTGAACTCGTCGGAACAGACCAGGAGATGGCGATTCGATACAAGGTTGCGGGAGTGACAACAAGCTCCACCGGCGACGCGCTTTTGCCAACTCAGAAGACGTCGTCCATTCTTCGCGAACTGCAGGACGAGCAACTCGATATTATCATTGACGAGCAGAATATCACGCTGAAAGCGGCGTCTGCCAAGTTTCGATTGTCATCAGAGGATCCTCGCGAGTTTCCACCGGTTCCAAGCTTCAACGAAGAAAACTACTTTCGTATCCCTGCCCCGGTGTTTCGTCAGATGATTCGCCGCACTACGTTTGCGACGGATACCGAAAGCACTCGATACGCTCTTGGAGGGCTGCTTCTGGAGTTCGGTGACGGAACGGTGACTTTGGCGGCAACGGACAGCCGGCGTCTGGCTGTGGCAACGGCGGCCTGCGAAAAATCCGGCAGCCCGGCAACTCCGACCAGGACAACCGTAGTGCCAACAAAGGCCATGTCGCTGCTGGAACGCTCGATTGACCCTCAGGCAGAGTTTGTCGATATCGCAGTTCATGACAATGACGTGATGATGCGATCCGGTGCCTGCACGGTTTACAGTCGGCTCGTGGAAGGTCGGTTCCCGCGTTATCGCGATGTGATTCCTCGCAGTGGAAACGTCAATGTACCGCTGCCGGTTTCGCCCTTTTTCGCGGCGGTGCGCCAGTCTCAGATTATTACCGACGAAGAGAGTCGTGGTGTGGACTTTCAGTTTGGTCGCTCCCTGCTGACGCTCAGCAGCCAAGCCAGCGCGATCGGAGAATCAAAAGTTGAATTGCCAATCGAGTACGATCACGATGACGTGAAGATTACATTCGATCCCAAATATGTTGCTGATTTCCTGAAAGTGCTGACTCCGGAAACGCTGGTTGATCTGCAGTTGACAGATTCTGACACGGCGGCGGTATTCCGCGTTGAAGATTCCTACACGTACGTGATCATGCCGCTTTCACAGGATCGGTGAGTCGAAAGTTGATGGTGTTCAGCTGGCAGTGTTCAGGTGGCATTGTTCAGCTGGCATTGTTCAGCTGGCATTGTTCAGGACGTCGCAATCTGCACTGAACGGCATCACGTCATTCACAAAACACGGAATTCTGAGAACCCTTATTGATATGGATATCTGAAGTGTCTGACGAACCGTTGTCATCCCCCTCCACGCTGAAAAGCGCTCTGCTGCGTTTTATTCGCAGCACGGGCGCGGTGAATCGATCGGCGGCAGAAAGTCTGGATGCGGAATGGAAACGGATTGTCGGTCCTGAACTGGGACGCCGCAGCACGGCTCGCAAGATTCGCGACGGCGTCGTGGAAGTCGTTGTCACAAACAGCGCGACGCTGGAAGAGCTTCGCGGCTATTTGCATGAAACGGTACTGGAGCAAATGAAGACCAGTCTTCCGCAGTCCGGAATTCGCGCCATTCGTTATTTGAGATCAAGATAGGGTCGAGTTGTCCGAATTCGGTTTTTCGTGTTCAGGAGAATACGGAATCACTCTGAATCTGACGAGCTCACAAGCTGAAAACTGACGCTGTCTTTTGAAAACTGAAAACTGAAAATTACTAGGAACACAACGTGCCTGAACCGACTTCTGAACAGACCTACGATGCCTCCGATATTCAGCATCTGAAAGGGATTGAAGGGATCCGAACTCGCCCGGCCATGTACATTGGCGACACAGGATCGCCGGGGTTACATCATTTGGTTTACGAAGTCGTTGATAACAGCATTGACGAAGCCGTGAACGGATTCGCTTCGGAAATCCACGTTCAGATCAACGTCGATGAGAGTATTTCCATCGTTGACAATGGTCGAGGAATCCCCGTCGATGTCGTCAAAGGTGACGGTCGTCCGGCTCTGGAAGTTGTTCTGACTGAGATCCACGCGGGTGGAAAGTTCAATCGTGAAAGCGGTTACAAAGTTGGAACCGGCGGTCTTCACGGTGTTGGGATCACGGCCGTCAATGCATTGAGTGCCTGGCTGACGGCAGAAGTGCGCCGCGGCGGCTCGACATGGGTCATGGACTTCGAAAAAGGTCGCCGCACATCCGAGCTGCGGGAACTTGGGCGAGCCGATTCCACGGGCACTCGCCTGACTTTTCTCCCGGACTCGACGATCTTTTCTGAGACGACCTTTTCACTGGATGTTCTCACTCGTCGCATGCGTGAGCTGGCGTTCCTTACCCCCGGAATTCGCATCACCCTACGAGACGAGCGTGCCGATCGAACGGAAGAATTCCATTTCGAAGACGGCCTGGTTGAATTTGTGAAGTATCTCAATCGAACGCAGACTCCTCTGACATCGGACGTATTTCGCTGCATTGCCGAATCCGAAGATGTCGTGGTGGAAGTGGCGATGCAGTACAACGATGGCTACACAGAAAACGTCTGGACGTACGCCAACAACATTTTCAATCCGGACGGCGGAACTCACCTCAGCGGTTTCCGCAGCGCTCTGACTCGAACGATGAACAACTATGCTAAAGCAGGCAACTTGTTCAAGGACGTCGTTCCTGTGGGTGAAGACTTCCGAGAAGGACTGACGGCAATTGTGTCCGTCCGGGTGCCCGATCCCAAGTTCACATCGCAGAACAAGGTCAAGCTGACGAATCCCGAAGTCGAAGGAGCCGTACAGACCGTTCTCGGCGAAGGCTTCAACAAATATCTCGAAGAGAATCCGTCAATCGCTAAGAAGCTTGTCGCGAAAGCCGTGATGGCCGCTGAAGCTCGCGAAGCCGCTCGCAAGTCCCGTGACATGGTCCGCCGCAAAGGCGCGCTGACCACAGGGGGGTTGCCGGAGAAACTGCGAGACTGTCGCAGCCGAGACCTGCTGTCGACCGAGTTGTATCTGGTGGAAGGGGATTCGGCCGGTGGATCAGCGGACACCGGACGCGACTCCAGTATTCAGGCCATTCTGCCACTGCGTGGTAAGATCCTGAACGTCGAAAAAGCCCAGTTGGTCAAGGTGCTGGACAATACGGAAATCAGCAATCTCTTTCGAGCCATCGGGTTGTCACCCGCCGGCAGCGAAGATGAAATGGATATCAGCAAGCGTCGCTACGGCAAGATCATTGTAATGACCGATGCCGACGTCGATGGCAGCCACATTCGTACGTTGCTGTTGACTTTTCTTTTCCGCCACATGCGGGACCTGGTCGCCGGTGGGCATATTTACATTGCTCAGCCACCGCTCTACCGCGTTATTCAGCGTAAACAAGTGAGATACGTTCAGACTCATCAGGCGATGATGACGGAGCTGATCAGCCTTGGGATGAGCGGGACTCGCCTGACCGTCAAAGCGGACGGCATGCAGTTCGCCGCTGAGAATCTTCAGAAGCTGGGTGACCTGGTCGGCCAGATGGAGCATCCGCTCGAACTTCTCGAGCGTCGCGGCATCGATATTCGTTACCTGTTGAAATTCAACGCGGGAGATAAATCCAGGCTGCCGCGGTATCGAGTGCTGTTTGGCGACTCAGAAAAATGGTTCCTCGAACGCGATGATGCCGACGCATTTCTAAAGTCACTTCTGCCACCCGCGCCAACCGAAACTGTTGCGACTTCAGACATGCCTACAGCTCCGGTGCCTGTCGCTCAGGTTGAGAAAACAGCTCAGTTGGTTGATTTGCACGAAATCAAGACATTGAACGACGTCTTTACTCAGTTGAAAGATTACGGATTCTTCGTCGCTGACTTCACGCCAGCCGGTGTTCGCAACGCCGAACCTGTCTACCCGTTCGTGCTGGAACGTGACGACGACAGTGTCAAACTCACCAGCTTGCGTGATCTGCTCAGCGAGCTACGAAAACTGGGTGAAAAAGGCCTGACGCTGACCCGCTTCAAAGGCCTGGGCGAAATGAACTCCGAGGAACTTTGGGATACGAGTATGGATCCTGAGAAGCGAACTCTGCTTCAGGTTCGGATGGAAGACGCTGCAGCAGCCGATGAAATCTTTCGAGTACTCATGGGCGACGCTGTGGAACCCCGTCGAGAATTCATTGAGAAGCACGCTCTGGACGTCAAGCAACTGGATATCTGAGCCAATTTTACGCTTGAAAAAAGAAGATGCTCAGGCCAGCAGGTGTCACCTGGATTTGTGACGATCGACCGTTTTCGCCCGGATCCGAGATCTGTGTACCGAAAAAGGGTGTGCTGAACTCAGCACACCCTTTTCTGATTATCTGTCCAGTTGGCCGTCGTGAACCCCTGGGAAATGCAGAAGGACTCGACTATCGAACGCGTGGCTGAGCGACCTCAGTCGCTTCATTTGATACAGGATTATTTGCTGCTTCACGCACGCGACCTTCAGCTGTCGCCATAATAATCTGAGCCGCAGCGATATTCGACGGATGGAAATAGTACTCGACCGCACCACCAATGACATGGTGATTCTTTGCTGCCAGTTCCTGCCATGACATGTTATCAGTACGAGTCCAGATAGCCGCTTGTGCAGAGTGCTGATCAACTCGACCAGTTCCGACCATGCGAATCAATTCTGTCAGTACGGCATCTTGGGTGTATTCCGCGACGGGAATGAGTTTGTACTCCACGCGAGGATTAGGGTCGGCCTTGCCGTGATTCAGGCATGCAGACACATACGGTACTTTGACCGACTTCTCTGGTGGGATCGAAAAGAAACCACCGCCGCCCTGCTGACCACCACCACCGCCCAGTCCACCACCGCCCTGCTGACCACCACCACCACCACCGAAGCCGCCGCCAGCGCCCTGATTCTGGCCGCCGCCCTGCTGCCCGCCGCCACCACCCAGTCCACCGCCACCACCCAGTCCACCGCCACCCAGTCCACCGCCGAGCCCACCGCCCAACTGTTTGAGAACCGGAACGGCTACGAAGGAATCAGGCAGTTCAATCGTCAGTGGCTGTTCGGAATTGTTGGAAATCAGCACGAATCCCCCAGTGGAATCCTTGGGAAGGAATTTTGTCTCGAGACGGCCGTCGCCAAGTCCATCAAAGAGACCAACTCGCTCGGCCGTGGGGTCAAACTTTGGGTTTTTCAGAATGGGTTTACGTGCCTCAGTCCGCTTCGACTCCGCGAGAGAGACGGATGACGAAGCCACAAAAAGGCTCAGAATCGTGGCGGAAAACAACGCCTGGCGAAGAACCGATCGGCGTGAAATCATAGGAAAACTCCTGTGCGTTGCGGCGGACACGAGGCTTCGGCACCCGAACGTTCGGACACAGAACCACCGCATTCCCGAGGAAAACGAGAAATCGAACCGGGCATCAAGCAGTTTATCGCTGATTTCCCGCACATCACAACAAAAAAGTGTTCTCAGTTTGCGAAGTCTTTCCGGACAGGCCGCCGAAAAGCCGAAGACGTCATCGCTCGCGAATGTCCCGAATGCACTTCTGCGGAAATTGTGATCGGTTGTAGGGATTGCACTTTCCCTTTGTCACCCGCCGCTGGACGCTGCCGCGCCGGACGCTGCGGCGCTGGACGATGACTGAAGTTTCATTTTCTGGCCGTTGCGTCCGAAGAATCGGAAAAACTCAATCGAACTTCACTTGAAAGCCGGAAATCATCATCCCGGCATCGACCGTCAGCGTTTGACCGGTCACCAGTCGACTGCCTGTCATCAGACTCACGATTCCATCCGCAATATCTTCCGGCTGACAGACTCGTCCAAGTGGCAGCGTTTTCTCGTAGGCCGCTCGAATCCCATCATACTTCGCGCCAAGGCCGCCTTGAGTCCATCGCCCCTCAATAAACCCCGGAGCCACTCCGTTAACTCGAATTTTGGGAGCCAGCGTCCGGGCCAGTGAAACTGTCAGGTTATCCAATGCGGCTTTGGTGCAGCAATAAGGGATGGAACTTCCCTGTCCAAGCTGCGCCGCCACACTTGAGACATTAATAATCATACCGCCGCCTGCCGAAAGCATCGGCTGCTGCACGGCCCTCGCACAATGAAATGCTCCAACGACGTTCACCTTGTAGAGTCGCTCCCAGGTGGAGTCGGTAACCTCGTCGAGGTTTTGAAATGGGATGAAATCCGTTGTGCCGGCACAGTTGACCAACACGTCCACACGTCCAAAAGTATTCACGGTTGTTGCAACCATGGAACGACATGCAGCATCATCGGCGACGTCAGCCTGAACAGCGATCGCCCTCGCGCCCAAGGCAAGAATCTTTTCTACGGTGGCATCGGCATCTGACTGCGATCGCGAGTAATTCACAACCACATGGTACCCCAGTCGAGCCAGCGCGATAGACGTGGCGCGTCCGACTCCCGTTCCGCCGCCGGTGATAATGGCCACTGGATTCATTGTGCTCATGTCAATTCTTTCCGAAAGCGAAACCAGAAACTTCATGGCTCTGCCGCAACGAAAACTCAGACCAGCGGATCCTGAGCCAGTCGTAATTGCTGCCAGCGACCGCTCAAATATCGAAGCCACATGCAAAGTCCTGTGAAACTGATATGCAGAGTGCATGTGATCCAGAGCTTCAGGATCGTGGGATTATGGGATCCCATGATGAGAATCGCGGGCAGCACCATCAGGACCCAACTCGAGAATAAAGTAATCAACATCGGATAAACAGTGTCGCCCGCACCGCGCAACGCTGAAGAGAACACGACCGCCAGCGCGTCGAAGACAGAATACACGGCGACAAATTGAAGCAGTGTTGATGCGGTGCGAGCCAGCGTTGCCACATCGGCACCCTGACCCGTGGACTCATCCGCAAACAAAAAGAACGGACGCAGGCAGACCTCCGGAAAAAAAATCAGCAACAACGCTGTGCCGCCGGTCCAGAGAACTCCGAGCACGACGGCATTTTTGGTGGTCTGCTTCGCTGCCGCAATCTTCAGTGCGCCGATGTGATGCCCGATCAGCGTTTGAATGGCCGTACCGAAACCCAGCAGAGGAATAAAGATCAATCCATTGACGCTGAAGGCCAGATTCGTCGCAGCCAGATCTTCACTGCTGAGGTTTCCGATGATCAGCAGAAAAGCTGTAAATCCCGAATTGTCGACAAAATAGTGCAGTCCGCTGGGAACTCCGTATCGAAGAAACTTTCGCAGCAGTCCCATGTCCAGCGATCGAAACTGCATCAGAGGTAAGTGCTCCCGTCGAGCTTCTCTCAGGATCAGAATGGCATAAATCAGCACCTCACAACACCGCGCCATCACAGTGGCAATCGCGGCTCCGCGAATGCCGAGTACCGGGAAAGGACCCACGCCGTAGACCAGCAGATAGTCCATGCCGAAATTGAAAAACACACCAGCGAAACTGATACACATCACCACCGAGGTACGCCGTCTGCCGTTAAAGAAGCAACTCATGGCCGTCGACATCAGCAACACTGGACTGCCTGCGCACAGCGTGTTGAAGTACTGAGCCTCCAACTCCACAATTTCCGGCGAATGTCCGGTCATCGAAAGCAGCGGACGACTCAATGGAAGACAGACGAGCAGTAGAATCCCGGTCACCAGGGAAAGCCAGATGGCCTGCCACAGCGAAGCCATCATGCGATCTTTGCGACCCGCTCCGTCATACTGCGAAATAAATGTATTGGCGTAAAGGATTGTTCCCATTGGTACACAGACGACGGTCCAGTGCAACATCGACGCCGGAGTCACTGCGGCCAGTGCCGCTTCAGAACTTCCGGCCAGCACAATCCGGTCGGCTGCGTTCATCAGCGAATGCGATCCCGCACTCAGCATCAAAGGCGCGGCAACGCGAAACAGTTCGGACATGCTGCCCGCGTCGTCTGTGGAATTCGGATTCCGTTCACTCGAGTCCGACGACATAACTCCGAAAACTTCCTTCGCTATTCACAAAGCCCAGGCCCAGGTACAGACTTCCCGAAGGCGTTGCTGAATTCGCATCACGAGTAGAGAACTTTTCAGCAGCTTCCCGGCCGAGCAGCCAGACAGCAAAGCCGCCGTGAAGGCCGCTGGAAATCAGTGGAGATTCGGATCCCGAGGAGTTGCGTCGCCACTTCGCTCATTCCCCCGAGCCGGCCTCTGCAGGTTTAGACGGAAATCCATAATCTCGGAGCGTACAACGGGCTTGGCATCCTGAAAACTCCACCGCTAGACATAGATTCGCTGTCGATTGCCCGACGTCTCATCCGGTTCGCAGCCACTTTCACACGCCAGTCGCTCTACTTCAACCTGCTGCAGAGCCTTCGCATACATTCGCTCACCGGCTGGCGTTGGGTAAACTGTGTTCACACACGCCTGGCACAGCGAATGATCCGGCAAACCCACACACGAAGCCAGTGCTTCCACAGGCAGATACCTCAGGCTGGTCGCGCCGATAGCATCGGCCATTGCCTGCTCTTCTTCCGGAGTAATCAGATGCGTCGACATGTAGCCGGGAGCAAACAACTCACCCACGGTCGACATGTCAATTCCATAAAAGCACGGAGCAATAATAGGGGGGCAGGCGATGCGCACATGAATCTCTTTCGCTCGACCGCGATCCTTCAACAGTGTCAATAACTCCTTCAATGTTGTTGCACGCACGATGGAATCATCCACCAGCAGGATGCGCTTGCCTTCCATGATTTCAGGCAGCGGCGTGTATTTCATACGAACCTTGTCGGCCCGATTGTTGCCTTCGATGAACGTGCGACCGATATATCGATTGCGGATCAGTCCCTCGAGAGATGGAACCTTAAGTTGAAACGCCATACTGTCGGCGGCGGCCTTCGCCGTGTCCGGAACCGGCACGACAATGACGTCTTCATCAATGGCAATCGTTTCTCGCTTGGCCAATTCTTCACCCAGCCGCTTCCGCGACAGGTAAACGCCGGCATCGTCAAATGTGCTTCCGGCGTTCGCAAAATAAATCCATTCAAAGAAGCAATGCGCCTTCTTCGGGCTCTCTGTGTATTTTTCGACTCGCACGGTTTCGCCGTCAACAATCACAACGTGCCCCGGCGGCACATTCTTGACGCTGTCTTCTGAGAAACCCAGGTGAGTCAGGGCAACACTTTCGCTGGCCGCTGCGAACAGTGATCCTTCAACAGCGTAGCAAAGTGGCCGCATTCCCAGCGGATCACGCGATACAAACATTTGCCCGCGCGCATTCAGGAAAACCACATTCCACGAACCATCCAGTCGCTTTGAAAGCGTCCGCAGCAGTTCGACCGGCGTGACGTTCGCATTCAGAGACAGTTCATGCGAAATCAGATGATGCAGAACTTCTGTATCGGTCTCACGCGTCAGATGGAAGTCCGTGGTTTTGAGGATCTCTTCACGAAGTTCTGTATAGTTGGCCAGTTGTCCGTTGAAGGCAAAGCTAAACCACTTCGACCTTGCAATATGTTGCCGTTCGAATGGCTGCGCGTAGCTGGGATCATCCTTGCCGCAGGTGGCGTATCGCACGTGTCCAATTGCTGCCTGGCCGGCATGCTCTGCCAGGAGTCGCTTGTAGCGATCTTCATGATTCATCCGGAACACTTCAGCCACCCCACCCACGTCTTTGTGAGTCTGAATGAGCTGCAGTCGAGCCGGGTTATAGCTTGTCAGCCCCGCCGCCAGTTGCCCACGGTTCTGCATGTCCAGCAGCATACCAGGAATCAGTCGTGATGTACGATTTCGTACGTCCACTGGTTCTTCAGATGCAGGATCAACAAATGACTTGTCTCTCTTGCGAAGCTTTGGAATCAGCGGGCTGAGGTCGCCAGAGTTCAAGTGATACACGGCGGCTACGCCGCATTCGTGTTGCAGTTCATCCATACCGACGAGTTCAATATTCCAGAAGGAGACTCACATTCTGTGAGCCGAAACGGAATCACGTCGGTCCGAGGGAACCGCGTTTCGCCGCATGATACCGGCTGTCACCGGACAAACCAATCGAACACCCCGTTTCCGACGATCAACAATCGGCATCGATTGACGTGGACCCCACGAAATCCGCAGGATGAGCCCATCTGACCTGTCTGTTTTCAGGGCTGGAATACGTGAACCTCAACAGAAAGCTGGTTTCTATGGCACCAGCTTACCATAGACTTTCAGGCCTGCGGTCTTCGACGGCTCCGTCATGAAGGGCTGCTGAAAACCATTGTTGCCATCGTCAACTTGGCGAATTCTGCCGGTTTTTTGTTTCTCAAACAGAAACGAACCGACGAGCACCCCGAAACAGGCTTGCATCCTATGAGATTGCCCGCTACTTTCCGCCGTCCCACGTACAACGCGATCTGGCTGATGCTAGGGAAGCGTAATTGTTGGGAGTAGACATTCCTCTGTAGCTCAGTTGGTAGAGCAGGCGGCTGTTAACCGCCGGGTCGTAGGTTCGAGTCCTACCGGAGGAGCTAAACCAAAGTCAGCGAAATATCGCTTACCGGGAAGTTAACCAAAAACGCCGAGAGTGTCCCTCCCGGCGTTTTTGCGTTTTCCGCCGTATTTCGTGCGGTTTGCGACATTCGACAACATGCGGGCGATGTCTCTGTTTCGCAACCGTCACTTTCGGGGTCCGGAAGGGACCCTTCCTGTAGACGCGATTTGGGTCAAAACTCTCTGACTCTCTGGTTGGAGTAGGTCGCCGAGTTAACAGGCCGTTCCCTTTCGGGGTGCTGGTTTTTGAAACGAACTACGGGAATCAACCAGCCGCGTGCGGCCTCACATGACGGTTGGAATGTGGGAAACGGCATGATTGTTCCGCCCGCGGCAGGCAAGCCTACATCCAAACGATGACAAGTACGTGACCGACTGAGTCGGTCCTTATTTAATGAAGCCAAGTTCGCGAGCCATTACATCGATGGATTGCGAATCGGGGAATGACGAAGCATGGCCAAATTTTTGCTCAGCGAGCGAGAGGATTTGCGTCAGTTCGTCAAGCTTCACTTGATTCAATTCGGTTCGCCGAACAACGGCACTGGTTTCACTGTCAGGCAGGACGATGCCAACCCAAGGGCATACGTCAGAACGTGAGAAAACGACTAAAGGCTCACACCAGCCACCAAACGTCGCCCATGGGCCATCGTTTCGATACCCACACCCGCCTAAGAAAATGCCGTAAACCCAAGCACCATGGGATGGGTCGGATTGCTGGCGAATCGTTGTCATTGTCCGTCGCAAGAGTTCGACAACATCTTCTGCGGTCTTTAGGTCTGGCGAAATGTAGTCATGTTCCACTCGATTACGCTTCTCAATGGCACGCGCCAGTACTCGAGACGTAAGCTCATCAATGATTCCTCGCCGCATCAAAAAGTCGGCCTTTTGTTTCGGGGATCCGGGAGGATTCTTGCATAGCGTCCCGAAGTCACGCGCCACATACCAATCGACGAGACAACCAAGCGCTCGTCTCGCGTTGAGGACAGCGTTCGTGCAAAGCTTTGCCTGCTCTGCGGCGTCAGTTTTAAGGGCAGCTTGACTAACATCCTGAATCGCCCACGACAATGGTCCGTCGGGGCCGTCACCAGGGGCAGGAACTATCACGCCTTGCCCATAACGGCCTGACAAGGTTCCGATGCCGTCAATCAAGTCTTCAGCTGATACTGGATCAAATTGGCATGCCGCGATTAGTTGTTTTTGGGGCACTTTGAAATGAGCTCTTCAGAACACTCGAGCGATTTTTCGAACAATAGACCGCGTAGACATTCGGACCGCAGTGACGGTTCGCTCAGCCAGCCAAACGAATTACGATCATTGCGGTTGCCGAAATCGTATGTCGATGCGTTTGGACAGATTATCCGCCGCAGGTTGTGCATTCAATCGATGCCAGAAATGCGCGGACGTTGGGCAGCCAGGTTTTTTGCAATTGCTAACAGTGTCCCAGATTGCGCCCCGTTTGAACCGCGTTTCAATGGAAACAGCCCCCCTCGGGGCGTTATCGTGGGCGGACATTCAACTAATTCCCGGTCACACACGAACGGCCATCCCGCTCCATGTTTGAACAAGCCTTCAAGAACATCGACGACGTCCTCTGGAAAGACGCCGGCTGCACCAGCGAGCTGGACTACACCGAACAAACCTCCTGGCTGCTGTTCCTGAAATACCTCGACGCCCTCGAACGCGACAAAGCCACCGAAGCCCAACTGGACGGCAAGAAATATACCCACATCCTCGACAAGCCATACCGGTGGGAAAGCTGGGCAGCGCCGAAGGGCAAAGACGGGAAGATTGACCACAACACCGCCCTCACCGGCGACGACCTCATCGCCTTCGTCAATCAGAAGATGTTCCCATACCTGCACGGCTTCAAGCAGAAAGCCACCGGGCCGAACACCATCGAATACAAAATTGGCGAGATCTTCGGCGAAATCAAAAACCGCATCCAGAGCGGCTACAACCTGCGGGAGATCATCGACCACATCGACGAACTGCGCTTCGGTTCTCAGGCGGAAAAGTATGAGCTGTCCCACCTGTACGAAGCCAAGATCAAAAACATGGGCAACGCCGGGCGGAACGGCGGCGAGTACTACACCCCGCGCCCGCTCATTCGAGCCATCATCACGGTCGTGAACCCCAAAATCGGCGAAACCATCTGCGACCCCGCCGTCGGTTCAGCCGGATTCCCCTGCGAGGCGTTCGAATACCTGAAGCGGACCAATCCCAAACGCACGACGGCACAGGATCGGACACTGCAGGAACGCACGTTCTACGGCAAGGAAAAGAAATCGCTGGCCTATGTCATCGCGATCATGAACATGATCCTGCACGGCATCGAAGCCCCGAACATCATTCACACCAACACGCTCACCGAGAACCTCGCCGACATTCAGGAGAAAGACCGCTACCAAATCGTCGTCGCCAATCCGCCGTTTGGCGGGAAGGAACGCAAAGAGGTCCAGCAGAACTTCCCAATCCGCACGGGCGAAACCGCGTTTCTGTTTCTGCAGCACTTCATCAAGATCCTGAAAACTGGCGGCCGGGCGGGAATCGTGATCAAGAACACATTCCTGTCGAACACCGACAACGCCTCCGTGAGCCTGCGAAAACTGCTGCTGGAAAGCTGCAACCTGCACACCGTTCTGGACTGCCCCGGCGGCACGTTCCAGGGAGCCGGAGTGAAAACTGTCGTGCTGTTCTTCGAGAAAGGATCGCTGACGCGGAAAGTCTGGTACTACCAACTCGACCCCGGTCGGAACATGGGCAAGACCAATCCGCTGAACGACGACGATCTGGCCGAGTTCGTGAAATTGCAGAAGACTTTCGCTGACTCGCCGAAAAGCTGGAGCGTGGACGCCAGCGGCATCGGCCAGACGACATTCGATCTGTCCGTGAAGAACCCCGACGGCGGCGAAGAAGTCATCCACCGCAGTCCTCAGGACATCATGGATGAGATCGCTGCATTGGATCTGGAAAGTGCCGAAGTGCTGCAGACCATCCGGGGGCTGCTATGAAGGATGGGTGGAAAACCGAACCACTTGGAGAACTGTGCGACATTCTGGACAGCCAACGGAAGCCAATCACCAAGCGCGACCGCGTTGCCGGCGAATATCCCTACTATGGGGCGACAGGTATTGTTGACTATGTTGGCGATTTCCTCTTCGACGAAGCACTCGTTCTGGTAGGTGAGGACGGTGCCAAATGGGCGTCAGGTGAGACCACTGCATTTGCCGTCGAAGGCAAGTGCTGGGTCAATAACCACGCTCACGTTCTCCGACCGCACCGGCAAACGGTCCTTGATGGCTGGATCGTTCACTATTTCCATCATTCGGATCTTTCGGGGTTTGTTTCCGGCCTGACAGTCCCAAAACTGAATCAGGGAAATCTGCGTGCGATTCCGATCCCCGTCCCCCCGCTCGCTGAACAGCAGCGGATCGTCGGCATTCTGGACGAAGCGTTTGAGGGCATCGCCACCGCCAAAGCCAACGCCGAAAAGAACCACCAAAACGCCCGCGCCCTCTTCGAAAGCCACCTCCAATCCGTCTTCACCAAAGGCCCCGACGAAGTGCCACTTTCGGAAGTCGCCAGCGATATTACCGACGGTGATCACTCGCCGCCCCCGAAAGCCCTGACTGGCGTACCATTCATCACGATTTCGGACATCGTTAAGCGTACTCGCGACGTGGATTTCAGCAATACGTTTACCGTTCCTGAAGAGTATTTCCGGAACCTCAAACCGAACAAGAAACCGCGAGTTGGCGATGTGCTGTATACAGTCACCGGCGCGACGCTTGGTATTCCCGTACTTGTCAAAGAGCAGCGGGACTTCTGCTTCCAACGCCACATCGGCTTGATCCGTCCGAAGCCTGAAACTGACAGCGCGTGGCTAACCTATGCTCTACTTTCACCACAGGTGTTTCGTCAGGCGACAATCGGTTCTACTGGCACAGCCCAAAAAACGGTTTCACTTAGTGTGCTGCGCAATTTGAAGGTGCCGAAACTGGGGAAAACTGAGCAGAAACGGATTGCAGCCCGACTTGACAATGTCGCCGAAGAAACCCAACGCCTCGCCACAATCTACGAACGCAAACTCGCCGCACTGGACGAGCTGAAAAAATCGCTGCTGCACCAGGCGTTCACAGGGCAATTGACAATGGAGAATTGATAATGGACAACGAGGCGCAAAAATTCGGTGGACTCCTTTGCTGCACAAGGTTTTTCATTGAAAAAACGGATTTGCTTGACACTTGTCAACAGTTAGGCGTAGGATTTGACGATGTCGAGACCAAGACACCCAAAACCAGCGATCGAAAGAGCTGTTCAATACGGTGAACAGCAGGGCTGGCGTGTTGAGATCTCTGATGGGCATGCCTGGGGGCGGATCTATTGCCCGTTCAGTTCTCGGGAAGGCTGCATTATCAGTGTCTGGTCAACCCCCAGAAACCCCGACAACCACGCCCGTCATATCCGGAAAGTCGTCGATTCCTGTCCGCATTGGTCGGATTCGGACGACGATTCGGAAGCGGAAGCGGAATCCGAATCATGAATGAAACAAAAATACAACCTTGTGAACCAGAGCACGATTTTGCCTTGATTGTGGACGGCGTGGAAGAACTAACACAATCAGTAGAAGACGCTTTGTTCAATGCCAGTTGTGATGATGCCACATTGAGCATGCAATACGGGCTACTTTACCTGGAGTTCAGTCGGGCCGCCAAGTCGCTCGAAGAGGCGATCATCAGCGCGATCAGTGACGTGCGAAAAGCTGGCATTGGAGCCCAGGTGTTGCGCGTGGACGAATGCGATCTTGTAACGCCGTCAGAAATTGCAAGGCGGATCGGCCGCAGCCGGCAACTTGTCCAGCAATACATGTGCGGCAAACGTGGCCCCGGTGGATTTCCGCCTCCCGAGTGCCACTTGACCGATCACGCGCCTCTGTGGGCATGGTGTGCGGTCAGCTATTGGTTGGTGCAGAACAACTTATTGCGCCCAGAAGAAGGCTGGAATGCAGAAGTGGTGGAGGCGATCAACAATTTTCTTGAGCGGGAGCGACAACGTCAGCGACACCCGGAACTTCTGGAGGAGATCAAGCGAGGTTTGCGAGTCGTAACGGAGAATTGATAAAGGACAACTGACAATGAAGGACGGGGCTGTTCAGGTGAAATCGTTTGCGTTCGCTGTGCGGATTGTGAACCTTTACAAGTATCTGACAGCGGAGAGGAAAGAATACGTTCTGGCGAAACAGGTCCTGCGGTCGGGGACGGCGATAGGGGCGTTGGTTCGCGAAGCCGAGCAGGCTGAAAGCAAACCCGACTTCATTCACAAGATGGCGATTGCTCTCAAGGAAGCCAACGAAACCGAGTACTGGCTGGAACTCCTGCACGAAACCAAATTCCTCGACCCCACCGCCTTCGCATCCATTCACGCAGACATCAGCGAACTTCTGAAACTCCTCACCAGCATCATTAATTCAACGAAGAGAGGGATGGGTAATTGACAATCGAGAATGGATAATTGACAACGGGCGGCAGTGCTGCGATTCGTTATCAATTGTCAACTGTCAATTTTCCATTGACGAACGTGAACGAAGCCGAAACCAGAGCCGAACACATCGATCCCGCCCTCGCTGCGGCGGGCTGGGGCGTTGTTGAGGGTAGCCGAATTCGTCGCGAATATCCGATTACGCTCGGTCGCATCGAAGGCCACGGGCAGCGGGGCAAATCCCTGATGGCTGACTACGTTCTGGAATATCGCAACACAAAGCTGGCGACGATCGAAGCGAAGGCGTGGGATGCAGCATTGACCGAAGGCGTCGGCCAAGCGAAAGACTACGCCACCAAGCTGGCAATCCGACACACTTATGCGACCAACGGCCAGGGCATCTACGCCATCGACATGGAAACCGGCCACGAAGCTGAAGTGCCGCAGTATCCCACGCCGGATGAACTCTGGGGAAAAACCTTTGCCGAACAGAACGCCTGGCGGGATCGGTTCGCCGCAGTCCCCTTCGAAGATCGCGGCGGCTACTTTCAGGGACGTTACTATCAGGACATTGCCATCGAACGAGTGCTGGAATCTATCGCGGCGGGGAAGGATCGTATTCTGCTGACTCTGGCCACCGGCACGGGCAAGACCTTTGTGGCGTTTCAGATCGCCTGGAAGCTGTTTCAAAGTCGCTGGAACCTGTCTGATCGGAAATCGGGCGGCGAACCCGCCCGCCGTCCGCGTATCTTGTTCCTCGCCGATCGCAACATCCTCGCCAATCAGGCATTCAACGCCTTCTCCGCATTCCCCGAAGATGCCATGGTGCGGATCGAGCCGGATGAGATCCGCAAGAAGGGCAAGGTGCCGAAAAATGGAAGCCTGTTCTTCACGATCTTTCAGACATTCATGTGTGGTCCACCAAAGGACGGCGACCCGTCTCCCTGGTTCGGCGATTATCCGCCGGACTTCTTCGACTTCATCGTCATCGACGAATGCCACCGCGGCGGGGCCAACGACGAAAGCACCTGGCGAGCAATTCTCAACTACTTTTCCCCCGCCGTGCAGCTGGGACTGACCGCCACGCCGAAACGCAAGGACAACGTGGACACCTACGCCTATTTCGGCGAGCCGGTGTTCACCTATTCGCTGAAGGAAGGCATCAACGACGGGTTCCTGACGCCGTTCCGAGTGAAGCAGATTCAGACAACAATGGATGAATATGTCTTCACGCCGGATGACCTGTTGATTGAAGGCGACCTCGTTGTCGGCGAGCGTTTTGTGGAATCCGACTTCAACAAAAAGATCGAGATCAAAGAGCGTGAAGCCCACCGTGTGAAGATCTTCATGGACCAGATCGACCAGCGAGAAAAGACGCTGGTGTTCTGTGCAAATCAGGATCACGCCTTGATGGTCCGTGACCTGATCAACCAGATGAAGACCAGCACAAATCCCGATTACTGCGTCCGAGTCACCGCAAACGACGGGGAACGCGGCGAGAAGCACCTGCGGGAATTCCAGGACAACGAAAAGACAATCCCCACGATCCTGACCACATCGCAGAAACTCTCAACGGGCGTGGATGCTCGGAACGTCCGCAATATCGTCCTGCTGCGGCCAATCAATTCGATGATTGAATTCAAACAGATCATCGGTCGTGGCACGCGACTTTACGACGGCAAAGACTATTTCACCATCTACGACTTCGTGAAGGCTCACCACCATTTCAGCGATCCCGAATGGGACGG
>JANPHT010000623.1:0-16129 GCA_031424595.1 Planctomycetota bacterium
TCGGTGCTCTGGTGCAGGCGACTCATCGACACATCTGGTTCAAAGTGGCGAGCCACTGGCCCGGCGCGACGCTGCTGATTCGTGCAGCGAAGGCTGTGGAGTCCTACGTGAAGATGACTCTCGAACGTTGGCAAAGTCAAAATCTGTTCACTGTCCGCGCTAAGTATGACGCTTGCGACCGATCCTGCAGTGCCTTCGCTCCACTTCCGCTTAAATAGACGTCATGCGACGAACGCTTCGGAATCGGTTCGACCGGTGCCGTGTCTGACCGTCTGCGCGGATCGGTCGAAAATCGATCAAATTCCACTCCAAATCGGAGTCGCAAACTCACTTCAGCCGTTCAGCTGATCGCCGACTCATGAATCCGGGAAACGAAAAAAATCTCAGCCCAGCAGAGCGGCGTGGTGCGCAATTCAGCCTAGTCCAGCTTCCATCTCCGACCTCCCTGTCAGATCTCGCGCAATAAATCACTCTCACAAAACCAATCTTCATTCCGCACACATCACCTTGTCAACGCCAACTTTCCTACTGCCTGCGCTGACCCCGTTTAAAAAAATCGCCGACTGAACTGGACACAGCCATTCAGAAGCAGGTCGGCGATGGGCTACAGCATCCGCGACGCGCGCAGGCGCGCGGGCTTGTAAGAAATATTGCGACGATGGAACGGATGCTCAATACGGAGATGGACGTGCATCTTGGGTGCGCTCGATACCGGCCCTGAGGCGGCAGGAGGAGGAGGAGGCAGAAACGGCCTCTGAGAGATCACCGGAAGGCAGCAGTTTGACGCTGCCTTTGAAAACGTGGAATCGTCGCAACGGCACCAGTCCAAAGACGATTCAGGGTGAATCAGGAATGCTGCCGATTGACGATCCGAGAGATCGTAACGGGACTTTCGAGCCGTTGCTGATCGGAAAGCATCAGCGTCGACTGCCGGGCTTTGATGAGAAGATTCTGGCTCTGTCTGCAACGGGGCTGACGACTCGTGATATTCTGGACCTGAAGAATCGCGGCGTGAATGATATTTTCATCGTGTGCGTGGATGGCCTGAGCCTCCGGGTAAGCGTATTCCCAAACCATGAACTGCTTGTTCCCCGCTCGATCGACGGCCATCACTTCTGGATGATCGGTACCGAATTTGTTTTTGTAGAGCCACGCCGTCGTGAAGCCCGGCCCAGTCGTCGGAGCTCCGTTGCTGTAGATTGTCGGATACCACGCCCGGCGAGACGTTCGTCTGCCATCGAGTCATGGATTGTTCCGGTAACATCGCCTCATCGACCCGCCAATAGATCCCGTCAATCCCTCGCGCCTTCCAGCGCCGGACCAACTGCTCTATCGCTGCGGGGGAATCCATTCCGGCGACGGTTCCCGGCCCACAACAGATCACGGAATCGTCCCAACCGACAATCAGCCGATTGGCTGGCGTCGTGCGGAAATCATCTGCGTAGCTGCGACTGCCGATTGCTGCCGAAAAGATCAGGCCGATGAATAGAATGCTCTGACAACGCGTTGGAACCGGCAACGCCTTGAAGCTGCTGCACACAAAAAAACAGCCCGCACTATTTTCCTTTTGACAGCAACCGCTTTGACGTCCCTTTGATTTCTGCCAGGCCCCAGTCTGCGATGGCTTTGAGGACAGGGCCGAGCGACGAGCCTTTGCTTGTCAGGCGGTAGGCGTCACGGCCGGGTGATGCTTCGGATGGAAATTTCTCGGCGAGACCCCATTGCACCAGTTTCGCAAGTCGGTCCGAGAGGATGTTCGTCGCGATGCCTTCAGGAGAATCCATAAACTCCTTGAAGTGCGAGCGACCGAAATGCATGTCGCGGACAATCAGCAGTGTCCATTTGTCGCCAATAATGTCCAGAGTACAGGCCACAGGGCAAGGTGAACGTTTCGTTGTGGTCATGACAGCTTCGACTTTGGTGGCGGAACTCAATCGGCTGGATTTTTAATACCCACATTATTTTACTCTTGCACTTGCATAATGCAAGTGTCAAAATGCTTGCACAATGCAAGTGATGAGTTTTACCCACGATGGTCTGGTCGTGGCTGACTTTTTAGTTTTCTCGGTTTGAGCGATGAAACCCCATGGCAAAACTTGATAATCATCCCACAGTGGTCCACTTTCGTTCCCAGGAAACAACATCCATGGCCTCGACTCGGCCGACTTCCCTCGTTGCACAGGAACTCCGGAAGTTCTGTCTGGATGCCGGTGCAGACGACGTTGGTTTTGTGGAGATTGGCCGTGCCGAACTGGATGACCAACGAGACGATATCCTGAAGTTCTTTCCTGCGACGAAGACGCTGATCAGTATTGTATGTCGGATGAATCGTGAACCGGTTCGAAACGTCAATCGCAGTGCGGCGAACCTGGAGTTCCATTCCACCACTGATCATGTGAACGAGGTCTCTCGCCGAATCGTCACAGAACTTGAGCGTCGGGGGTTGCGGGCGATCAATCCTTCCGCCGGGTTTCCGATGGAGATGACATCCTTTCCGGGCAGGATCTGGGTCGTGTCACATAAGCCAGTGGCCGTCGCTGCAGGTCTTGGTCGAATAGGCATTCACCGGAATGTCATTCACCCGAAGTTCGGAAACTTCATTTTGCTCGGCACGGTGTTGGTCGATACTGAGGTCTCGGAACAGAGCATTCCGATTGACTACAACCCGTGCCTGGAATGTCGTTTGTGCGTTGCTGCCTGTCCGGTCGGCGCAATCTCAAACGACGGTGGGTTCAATTTTCTATCGTGCTATACCCACAACTATCGTGAGTTCATGGGGGGATTCACGGATTGGGTGGAGACCATCGCTGACAGCAGTTCCGCTAAAGATTATCGTCACGAAGTCACTGATAGCGAATCGGCGTCGATGTGGCAGTCACTGGCATTTGGTCCCAACTACAAAGCAGCGTATTGTCTGAGCGTCTGTCCTGCCGGAGAAGACGTGATCGCTCCGTTTCTTACGCACCGCAGTGAATTTGTTGATACAATGCTTCGGCCGCTGCAACAGAAAGTGGAGACGATCTATGTTCAGCCAAACACCGACGCCGAAGAGTACGTAGTCCGCCGATTTCCACATAAACAGATCAAACGAGTTGGTGACACGCTCCGTCCGAATTCCGTCGATAGTTTTCTGAAAGGGATGCACATCGTCTTCCAAGCCGGACAGTCGAAGGGTCTCCACGCGACATATCACTTTCGCTTTACGGGAGCAGAGCCCGCCGAATGCACCGTGACCATTTGCGATCAGTCGATCGAAGTTCGTCAGGGATTCGTGGGCACGTGCGATCTTCGAGTCACCGCAGACTCTCGCTGCTGGGTCCGCTTTCTAAGAAAAGAGGTCCGCATCGTCTGGCTTTTACTCACACTTCGCGTCCGACTTCGCGGCGATCCCCGGTTACTGGTGAAGTTCGGAAAGTGTTTTCCGTGAGCGCCTCGGACGGTTCACTGCAGCCCCGTAGATGGCGATGATACTGGAAAGTGACAGACGCCATCGCTCGTGATGCCCGCTGTTTGTCCCGATCCTGCCGCAACTGGATTCAGCGATCAAGCACGCAGAAAGATGGGCAAGGCTGCTTCCGCAGGAGAGGTGGTCAGCCCCTCATTGAAAACACTCGGTCGCAAGTCTACGATCTTTCCGGGATTTCTGGCTAAACTTTTAACTTAGAGGCTCTAACAAAACTGGGACAGGCACCCTCCTTGCGTCCTTTTGTTGAGCATTTTTGGCAAGATTCGGGAGCCAGTCCCAGTTTTGTTAGGCGTTCTTATTCGCTCGTCACTGACGGCGTTTTTAGTCGCGGATCAGTACAGCTTACTTCGATAAGCCTCATCCAGCAGCGCCTGCAATTTGGGGACGTCGAATTCCGGCATCTGCACCTGATCGCGGAACATCTCGGCGGCGCAGGGCAGGTTCTGCAAACTCGGCCGTTCGTGTGGCTCCCAAAGCCTGGATCGGATGAGCGCCTTGGCGCACTGCAAGAAACACTCTTCGACCTCAACGGCCACCGCGACGAGCGGACGCTTGCCCTCCGCGGTCAGCGGTGTCAACCAAGCTTCGTCGCGAATGAGGGCCGCGCGTCCGTTGACTCGCAGAGTCTCGCCAAACCCTGGGACCAGAAAGAGCAGGCCGATGCGGCCGGTTTCCAGGATGTTCCGGAAGCTGTCGACTCGCTTGTTGCCGACACGATCGGGAATCAACAGCGTTCGGTCGTCGATCACGTGAATGAATCCCGGTGCATCGCCGCGAGGCGACGCGTCACAGCGTCCCTCGGCCGAATGCGTGCTGATGATCACAAAGGGCGAATGAGCAATGAATCGTCGCATGTGCTCATCGAGCGCCTTGAGCTCTTTCCTGAGCGAGAATTCTGACGGCGTGCCAATGAGGCTTGCGAGTTCCTCCGCCGAGTGAATCCGCTCTGAAAAATGGTTGAATGACATGAGTCCTCTCCGAATAGATCGCCTGACCCCTTTGATTCAGACACTCAGATCTCACTGGTGTCAATCCACCAGTCCCGACTGTCAGGAACATGATATCCATAAACAGTGGCAGACGTTTGCTGAGACTCAAGAGCATGCAGCAGTGGCTTCAGTTGAGCCCAGGCGGAGGATGGCATTGAACAAAACATAGCAGGAAATCCCAACTCCAGGCTCCTGTTGAGCGCGTACTTCAAGAGCTCCACTGCCGCCGTTTGATCTGACCAACTGAAACGAGACAAGTGAGCAGAATTGATTTCTTCGCCGGATGACTGAATCAACCGTTTGCCGCGTCGAGTGTCCTCAAGCAGCCCGCAAGCGGTTTCGTTGACGTGGCAAAATTGCTGAACATCAATCATGGAACGCAATAAGGGAGCTCCGAGTGCTGGCTGTACTCCGGCTGCACGAAGTCGTTCCTGAGTTCTGGAGAATTCATCGGGGGAGGCGTTTACAACCCTGGATGGTGAAAGGCTTGAGGCGGTCAGGAACCGAAGTATCGCGATTTCGCCGACTGCTGCAAAACCTGGAATGCCAATGCGCCCCGTATACGCTGCTGGTTCGGAACTGGTGCCAGCCATCACAACGCTGTAACACGCATGGGACTGGTACGGGCGAATGATGTCTGCGGCCGCTGTCATCAGCCTCGCGAGAGCCGAACTCGATCGTGCCTCCGGTCGAATTTTTAGATCGCAAATGTAGTGTGCGTCCTGACATTGATTGTGCGATTGACCGGAGTCTGAGTCCCGAATCATTAGTTGTCGGCGAACCAGCACCAGAGTACCGGCGATGTCCCCGAGGTGCTCAGCCACAAGCAAAGTTGCAGCACCCATAGCTGCAAAGAACGGCAGATATTCGGAACCATGAGAAATGGAAAAATGATTCTCTGGTCCCAGCGGATACTGAAACTGCTGCTCGAACCGTGCCAGTTGGTCCAACGTGGATCTGTTTATCGGATGTGTCAGCGAGCGGACAATCATTCGCGCACTCCCACAAAGATCTTCGGGTAGAAGAGGCTTCGGTCCTGTTCGGCCAGGCGATCCCCAAGAGACGAGTCCCATGTCAGCCGGGAGTCCAGTTCAGGAATGCCGAGCGTTGAATTCAGTTGCCTCAGGATCAATCGTCCGCCCGGCTTCAGCACGCGATGCGCGCAGCGTAGAGTTTCGGTGGCCTGATCCGGGCTAAGCCAGTCGAGAATATTTGAAAGATGAACCAGATCCACTGAAGTAGGGTCGAATGTCTGCAGAACGTCGATCATGCGCGCGGAGTGCAGTTGCGGCTTGAGCGTTCGGAACGGGCGATCGTTTGAGACAGGCAACAACCAGTCATAAGCGGCTGTCGAGGGAAACCGACCGACCAGCAATTGCCAAAGAAACGGGTTTCGAGTCCGATCCGGCCGAGCCAGACTCAGGCGAGTCCGCCATGCAAAGTGAGCGGCAAACGACTGGCGGGGATTTTGAGTCGCATCCTTGCCGAACAGACAAACAAGATTTGGCAGCGACATGACTCGTTCAAACGCCGCATCAAAGACTCGTCCGGACTCGGTGTCTGGTTCGAAGAACGCCGTGGCCCTGAGGGATTCCTCGGAAGACTTCAGAACTCGCTGAATTTCCGCCGCAATTGGTGCCAATTCCCGCTGCAGCTCGGCAAAAGTGCGCTCATATCGACCGCTGAAATCCGGACCCCACGCGGCAACCTGCTCTGGCGGTCCGAAGGTGTCCGATGCAAGGTCCAGTTGCTTCAGGAGTTGTGCCAACCGGACACTGCGGTCAGGCGGATTCATCGCATCGTGACCAAGCAACGCCCTCGATTCCGCTGCGGTGCATGCTTCGGCCAGGTGCCATTTCAGTCGCGTCATGGCCAGTTGAGCGGGGTTCATGTCAACCAGATGCAACTGAACTGGCTGATGTCGGGCCACCTGGATCGCCGTCTCACCGCCCGAGGCAATCATGACGATAACCGGGTGATCCGGGAGTTGCGAAATGATCTCCAGATCCAGTTGAGGATCTTCGCGAACCTGAGCAAACGCCAGCGGCAAACGAGATGCCTGCATGGCCCAGACATCCGGGGAATCGCTCGGAATGCTCACTCCGGTTTCCTGTCGACAAAGAACCAGACAAATGGGATCAACATGATCGCACTGACAATCAGGTCCACCGTAAAGTGCATTCGCAAAAGGATCGTTGATGCCAGCATCACCAGCGACGGCAGTACCATCATCCAGAATCGTCGGCGTTGATGCACAAAATCACAAGACAGCATCACGCCGGTCACAAACACATGCATGCTGGGGAACGAATCGTAAGATGCGGCCATGTTTTCGACCAGACCATCCACGAACGACGTGATCCAAAAGCCTTCGACGGGTCGATGAAAGAGTTCCGGAAAGGATACACCGATTCCGGCCGCCGGCATCAGAAAGTACAGGGAAAACCCCAGTCCGAACGCGATGAACAGCGGACGAGTGAAGAGCGCCCGTTCGTTCGCGGGCAACCAGATCGCGTTCAGCAGAAACCAACACAGGTACAAATGATAGGTCAGATAGCCAGCGCTGAGGACTTCATTCATCCATGGCGATGCGAGGGATTGCAAAGCGACCGCTGGACTTTCTCCAAACAAACGACGATCCCAGGAAAGGAGTAATTCGCCGCAATCGGGCCGCTGAATCGCATCGACGATTTTTCCCGAACCGCTGTAGACGAGCCACACGGTCAGAAAGTTTGTGATCAGTCGTGCGACGCCGTGCGGTTCGGTGCGACGCACGGCGAACCAGTATCCGACCAGCCAGATCACTGCAGCGGCAGCAACCCCGATCATGGCCATGCTTGCCAGCATCGCTGCTTTGCCCAGCAATATCAGTGAAATAATAGTTCCGATACACAGAAAAATCCGCTCAGGAAGCGAAGGCAGGTGACGATTCATTTTGCCTCGTGTTCAGCTTTTCTGCCAAGCGGACTGCGTTTGATGCTGTGAATCAGGAACTCACAAACAAAGGCCGCGTATGAGCGAATGTACGGCGCTCCGGCGGAGGACAGGGAAGCGTTGAGCGTCCCATGCACTTGCGGCAGGTTGTGCCACGGAATCCCAGGATACAAGTGATGTTCCAGATGATAGTTTTCGTTGCACATGAAGAAGCGAACGAGCGGAATGGTCAGAATGGTTCGAGTCCCCTGAATCGGATCGGAAGCATGCTCCAGCAGAGTATGTTGGCTCATACCTCGAATGTTCACCATCGTATTGATCATCAGCATTGGAATCAGCCAGCCGTGAATGATCCATGCCGTCGAAATGCCGGACATCACGATCAGCGCCATCAATCCCAGCAGCGCGAAGACCTCTGTCATGATCCAGATGCGATCCTGTTGATTGCCCTGACGCAAGCCAAGGATCGGAATGGCGGTGATATAGACCGGATACCCGATCAACATTCGCAGCCAGTTCATGATAAACACCATCCATGTCCAGCGAGTATAGTTGTCGTAATGATCCGGATCTCCGGCATCGCCCAGATGCGAATGATGTTTCAGGTGAAGCACTCGATAGGCGCGACACGTTTGCAGCACCGGAAATGCGCAGACGGCTCCGCAGAGATCATTGAGCAGACGATTCTGACACAGCGTGCCATGAACGGCTTCATGCGTGAAGAGGCTGATTCCGTGAAGCGAAGCGGCGGCCGGCAGATAGAGAGGAATCAGCAGTAGCCACTGCAGAGGGTGATCGATGCGCTGCGACAGTCTCACGGCGATCGTGGCAGAGGCCAAATAGATCACGGCGAAAACAATCAGCCTGACAAGATGACGCCAAGGATCCACATGATGCAGAGCGAGGATCAGTTCTGGAGGAAGGGTTGTCGGCTTTCTGTTGGGCTCACTCATGATTATTCGCCTCTGTGAGCAGGTCGTCGTAGAGCCGCTTGAACAGGTAAAACCCGAGCGAAATCCCAGCTTCAACGTGTTGGCGGTCTGCGGCGTCATCGGCCCAGTCATTCACGACCACACCGAAGAAGTCACCTGCGTGCCGTTTGTCAATTTCCGCGTGCAGCTTGTAATGAACCAGTTTGTCACGGCTCAGCCATCCGCGATCAACGATGCAGTTGCCGATCAAAGTGGAGATGTCCGCAAACGCATACTCAATCGCTCCAAGGCATGCGAACGCGGTGGACGGATACTCAATGGCGCAAGCGCCCCAGAGGGCCAGATTGAAGGCTCGCACGGCAGATCGCTCAAAGTGTTCCTGTCCGGAGACGGGACTGGCAACCCCCAGACGTTCGAGGAACGCCATGAACGTGCGCTCGTGAGCCAAGGTCGGGTGAAAGGGATGATCATGTGCCGAGAAATCCGGCGTTCGAATGTCTCCGATTTCGGTTGTGTCATCCGCCTCGGCCAGCCCGTGTTCTTCTGCCAGATTGTGAATCAACGGCAGGCGAGTCGTCGAATCCGGAATGCGAGCCGCCAGCGCCGCCATGGCACGTGAAAAGAATCGTACAGCAAAAAAGAACTGCTGCTGAGTGCTTTCAAATGTGGATCTCGACATTTCAGAATTCTGGAGTGTCGCAAAGTACGGACGACACAGAATCCCGGATCTTGCCTTCTGATGCTCCACAACCTGCATCAGCTGGTGATGCGAGTCGGGCCGTGACATTGAGGTTGTTCTCCGCGCGCCAGAAGTCTGTCTACGATCCATGACGCGTATGATGCCGCCGGGAAGGGCGTGTTGTCCAGCATCGAACTATAAGGCTGGAGCGACAAATATCGAGTTTTCATCACTATTCAACAAGGAACCCAGGCACCGTCGTTCCTTGATCAGTGCGTCGAAAATCGCTCGTACAATCCCGCGTAGATTCCTGCCTGTCGCAGTAACTGCGAGTGCGTCCCGCGTTCCACGATGTGGCCGTGATCCAGGACAAGAACGAGATCAGCGTTGCGAATTGTGCTGAGCCGATGTGCCACGACGAATGCCGTGCGACCGGTCAAGAGTCTATCCAGTGCATTCTGCAGACGGGCTTCCGTTGCGCTGTCGATGCTGCTGGTGGCTTCATCCAGAACCAGAATTGCAGGATTGGCCAGCATCGCTCGTGCGAAGCAGATCAACTGCCGCTGACCGGAACTCACAGTCGCGCCGCCTTCGCCGACAGATGTCTGCAGTCCCTGAGGAAGTGACTGAATCAAATCCTCGCAGTCGAGTTTTCGCAGAACATCCAGGATGTCATCGTCCGTCGCTTCCGGACGGGAAAAACGAATGTTGTCAGCGATTGTACCGCTGAAGAGAAAATTCTGTTGCTGGACGATACCCAGGCGACGATGCAGAGAATGCCCGTCAATATCGCGAATATCGTGACCATCAATCAGCACGTTTCCGGAGTTGGCCAGATAAAATCGACAGACCAGATTTATGATTGACGACTTTCCACTGCCTGTGTGACCAACGAGTGCAATCACTTCCCCGGGGCGAGCCTCAAAGGAAATCTGATGCAGGACCGGTCGATCGGGTTCGTATCCAAACGTCACATTCTGAAACGAAACTTCGCCTCGGATATCGTCGAGTTGCACAGCATTTGGACGATCACTCCATTCTGGTTCTGTATCCAGCAGTTTGTAGAGTCGCTCGGCACCTGCCATGGCTGTCATCGCCTGATTATATTGGTTGCCCAGGATTGAAATTGGGGCGAAGAAGAGGTTAGCCATGAAAAAAAAGCTGACAAGATCTCCAATCTCCGTCGAATGACCGGGTGTCAAAACGCGATACCCGCCAACCAGCAGCAGTACTGCCATAAATATCTGGCTGTTGAGTTCGAGCAGCGGAAGAAAAGTTCCCTGTGTCTTCAGAACTCGAGTGTTGAATCTTGAATGGTCGGTTGCCAGTTCGCCAAAAACGATCGCGTTTTCCTGTTGACGAACGAATCCCTGAGTGACTCGGATTCCAACCACCGATTCTACGAGTGTCGCCGTGACTCGACTGAAGGATTCCCGCATATTGCGCAGCGCGATACTCAGGCGTTTGTGGAAGTGACGATTGATGAACCAGATGACGGGTGCAAGTCCCAGCACGATCAGGAACAACGACCAGTCGTACCAGATCATGGCCGTGGCTGCGATCGCCATCTGGATAAACTGCACGAGCGTGACATAGAAGACTTCCTGTACGCCGACACGAATATCTTCCATGTCCGATGTCATTCGGCTGATGACTCGACCGATGCGATTTGTATGAAACCATCTCATCGGCATACGCTGCATATGACAGAATAATCTCGTGCGAAGGTCACTGACAACGCTTTCGCCCATGTCCAGAGCGAGCCGCTGTCGATAGTGCATCACAAGCTGAGTTGAAATCGCCAGCAAGGCAAATCCAATTGAGCCCTGAACCACTCCTTCCACGTCACGATTAGCCACCGGACCCCGAATGACAGCGGCCAGAACCCATGTCAACGCAGGCAGCTGAACGGCGCGTATGACGACAACGACCAGGAGCCAGAATCGCTTGCTGCCATAGGCACGCGTGGCATCCATCAGCCTCGCAATCAGGCGAAAATCCAATGGTCTCTGGCGAGGTTCGTCTTCTCTTTCAACGTGTCGTGTCAGTGTTCGACCGAAAGTCGTTACGATGGCCATGGCTATACACCGAAAAATCGCAGGATCACTTGGAGCCGAATTCGAAATCTCATTCCGATTGACTCCGAAATTGTACTCCAGGATTCATAAAGTCTGATACCCGTTCTTTTTGACAAGTCCTGTCGTCTGAATCCAGGAATGTCTTCAACGGCAGAAACGTTCACGTTGACCTCCGGGAGGCATTGCAGACTGCGAATCAAATTGCGTCCGGATCTTTCGCAGCTGGCTGCGGCTCTAAGCCGAGTACCGGGCGTTTCCAGGTTCCGTCGAGTAACTGCTGAATAGCAATCTGCAGGGATTCACCTCCGCCCTGCTGATAGCCGACATGGACATCCTCAACCACATTGCCCTTGCCGAGAATCACCGTGTGAGGAATCCCGGAGACCTGAAACTGCTGACCAATCGCTCCGCTGCGATCCAAAGCAACAATCGGCGACAGCGTTCGTTCTGCCAGGAAGCCACGAATCTGGTCTGACGCTTCCTGCTGATTCACAGCCACAAAAATGACTTTCGAAGAATCGAACTCCGACGTCGCGGCAATGTAGTCCGGCAATGCTGCCACACAAGGTCCACACCAAGTCGCCCAGAAGTCCAGCACGATGATCTTGTCGGCGTGATCTTTCAATCGAAACGTAGACCCGTCCAGCAACGGCAGCTCAAAATCATCAGCGACTTTCCCAATCATCAGTGCACCGGCTGAGTTGCCGCCATCGCTGGCCGCCACATCCCAGTCGGGCTCCTGAGCGTTCCTGGAAATCCAGTGTTCGTATCCTGCAAAATGCTCACGATTCCTGGGATCTCCAAGATAGAGTTCCCGAATGGTGGCCGCTGGAAACGTACAGTCCCCGAGCAGCTTCGATGTGCCCTGAATCTGTCCGTTTGTCAGACGAACTGGCGTCATCGTGAGACTAAACCCATCGGCCAATAAAGCCTGCATCGAAGAATCATTTTCATCACCCATCACGAATCCGTCTTCCGCGACTTCAGCCGTGGACTCTTCGCGGGAACTCGCTGCCTTACCGGGAGACTTCTCTGGTCCCGCGACCGCATCATTCTGGGCGGCAGCTTTGGGTTGTGGATTCTCTGGCAGTTCGGGCGGCAAAGGCTCCAGCCCAAATGCAGAAAGTAGTCCGCCGATCACACTTTCCTGTTGAATAGTCACAGCCTCCGTTTCGACCTGCGCGACACCATTCGAGTCAACAGATTTTGGCGTGGTGGGCTTTGCGGGCTTCTTACCGGAATTTTTTTTTGGAGGATCCAACCAGACGATTGCGGCCACACGGTCTCGTTCAAGTCGCAGTGTCTCCAGTCGTGATTCAAACTGGATGTCCTGCTCGCGAATCGCGAGCAGCTTGCCTCGCAATAAATCGCCGTTCGCAGCAATCAGAACATGCGACGGGGGATTATCACGACGGAAGCGGGGAACCGTCAAAGTCGCCTGCCGAGCCTCTTCTTCAATAAACTGCCGGATAGAAGCCCCGGACAAATTGTCGATCTCAAATCCTGAGATTTCAATTCCAGCATTGTTGGCTTGCTGAACTCGGCCATTGATAACCACGTTTCCCATCAAGGTGACATTCGCGTTGAAGGCCAGACCTTTGGATCCCACACCCGCTGGATTCAGTTTGATGGTTTTGACCTGCTTCTCATTCACCGACACCAAAAGGCTGCCGTCACGAGCCACAAGCTGAATATCCGCCTCACCTTCCGGAGATCGGATGATGTTTTCAATATTTTGTCCCCCGAAGCCTCGGAACATCTGATTCTGTTCCGGCACGCGATCCAGAACTTGCAGCGTAGCCTGCATCAACGAAAACGAAACGTGCGTCGAATCTTCATCCTTGCGACTGCCACTTCCAAAAAGCGAAACAGTCAGAGTTGCATACGACTGAATCGGCCACTTCAGATGAAAACGAATCGTATCGCCCGTCAGAATGGAGGGATGTGAGACCGATGCATTGCCCTTCATCTCGATTGTGTCTTGTTTTGCAACTGTCGGGACAACGGCATTGGATTCCTTATTCTCGGCGTTTTTTTTCGGTGCCTCCGGGGCCATCCGTTCTATCGTTTTTCTCGCCGTCATTTTCATGCCAGTACTCTTCCAGCCCTCCGCTCCGAATCCTTTCTGATGGATTCTTCCGGTGGCCGAAAGTTCGACAGCCCTGACGATTTTACGAGAGAAAGACTTAACGTCGCTGAACGGTAACACAAGCGATACAGATTCATCGCTGCAGCTCTCCACTCGACATGGCAGAACGTCATTGTTGGTGAGATAAACGACGTCAGGAAAAGACAAGAGCATTTCCGGATGGTCTGAAAAATGAGTCATCCCGGCGGAGCGAACGAATCGAGCATCTCCGCCATTCTTCAGAGTTGATGCATTCAGACCACCCAATGGCTTCCATTGAATCGGATGATCTGCTTCGCCTTCGACCACCAGGCTTCCCTGCAAAGCTCCACCCGCATGGAACAATCGATCGGATTGTGTTGTTTCGTTCGGGGAGGGTGTCAATCCAAGCCGAACCGCATCTGTCAAATCGCATTGAAGCAGCGACTTCGAATAGGTCGCTGCGATCATCGCCCGCCCTTCCGTGATAGAGGCCAATGCTCCGGAAACGAACCCGCCATCGCTCCAGACGACCTGAGTTGCGCCGCGAACATTGGTTTTCGAATCACTGTTACCTGTGACAACGATAGATGCGATTTCTTCCACAGGAAGATCAATCGCAACGTCCTTGTTGACAACGCGGACGGCAAAGGGATCTGATTTCAACTCCTGAATCGCTCCAAAGTGGATCTTGCCGTCCGCCATTTGAATGCGAGTCTCATTTCCGGACGTGAAACGAGGTTCAGTGCCGTCCCAATGGCTGATCCGCAGGCGACGCAGTGCCAGATCCCATTCGCCGTTTCTTAATGTGATTCCTTCAGCGCCACCTCTCAGTCCTGTCACCGCAACTGCACCAAGCTTGTCGCCGGCAGGTGTGTAAACGGACATTTGATTTGCCGCATAGTCCACGAACAGGTGCAGATGCAGAGTTTGCTCGCGGTCTCTGATTTCCTGCAATGTAGCGAACTTAGTTCCATTTGCCGCGACCAGGACATCGATCCACGATTCCAGCCGAAGGCCTGCCTTTGCATCACGGCCGATCGCCAACACAAATGACAGCATCTTTTTAGAATAGAGCTCAACTTCCAGCTCAAACTTCTGAGGCAGCTTCTGGGGAAGGAACAAGGCCGCATCAGCACGGGATGTGGTGAGCGATCCGTCGGGTGCCTCAATCCAGGCAGATGCCTTTTTACTTTCTTCTCCTTTTCCCGCCGCGATGTTTCCGCCCAATGCACCCAGTTGCATCCCCATCGCAGGCCGCCCATTGTTATCGTCCGGAGATCTGCGGAATGCAGGTTGCCAACCATCCAATCCGCGCGGGCCCGAGTAGATCACACCACCTGAGTTCTGCGAACGCTGCAAAGTAAGAATCTCGTTGCGAGCCAACTCAAATGCACCAAACCGTGGGCTCTGGAATCCAAATGCATCGTCCGTTACGGACGTCAGGTCACCGAAGAGCACATCACCATTCTTCATCAGAATCCGAAATCCCTGCTCAACTTTATTGACTCCCTGCTTCGGCGGAAACTTGATCAGTGCCAATGACGAAAGATTGATCCGCAATGGATCACTAAAAATGGGAGATTGCCACGTCAGCACTTTGTCATCCACACCAATCAGCGAACCACTCAGAGAATCACCGTTGCTCCACATGAGAGTTGCGTCATCCGCAATCGAAGGGTGGCTAACGAGAACGCAGGCCAGAATGGCGAAGATTTGTTTTGTCATGAGTTCACATTATCAGGAAAGCATTCGACCCATCAAAGGGACTGACTGGTCAACAGTGTTTCTCTGAACGAAGCGTTCGTTCATCGGAAAAACCAGGGGCCCTTTGTGAGTCCACATGGCCCAGTGGTCTTATCGTTCATAGATTGGCAGGAACCGATAATTCAGTGCCATAGCCAGCAGAGACATTCCAGTTCCATACGCGGGTCCATGCTGACTCTGGAAACTGCCGTCATCGGCCTGGAGGTCTTTCAGTTGTCGAGCCGTTTTCAGATTCCATTTGTTCCACGCTTCGAAGTCACCCTGAAACAATGCTTGCGCTGTGTAGTAACGAAAATACTCGGGATAGTTGCTTTCGTCATGCTCCAGGTTGACAGTGATCGCTCCTAAAACGCCTTTGTATTCCTTGAGATCTTTTCGTTTGCCAATGGAAAATACCAGGGCCGCGATTGCTTTCAAGTTAGCCGAACCGCCGCCTCCGATGCCCGAGTATCCCACCTCACCGCGATTAGTGGTCATGGATTTGAAGTAGTCTAACGCCTTGTCGATGGATTCGTCCGGCACTTTGACTCCCGCATTGCGAGCCGCAAGCAAACCCATCAGCACGGCTCCCGAAACAGACGTGTCGGCATCCGTTGCTTCGGGGCCGTATCTCCATGCGTTGAATGAATTGTTTTTCTGTGATGTCACCGCCGCTCGGACAGCGAGCTCCAAAGATTCGCCAATGCTGCGACGATTGTCAGTGTTCGTCGCTGCGTCCCAGAGTGAATCTTCATCAAGCACACCGTAGACTTCAGACATACCCAACATCGCAAATCCATGATGGTACATGCTGCCGTGGTCCATGTTACCGCCGAAAAAACCAGTGGCTTTCGTTTGGCCCTTGATCATGCTGCGGACCGCTCGCCGGATATTTTCGCTGTAACGTCCGAAGTTCGGATCCTCACCGCTGGCAAGGAATGCCATGATGCACATTCCGGTAATGCCCGGCCCCGTATCGCCACCCTGCCAGTTGCCTTCCCTGGTTTGATTCGTCGCCAGCCACTCCAGCCCACGTTCGTAGATCTGTTCCACATCACGCGGCACGTCGCCGCCGAAACGCACCTGAGCATCCTGCGCCGGACACACTGACATGAGCAGTACTGACATAAGCAGGACCAGGCATGAAACCAGCGAAGCGACCTGTTTATGCAAGATTGTTCTCCTCTGTTTCACCGCA
>JANPHT010000624.1:0-10521 GCA_031424595.1 Planctomycetota bacterium
GCGGCTGCCATCGTCCAGCATCGAGCCGACTGGGGTGTTGCCATCGAAGCGATCGCTCGCAGTAATGATCTCGGTTTCATTACCGTTCAGGATGAACATTACGACTTCGCCATTCCCACCACTCGCCTGATGAGGCCGGCGGTGCAGGCGTTTATCGCATTGCTGCAGGAAGAGGAAACACACCGGCAACTGCTGAATATGCGTTTGTCGACATCGTCAGCCTGACCACAAAGCGATTGCAGTCTGTCAGCTCACTCGCTTAGCCGCAATCCGTCCCGCGGATTTCCGTTCGACTAAGATTCAAACGATTTGGCGTGTTGAATTTATTTATGTCGCCAACGCGCGGCATTGGTGGAGAAACAGAATCTCGCCTCGTCCTACCGACACAAGATCGCCATGATGAAGCTCGAACTCGGACCTCAGCAATGACTGATCGAACTGAAAGCCTTTGTCCTTCAGGGATCTGAGCATCAACGAAACTGCCGGAGGCCGGTACGTCGATGCGTAACGAAAGCTAGGCAGCAATTGAGGCGGGTTGGGACCACATAAAGCCAACGTTCCCCGTCGCATTCCAGCGCCTGGTCGGATGCCGCATTCACCAAACACCGCGACTGTCCCGGCGATCATATTGAATCCCAGCATATCGCCCGCCGCGCCGCCGATGGCAATCAGCCCACGACGCATCGTCAGCCCGATTTCATTCCCCGCGTTTCCGTCAACAAGGATTGTTCCACCAGTCATGCCCTTTGTAGAGCCCCGATACGCGGCCCCCGTCAGATGGCCCGAGTGTCCCTTTACGTGAATCAATCCTTTGTGCATCTCAGCACCAACCCAGCCACCCGCGTTTCCATGGACAACAATTTCACCGCCACGCATTTGACTTCCCACGTGCCGCCCAGCGGGACCGTGAATTCGAACCACACCGCTCGCCATGTGCGCGCCAATCCAGTGGACGCCGGACAAGTCACCGTGAAAATCCATTTCCTTGTCAGACGCGTCGCCAGTGACGGAAAACATCTCCGCCAACGCGATCTTCCGATTGCCGTGAAAGATCTCGAACCGCTCGATCTCTGAGCGGGATTTGTCACAGGCCCAGTCCGGAGTAAACCCCTCGATTTCAACCGGGACTGAAGTTTGTGCATTATAGGTCAGCATGATCGCCATGGATTCTGTCATTCCGTCTGACGATTTTGGGGCATGACTCAGGACGTTCCTGACATCACAGGGTAAGCAGGCTAGCGTGTCGGTCCCGATTTCACAATTCCGAGATGCTGCGTAACTTCACCGCCAACGGGTTGGCTCAACGTACAGAGGAACCTGCCGCCGCAATCCCTTTGAGCAAGTTTCCACTTCGAACAGGCTCTATAAACGGCCTGGCAGCACCGCGAATCAGGCGGCCTGAGCTTTTCCATCGGAAGCGAACTCTGAGGAACCGTCCATATTGCGAAGATCGTCGGCGAGTTGCAACGATTTCCTCGCAACGCAGTCACGTCCCGTGGAACTCAGTTGGTATTGCAGGCCAACACTGCGACCAGTGAATTCAAATTTGACGAGGCCCTGAGCGATAAGATAGCCGTGAACGGAAGTGAGTGACGAGGCATCCAGACCCTGTACTTCAAGGATTCTGTCAAGCCAGCCGGTGTACTCAGCACTCGCGACTTTTGCGGCCGCATCACGAATCGCGTAGCACTCCAGAACTGTCAGACAGTTTTGGTCGAAGGTCGAAGTATGTGCTTCCGTCGTGTTCATGCAGACTGTATCGACAGGTTCTGTCGGAGCTTTCAGCAGACGATGTCGGCACGGCACGATCGTTATGTTCGTCAAGCACCAGCTGATTGGAAAACGGCATTTTTCGATCCGCAGCGACACCTCAATTCCGAACCTTCGCGAAAACTGCGAGGACTATTTCACCAGGTGTCCGACGTTTTCCCGGAATCCTGCAGGTCAATCGGAAATTGCCTGAAGTCTGATCTCCTGAAGCGTGACTTTCTGATCTGTTCGTTTGACCTCGAAAAGCTGAATGCTGTTTTCGTGCTGAAGCCAGCCTGATTCAGGAAGGAAGGCGGACCAACTGTGGGAATACGGCTCCTCCTGACAAGTTTTTGTCGTTGCTCGAACAACGCCGTTTAATGCAATAGCCAGAGAGACGGTATTAACATCTTGCGAAACATTGGTCAGAGTCCCTTCAAAATAACACGGGATGAATCCGGGCCGATTTGGATCGAGGCTGGTTTCACCCTCGATCAAATTGCATTGCAAAACGGAAGGATTACCGACATGGAGTGTGGAGAGATTCAGGTCCATCAACTCAGGTATCGCCTGTAGAGTCTTGAATTGATCATTCATCGCCCCGGAGCCAAATACTCCCAGCATTCGATCCACATATTGAAAACGTTGCGGAAAGCGAGCATCGAGAATCGTATTCAGGTTTCCTGTGATTGTCTTTCGAGGCTTCTCTGGAGCATCATCCTGAATGGATTCTCCCTCCCATTCATCATCAGCCTGCAATCCCAGAATGGTGGCAATCGTGGGGAGAATATCGACCGTTTCGACATTTCGGTCCGAGACGATTGCTTCCGACTGACGCGGATGCTTAATCATAAGTGGCACCGACACGATGTCCGGCATTGTAAAGCTATCCGGAACTCTTCGCTCACTGCCGGGATGAAAACCCATACCATGATCAGCGGTCACAATGATCAGTGATTCCTCCAGTTGTCCCAAATCACTCAGGCGGTCAAGAACCTTTCCCAGACATCGGTCAGCGTACTGCACCTGCCAAAGGTAACGTTGCCAACCCTGATTAACAGGCCACTCATCAGCGATCCAATGTTCTTGCGGACAACCGACAATGTGCTCCCCATAGGCGCGGACCTGGCGATATTGCATTCCTGAAGGCAGCAGAGTCCATGGGTCATGCGGGACAGCGATATGAAGAAAGCGGAATCCAGGCCGTGGAGTTGATCGCAGGCAATTCAGGAAATGCTCAATCTGTTCGTCACGATCAGTGTCCCAGCTGTAGACAATTTTCCCATCCAAAGTCTGCAGGTCTGAGGGATCCGGCGGCAACATTCGAAACCATTCCCGAGGTACGTCGAACTGCAGCGACTCAAGTTCGCGAGGAAGGCAGATCCGCTCGTAGACCCGAACCACCGTGTTCAGCAGGTCAAATGTCTGTTTCGCAAGTCCGCGTCGGTTGGCAATCTTTCGCAGATGCTCCGGTGCCATCTGCGTATACGGCTCAAAAATCGTTGACTGGTATTGATTCGTATTGTCGATCAGGCGAAACAAATTCAGTGGATAGTCAGTCTCGACCGGAGTCTGAGCTTCTTCCGGGTAACAACTGGAAAGAATTGCGGGCAAAGCATGGTCAGTGCGCACATGCACTGTCGTGGCATTTCTGTACAGACTGCTCATTGCCGCCAGGCGAGCGAAAGAAGGATAACGCACCGCATCGACCTGATGCTTTTCGTCCAGCAGCGACATGCCACACAGACCATCGAACACGATCATCACAGTCGGAGCTGGATTTGCAGCGGTTTGTGATTTTGCGGAATGCGGTGATGAAAGTCCAAAGACTTGCTCTCGGATTGAACTTGTCCTCAGAAAGCTCATGGGGAAAATCAGCACGCCGATAGAGCTGACTGCCAGAACAGTGCGATAGCCCTCGGAACGAAAATACAGAACAGTCAGAACTCCAGCGAAGCATAATGACATTCCAGACAATATTGAGTCCGGAATTCCAACTCTTGCTAATTCAAAAGCCGTTGACAACCAACGAGATCCAATGAGTGCCGACTGACAGGTCAGCAGAAGAATTGTGACTCTCAACGTGACTCTTGCTGCCCGATGACAACTTCGCCAGCGAAGTGTCCCTAAAAGCAGAATCGACACACCCGGAACGGCGGTCATCAGGATTCCAATCACCAGAAAGATGGCGGCTCCTGAATAGCTGTAGTACCGAAGAAACGCTGAGTTCGATATCAACTGGTCAAGGATTGGCTGCACGATCGCAAACGAATTCAGCGTCGAGATGTGCAGAAACTCACGCAAAAGGGGTGATCGTCGCTCCAGAGAAACGGGTTCCATATCATCTCTCTTCGAACGCAATGCTTGTGGTTTCCGCAATTACTGTGGCTTCAGCGATTACTGTGGCTTCAGCAAAAATAGAGTTCGAGTGCCCGATGGCAGTACACGCTGATCCTGAATCTCAAAGTGCTGATTCACTGACTGCAGAAAAGACTGCCGACAATAGTCAGAAAAAACGTCTTCGCGATTGCGCAATAACTCACGAACCTGAGCATCGTCTCGCTCCACGAATTCAATGACGACGTTGGCCTTGAACGAAGCTAACCATTCGATGACTTCACGCAGCAGCAGATTCTTGCCGATCACGAGGTGATGGATCAGAGCCAGACAAAAGATGAGATTGGGCTTTGAACGTTGTTCCAGTCCCGGCCTTTCTGCTCCGCGCCAACCCAGCGCCGGTGACGGATCAGCCAGATCTACGACCAGCGGAACAATGTTTCGATTGTCTTCCGATCGAAGTGACTGATAGAGCCTGTCGATGGTCAAATGGTCTGAATCGGTTGCCAGGACAACATCCGCAGTTCGAGCCGCAATCCTTGAGTACCGTCCTTGATTGCAGCCGAGATCCCAGACCACTGAGTATCGCTTATTCCTGCAAACATTTTCGATGAACGATTCCTTAACAGCGCCGTCTCGAAGGACGGGCTCAGACGATTGGTCGTAGTCCGACCAAGTCGAGGCCGATGGCTTCCACTGCAGCCCGGCAACCGCTTTCCTGAGTCCCTTCACGTTATTCAGAATCATGGACTTACCAAAACCGCTGCTCTGCATCGACTGAGAGATTCGAACCTGACTCGGCGACTTGGCCTGCAATCGAGCATGAAGCCACACATGTGTCAGTGCACCTCGTCGAAAAAAATCCCGAACACCAAGCAACGCAGCAAACTGATCAGGCGCGATTCCTTCAAGGCTGCCGCGAAGTGCCGGCTGAAAATGGACGCCTTTCCAGGCCTGAAGCATCAGCGGAAAGAGCATCATTTGACAGAATTGTCGGTATCCGTCCCATGTCTGGCCGCTCACATACGGCACCATTGAGCCGACATCGATGAACTGCGGGCGACTTCCCCGGAATTGTACGTTAAACGCTGAGGCATCCTTCAGAATGAATCCATCAGCAAGACAATCGTTCATCAAGTCCAATTGAAGCAATGCCGCCTCGCGCAGCATCGAAAAGGACCATTCATAAGGCCACGAGATCAGAGGCAATCGCTCATGCTCCAACGCAGCGGCAAATCCTTCTGACTTTGCGAAGGAATCCATTGAGGGCGATCGTTCCGTTCGAACAACTCTTCCGCTCTGCATGGCAGTCACGAAAAAAGTCTTCGCAGAAATGGAATCCCAATCGGCTGACGCAGACTGGCTGATGGCGCGAAACACTCGACCTTCAAATGAGAACACTCGTCCGGAACGATCTCGGAAAGATCCTCGATCAAACGCCGGGCAAGGTGCGATAACGGTCAAGTTTTACTGCTCAGCTACGGTGGTATCAATTGTTGTCTGCCCCACGCGAAACGTGCGCCAAAGATGCCGCACAAACACCAACAACCCCGCACTACCACCGACAATTGCCTGGAGCAGCATGCTGCCAGTCCCTGGATCCAGATAAGCCACTACCCAAAGGTGATTCATTTAATTTACTCCCGCAGATTTTTTTTAATCTGTCAGTCCTTGAAAAAGCACAACTGCAGGCTCCTCTCCGGTAAACTGCGAGAGTTCGTGGAAGTGTCGCGGATTTCTGAAGTTTCTCAGTGGATCATGGGAACTGCCTGTTCTCGGGTGACCGTGTGTACGCGCTTTCACATGCAATCGCAGCGTCGATTTCGAGCATTCACGAGCATTCCTGGAGGCAAAACACGATTGTCGAATCTTTCCGAGGCCATTACAGTGCCCGGCCTTCAATCGTTCATCGCAAACCCTCATGGGAGAATATCAATGGTCCAGCGTCCTCGCACCAAGGCGAAACTCGCCAAGAAATCCAAGCGTTGCCCGAAATGCGGCAAGATTGTTCGCGGCGCTGTTCGCTGCAAAACGTGCCATGCTGTTCAGACGAAGTAGTCGGAATCCCGGTGGATTCCCCCGCCGAGCCGGCTTGTTCCCGTGTTCTGACTGAGTTTGTGGTAACTGAGGATGGGTCTTTTGGCCCGTGCTGAGCGTTTGTTAACCGTGAATGAACAGCTTCGGGGGCTTTCACGTCCCGAATGAAGACATCGCCGCATTGTGGGACTGCGGTTGTCTGCAACTGATTCCGCCTGCATCTGATTCCGCCTGCATCTGATTCCGTCTGCGACTGATTCCGTCAGAATCCTGCATGGCGACAACAGGACGATCACGCCTTAAACTCCGACACCATCGAATTGATTGGTTGAATGCCCAAACTTCTTGGGGATGGCGTTCCCTTCTTTCGCCAGGAGTCCTCTGCACTCATGAACGAGACCTCTGCCAGCACTGCCGCGAAAAACTTATCACTGATGCAACAGCGCTTGACTCAGATCTTTGCTCTGTGCGAATCCAGAATTAGTCATTCCACTTTACTGCATCTGCTCAAGGCCTGCGGCTGGGGTGAAGCGGCCACGAAAACGGGCTTTCTGACTCAGGCTCTTCTCAAACCCGAGCTGAAGTCTCTCGTGGATGACGGGTACCTCAATGCCACGCATGCCGCCATGACATTTGTGAGGATCGCAAATCGCATTCAGGACGCGGCTACCCAGCAGGCTGTGCAGTCCGGAAATTTCAAGCCGATCGCCGACGCCATAGAAAAGTTGGAATCTGAACTGGACAATGATATCAAACAGGCACGAGTCTCTGACGCGTCAGTGGCCAAATCGCGACGCAGGGCGAGAATTGCATTTTACCGCGGCGATGTCGCAGCGTTCCAGGCCGCGCAGCAGGAACTGGCGAAAGAAGAACCGGAGTCTCGTCAGCTGGGACTGCTGAATCCCTTCAACGCAGAACTGTACTCACAGACGCCGGCAGAACTGCAGCCGGAGACTTTTCTGAATGCCATTTCTCACAGTCTGCTGACAGGCGTGGGTTCGCCCGAGCACATTGAGCTGCTTGATGCCTATGTCGCCTCGCATGACGAACTCTCAGAGGAAGTCATCGAGCTGTGGATCAATACTCTGGTTGCGAGCGGTGACTTCAACGGACTTCAGTTGGCGGCTGAATCAGGAAACAGCCATGCAACAATAGCCGGCGGATGCGCGGCGTTTCTGACAGGGCAGCATGAAGCCGCTCAGACTGTTTTTGATGGACTGATTTCGAGCCTTCGAAAAACAACCGGCAAACGAACTGCGGTGCTGCCGATGTTTCCGGGCCTGATGCATCTGCTTCTGTTGTTGCGAAAGCAGGACCCGAAGTCACGCGCCGAGCTCAAGGCGCTGTGTGCGGCAGCGCAGACGTTGTGGCCTTCATCCCTGAAACTAATTCCCGGGTTGTTCCTGGCTGCTGTGGACTTTGCCGATTCGCCGGACTCCTCCAGAAAAACGGCACTCAAATCGGCGCTGAAGCAGATACCAGGGGAAGCGTTTCCACTGGTCAAAGCGATTGCCGTGCACGTCGCAAGATGGTACCTCCCGGAAGAAACTTTCTCGTGGGGTAACGTGCTGACCAAAAGGGCCGGAGTCTATGAAGAGCTGGGCTTCGGATGGCTGGCAGCCTGGTGCGAAGATGCGGCTGCGGTTTGCGAGCATGGACCGCCGGATGAGAACGCTCTGGGGCAACGACATGCCCTGCAGGGGACGTCTCCCATGCTGTCATGGATTCAGACGGCGTCGCTCTGGAAACGCAAGCTGGACTCGTTGCGGCAGATGGTCGACGGCGCTCCCACCTCGCGAAAGGGTTCGACAGTCTCGTCGGGATACGACGAACGAATGATCTGGGAACTGGAGATCGTCGAATACAAGGGTGGCTGTCGAACGGGACTCAGTCCGTTCATTCAAAAGTTTTCGGGAGGCCAATGGACGAAAGGGCGGCCAGTCGCCTTGCAGCGTCTCCATCAGAATCATGCAAAGAAAGATTTCTCGTTCCTGACCGATCAGGACCGAGCCGTCTGCAAATGCATTGAGGAGAAACAGGTTTCCACCGGATACTATCGGTATACGGAAACGGTCTACAACCTCGATTCAGATGCTGCACTTCCAGCGCTCGTTGGACATCCACTCCTCTTCACCACCGGCAATCGCTCACAGCCACTGGAAATCACCACACGGCGTCCGCAGCTTTTGATTCAGAAAACGAAATCCGGACTGAAACTGCAGCTTGATCCTCAACCGATTGGCGAAGATGAAGTCTTGGTCAGGAAAGACGGAGCCCATCGACTTGTGCTTGTGACCTTTACTCGCGAACAGCTCAAACTGGCCGGAATTCTGGATGGTGTCCTGGAAGTCCCCGAAAGCGGCGAAGCCGATGTGCTGGCAACGGCGAAGTCGCTTTCCTCTCTGTTATCAGTACAGTCCGATGTGACATTCCGGGACAGTGCGACCGATTCAAAAGTGCAAGCTGTTCCCGCGGAATCGCGACCTCACTTGCACCTGCTTCCCTTTCACGCGGGCGTGCGAGCCGAGTTCTTCGTGCAGCCGTTTGGTGAGCATGGGCCGTTCTTCACGCCCGGACAAGGTGGCGAAAATGTGTTTGCTGAACTGCTGGCAGAATCCGTTTCGACAAAACGCGATCTGAAGCGGGAAGCGAAGCTGGCGATTGAGATCGTCGCAACGTGTCCGTCGCTGAGCAAACATTCGGATGGAACTCTGTCCGCGTTTGAGTTCTCGTTCGCCGACGAAGCACTCGACCTGCTGCTGGAGATTGAGCCGCTGCGCGAGAACGGCAAGCTGACTGTTCACTGGCCTCAGGGACAGTCACTGCGGGTCGCCGGTTCGGCCGACACATCACAGTTGCGGGTCCGTATCGAACGCGACAAAGACTGGTTCGCTGCGTCCGGAGAACTGGTCGTTGATGAACTATTGACTCTGGATATGCTGCAATTGATGGATTTTGTTTCGGCCAGCCCGAGCCGCTTTGTGAAGGTCAGTGACGGCCGATTTCTGGCGATAACCGAACAGCTGCGAAAGCGAGTCCTTGAGCTTTCTGCTTACGGTGATCGTAGGAACAACACGCTGCGAATCCCTCAAATCCGCGCGGCGGCGCTCATGGATCTGGACGAGTGGTGTTCCGTCAAGTCTGACAAGCACTGGAAAGCCTGCCTGAAGCGAATTCGGGAGGCCGGCGATATTGTGCCCGAAGTGCCATCGACGCTGAATGCCGAACTTCGAGACTATCAGATCGAAGGATTTCGATGGCTCTGCCGACTGGCTCATTGGGGAGCCGGCGCGTGTCTGGCCGACGACATGGGGCTGGGAAAAACGCTGCAGGCCATCGCCCTATTGCTCCATCGCGCCGCGAAGGGTCCAGCTCTGGTGATTGCACCCACATCCGTATGTTTCAACTGGGAGGCGGAACTGCGTCGATTTGCTCCGACGCTGAATCCTCGCATCTTCGGAGCAGGCGACCGTGATGCTTTCTTCAAGGATCTTGGACCTCGGGATGTGGTCATCACCACCTACGGTCTGCTGAATAACGAAGCCGAACGGCTGCAGGCCATTCAATGGCACACCGCGATTCTTGACGAAGCGCAGGCGATCAAGAACACACTGACAAAGCGTTCCCAGGCCGCCATGTCATTATCTGCAGATTGCCGACTGATTCTGACCGGCACTCCGATCGAAAATCACCTGGGCGAATTGTGGAATCTGTTTCAGTTCATCAATCCCGGCCTGCTGGGTTCGATCGAACAGTTTCATGAGCGATTCGCGCTGCCCATCGAACGCGATAAAAATCCTGATGCCCGTCAGAATCTGAAGCAACTCGTGCGGCCGTTTCTGTTGCGACGCACCAAAACGCAAGTGCTCAGCGAACTGCCTCCGCGCACTGAAGTGACGGTCCCTGTCACATTGGCTGATGATGAGGCCATACTTTATGAAGCCGCCCGTCAGCGAGCTGTGAAGGAACTCACAAAGAAAACCGACGACGCTCGTGGTCAGCATGTCAAAATCCTGGCTGAGATCATGCGATTGCGGCGAGCCTGCTGTCATCCCAGCCTGCTGCTTCCGCAGTGCGAGCTGCCCGGGGCCAAGCTGACAGCGTTTTCAGAGACGATCGACGAACTGCTGGAGAATAAGCACAAGGCGCTCGTCTTTAGTCAGTTTGTGGATCATCTTTCGATCCTGCGAGCCGAACTGGATCGCAATAAGGTGAAGTATCAGTACCTCGACGGTTCCACTCCGATGAAGGAGCGGCAGCGAAGTGTCGAAGCGTTTCAGAATGGCGAAGGCGATGTCTTTCTCATCAGCCTGAAGGCCGGTGGAACAGGCCTGAATCTGACCGCTGCCGATTACGTTCTGCATATGGATCCGTGGTGGAATCCGGCCGTCGAGGATC
>JANPHT010000625.1:0-7564 GCA_031424595.1 Planctomycetota bacterium
AACGTTTCAGTTTGTATTGACTCTGGACAAAGAGTCGTCTCGTGACGTCACGGTGGAAGTCAATACCGCCGATCTGATCGCCGAGGCGTTGGCGGGCACGGATTATACAGCGATCGCAGGTCAGACGGTGACGTTTGCCGCCAATGGCGGAGTCAACCAGACACAGATCGTCACCGTGACTGTGACGGACGATGCCATCGTTGAAGCTGACGAACAGTTTGCACTGGAGATCTCGGATGCTCGATTTGACGGAAACACGGATGCCCTTCGAGTTGCCATTGCGAACGCTCAGGCGACCGCAACCATTGAAAACAACGACGCAGCCTCGATTTCCGTCAGTGATGTCTCCGAACTCGAAAATGGCACGTTTCGATTTGAGTTGACACTCGACAAAGAGTCGTCTCGTGACGTCAGCGTCAGACTTGACACCGCAGATGTGATCGGAGAGGCGCTGGCAGGGGTTGATTACACGGCAGTGATAAACCAGATCGTGACGTTTACCGCAAACGGTGGCGTGAACCAGAAACAGTATGTCGTTGTCACTATCAACGAAGAATTGATCGTTGAAGCCGATCAGGATTTTCTGCTCAATCTGTCGGACGCTACGTTTGACAGTGCTGCCGATGCCTCCCGAATCAGCATTGGTGACGCGCAGGGTGTTGCCACGATACGGAACAATGATTCGGCAACATTGACGATCGGTAATTTGTCGATCGACGAGGGGGATGGAACAACGACGGCATTTACGTTTACTGTCGAACTCTCGGCAGCTGTGGAAGATGGACTCACGGTGTCCTACGCCACCGTCGATGGAACTGCGACTTCGGCGGCCGGCATCTTTCGGGATTTTCTCAGCCAGGTTGGGTCCCTGAATTTTTCGGCGGCAACGGGCGAACAGAAATTCATCACGATCAGTGTGAACGCCGACAGCTGGTTTGAATCGACAGAGGTCTTTCAGGTCCAGTTGAGTGGGATCACCACGAATGATCTGGACATTGATTCGCGGACGTTTCTGAGCGTACCGGCGTTTCCAGCAACTGGCACAATAATCAACGATGATACAAAAGTCCTGGCCCGCATCGTTGGTGGAGACCTTTTAATCTCTGATGAAGTTGAAGGCGGTCAGTCGGACGAAATTTCGATCCGACTCGATGGAACCTAAATCGTCGTGACCGCGATGGGAGATCTCGGAACTGGATCTTCGACTGCGGTCAGTGAATTGCGATTTGCGTTGTCGTCCGTCACCGGTCAGATCCTGATCAGCACTCGCGGCGGCGATGATCTCCTGATAGTTGATTTTCGAGGTGGAAGTCCGATTTCCGGCATGGATCTGGTTTTCGACGGCGGAAGCGAAATTGAGACTGATGGACTTGCGGTCATCGGCGACGGTTCAAACATCGCAGTCTATACACCCAGTGCCACAACGCCGGGGAACGGACGAATTGTAGTGGATGGCCACGGGATTACGTTTGTCGGACTTGAGCCTGTCGATATCACCGGGATGGCCGTGGTTACGATTTCGCTGGCAAGCGCTGACGATGTGATTGTTGTCGAGAACGGCACTGATTTTTTTGCCGGTGGACTGAACGATGCCTTGTTGATTTCAGGAACTTCGGGTGGTGTGGCAATTGAAGTGGCCTCACTATGGAGTAACGGCCAGATCATCATCGACACTCGGGCCGTTGATGGGGACGATGTCATTACGGTGAACAGTGCGGACAATGGGCACTTGAATGATAGTCTGACGATTCTCACCGGAGTCGGAATCGATGTGATTGACGTGAAGGGTGACATCGTGCTCACGACGGCAATGCATTTTCAGTCGGCAAGAATTGTTCTGGACACCGCAGTGATTACGACGGGCACGACACAGCAGTTGGAAGGTTCAACAGAGCTCGCCACCTCGATCGTCATGACGGGCACTCAAATCACGTTTGACGGATCATTGGATTCGCAGGTCGCTGGAAGCAACTCATTGACGATCTCTGGCAACGCCGTCTTCAATGGTACTGTGGGCACAACCAGCGTCGAACGTCTTCACGTAACCGGGACGACCCGCATTAACGCGGCAACAATTACCACCGACGGTGCTCAGGAGTTTGACGGTGCAGTGGTCGTGGATCAGGACACTCAACTTTTTGCGGCATCGGTCGATTTTGGAGCCACCGTTGATTCGGTCACCGGAGAAGTAAATGATCTTCAGATCACCGGGAGCACTGTCTTTCACGCGTCTGTGGGATCGACCGATCGGTTGAAATCGATCGGGATCAATGGAACGACAGCGGACTTTCAATCGACCGTCGCCGTGGCGTCCGGGGGCATCTCCGTTGTCACCACTGACACGACCAGGTTTACGGGAGCGGTCTCCACAACATCTGGCGGCACCGTGGTCATCAGTAACGGAGGCCTATTGACGTTATCCGCTGCTGCGGATTTTAGTCTGGATGGTTTGTTCACACAAAACGGCGCAGGATTGATCAACTCGGCAGCAGACATCGCCACGACCGGCGATGCGATTCTGTTTGCTTCCATGATCACTCAAGTCGGCGCGGTGGTGTTGAACACAACCGCTGGAGCTTCACTCAACGGGGCAGCGATTACACTATCATCCGTCAATGGGGGCGGAAAGAATCTCACGCTGAACTCCGGTACGACCGGCGTTGTGGCAATCGACTCGGTCTCTGATTCCAACATTCTGCGAATTCAGAATTCCCGACAGACTACGGTTTCAGGAAGCGTGTCGGGGACCATTCTGCAAATCGATGACACGACCGATAGTGTCACGTTCAACGGTACGGTAAATATTGTGACGTTGGTGACCGCCAATCAACCATATGCCGTCGTGTTCTCTGCAGGTGGTACAGTTACTGATGCAGCTACGTTCGCCAATTCCGGCGGCGTGAGTTTAGGAAATGACAGTGCTGATGTCCTCACATTCGCCGGGGGACTCACAAGTATTGTCTCGACGAATTCAATTCAGGGAATCGTGAAGACGACAGGAACAGATCTCACACTGGGAACCACAATTCTGACCGGCAGCGTCGAACTTCAATCAGCCGGCGGAAACATCACTGGCGGGTTGACAACGGGTGCTGCAGTACCACTGGTTCTGAACGCCGGTTCCGGCAACATTCTATTGTCGAATTCCGCCAATGTTCTGGGAGATCTGACAGTCATAGGAACATCCGTCGCTATCTCCGAAAACGACGATATCACGCAGTTGGGCTCGTGGGCGACAACGGGCCTAACAACACTGACAGCTCCTGGAAACGATATCATTCTGAGTCACGCGGGTAACGTCTTCGGAATTCTCAATCTGACGGCGGCCGACGCCCTGATCTTCGAAGCCGACGACGTCGAACTAGGCTCGTCGATGCTGTCGAATCACCTTTCGCTGACGACGACCGGAGCGGTGCTCGATTCGCTGGCGGGCAACGCCGCAAACGTCACGGCCATCAGCCTCAGCATCGGCAGTGTTACGGGAATTGGAAATGCGGATGCGATCAACACCACCATTGATTCTCTGACGTTTGTCAACACAGGCTCGGGGAATGTTGTTTTCAGCAACAGCAGTGCACTGACTATTGGTGCCGCGATGAACACTGTTGGTAATGTGGAAATTTGCGTGACCAACGGGGATCTGATTATTGCTGGTGCGATCAACGCAGGAGCCAACATCATTCGAATGCAGTCGGACACCGGGGCTGTCACAGAATTGATGACTGGAACGATTGCGGCAGGTACGCTGGGCGTGCGGTCCGAAACCAGCGTCACATTGGAAACAGTTTCGAACAGTGTTTCAGTGTTCTCCGTCGCCTCTCGTACTGGCAGCGTGCTGGTGAATGAGGCGAACGGATTTGTCGTTGGCTCAGTGACCGTCGGAGAGTGCTTCGTTGCGACCATCGGTGTCACGACCAATTCAGGCACTGGCCAGATCACGCTCCACGCGATGAGTGGCGTGCTGCGGATCGACGATATTGTCGCATCAGGTATCGGTCTGATTGATATCGATGCGGACGCGGGCATGGTCGAGATCAATGCAGTTATCAGTTCGACATCCGGTGATATCAGTATTACAGGGGATGCGATCACTCAGGATGCGAACATCTCGACGGGGTTTGTGGGCATTGTGACAGTGATTGCTGATAACGGCAGCATCACGATGGCTGACGGTTCCAGCACGAGTAACATTGCTGGAGCGATCAGCTATGACGCCTCATCGAATGTTGCCGTAAGCATCCTCAACAGCCAGTCGGGACTGCTGAGTATTACCGCTGGCGGCAACATCAGCGATATTCTGAGTGCTGAAGGATTGGGCGGTGAAAACCTTCGTGGTACGACCACGATACTGTCGGCCGCGACTGGAATCGGTTCAACCGATGATATCGATACTGCCATCGTGACTTTGACCGCCACCAATTCGGGTTCTGGCGCAATTCAGATTGCGGAGACGAACGCAATTTCGATGCTGGCGATCAGCAATGCTACTCGAAACGTAACCATTTCGGCCGGCGGGGCTATTTCCGATGCGAACGGCGCCTTGAACAACATGACAGCCGGGGTCTTGAATATCACGGCCTCCGGAGGTATTGATCTCGACACAGATGTGGGCAGTATTGCTGCAGTCAACGTAACTGCCGGGCAGATTGATATCGATGAGGCCAACTCACTGGCCCTCGATACAATTGACAACGGTATTCGGCAGGTGACTCTTTCGACCGGTGGTGCCATCACTGACGACGGCAATTTAAACATCGATTTAGTAGCTGGCACCGCATCCATCACGATCACGGGGGCAGGTGATTTTGGCACTTCGGCAGACGGTATCGAAACGAATGTCAATGATCTGTCTATCAACACGTCAGCGAGTTCCGGAAGTCAGTTTGTCAACGAAGCCAATTCCCTGACGGCACTTAGTTTGAATGCAGGCACTGGTACGGTGGGTCTCACTGCGTTGGGAGGAATTGAAGATGCGGATGCTGCCCTGGATATCGTTGGAGTCGAGGTTCGCCTGGTTGCTCGCGGAGGAATTGGCAACTCGACGTCGTTGGATACAGACATTTCCAACATCGCTTTTTCCAATTCAATGAGTGGCGATGTTCGCATCAAAAACAGCGGCAGTCTTACAATGGGTGCGGTCGATGGCCTGGCCACATCGAACAACTCGGCTGGCAAGGTGACTTTGAATGCAAGCGGAGCAATCACGTTTGCCGTCAACACCACTGCGTTCGGTGATTTGACCATGAGCGCCTTGGAAAGCAACACTGTCAACCTTGAAAACATTGTCGTCAACGCAGGAGTGACCGTCTCGTCATCCTCCGGCAACATAGTGTTTCAGGCCGGTGACAGAATCACACTCAATAGCGCCGCCGCCATTCAGGCGAATACTACGGGTTCACAAAGCGTGACTCTGGAATCTGGCGTTGCCGATTCGGATGGCGACGGCCGGATGACTCTGGATGGCACCGTTCTGGCAGGTATGAACAGCGGCGTGATCACCTTGAATTTGAACGGTACGTCCGGAGTTTCTCAAAATACTTCCGGCGCACTTGTGGGAAATCAACTTCGTTTGCTGAGCACCGGAGTCAACGGATCCTTTAATCTTGATCAAAGTGCCAGCAACGCAATCGAGATTGTTGCGGCCAACTCCAGTGGCGAGGTAGCTCTGCAGAACTCCACCACATTGACCGTGGGAACGGTGAGTGCGACATCGGGTATTGCAACCAGCAATGACAACGTGACACTCTGCGCCACATCCATCGCAGTGGATGAGGATATTGCTGCCGGATCGGGCACGATTCGACTATCAGCAGTGACGGGGAGCGTTACTCAGTCAGTGGGTTCGATCATCGCCGCCTCCCTTGGGGTTCGTGGGGCGACAGGAATCGATCTGACATCAGGCGACAACGATGTAGATGTTTTTGCAGCAAATGGGGGCACTGGATCGGTCGTGTTTGTGGATTTCGATGGATTCTCGATCGGGACTGTCGTGGAGGAAGGATGCTTCACTGCCAAAGTTGTCGGTATCACGTCAGGAGGAAGCATTGAAGCGTGTGTCTCGATCGGTGACATTTCCATCACGTCCGCTTTGAATGCAGCGAGCACGGTGCGGCTGCAGGCGACTACGGGTAATGTCACGCAAACAGTGTCGGGATTGATCTCGGCAACAGATCTTGCGGTTCGGGCTGCCGGAAACATCAATCTGAATTCTGCTGTCAACCAGATTGCAAATGTGTTTGCTGCCGCTTCGACATCGGCAGGGGTTGTCGAGTTTTCTGATGGAGGTGGACTTACAGTCGGAAGCGTGTCGGCTGGAAGTTGCGTGGCACTGATTACCGGGGTTACAAGTGCCAACGGAGGGATAGATCTCACCACGCAGAACGGCAACCTTACCAACTTGAATAACGTCACGGCCTTGACCACAGGCAATGTGCGAGTCACCGTGACGACATCGGGAGATATTATTCTCACGGGAACGACGGTTGCTTCAGGCAACGGGCATGTGATTATCATCACGGATGATGGCAGAATTCAGGTGAACGGGGTTGTCAGTTCAGACACTGGCAATGTTCTTCTGATGGCAGTCGGAACCGGAAACGACATTGCAGCGACAGCTGATGTCCAAAGTCAGAGCGGTCACATCACATTGATTGCCGCAGACTCAATCGACCTCGGCGCCTCGGTAGTCATTCAAACAGGCAGTGCGGGCACGTTATATCTCGAGGCACTTGCCGGATCACTGGCGATGAACGCATCCTCCACGCTCGCCTCGATCAATGGAAGTATTCGAGCTGCGGCAAATCTCGGTTTGACGATTGGTGATATCACATCGACGTCCGGAAACGTGAGTTTGATCAGTACCGCGGGTTCGGTCCTTGACGCGGACACCAACGATTCTGATGCAGACGTCACTGCCGATGCGCTTCGTATTGAATCCGCTACTGGAATCGGAAGGCTTGGTGCCGGCAGCAACGCTATCGAAACTATCGTGATGAGTCTGACCGCACGATCCGGTTCGGGTGGGATCAACGTCCTTGAAAGCGATGGGCTCACGGTCGGTGACGTCACTGTGACAACTCAGCGAGTCCAGACCAGCGGTGCTGTTTCTGCTGTTGTCGATGCGACACAAAATGATCTTGTCACAACGAGTGACGGATCAATCGTTCTACGATGCGAAACCGGGAGCCTTCTGCTGAATGACGGCACAGCAGCTGCAAATGGTATGGCTGTCGTGGTGAACGGACTTGGCAACATTCTGATCGAAACCATGGCGTCGAATGGCGACGTGATCGTAAACAGTGGCATCAGCAGCGAAGGACATATCAGTCTGATTTCTGGCGATGACATTGATCTGAACGCCAGCCTGACGACTTCCGGCCTTGGAACTGTGTCCCTGAATGCTTCGAATGGCGCCACGGATGCTGCCGGTTCGGAAGTGGACGGAATCAATCTCAACGGGACTGTCAGCAGCGGCGGCGGTGACATTCTCCTGTCATCGGCTCGCGATATTCGGCAGACACAGCAGATCAGCAGTACGTCGGGCGATGTGGGACTCATCGCGACG
>JANPHT010000626.1:0-3314 GCA_031424595.1 Planctomycetota bacterium
CAATGCGTCCCTGGTTGTCGAAGACAACGGGTGTCGCATAACTGCGAGTCGCCTCGCTGCGGGCCGACTTCCAGATGGTATCACCGGTCTTTTGATCCAGGGCGATCAGGAAACTTTCGACGTCATGGTCTTCGTTGAGTATCACTTTGCCATCGCACAATACGGGAGAACTCGAGGCACCGAACTCATCCTGAAACGGTCCCATCGGCCTTTTCCATAACAGTTTTCCGTCAAGATCGTAGCTCAGCATTCCATAGCTGCCGAAGAACGAAAAAACCTGCGATCCATTGCAGGCTGGAGTCGAAGACGCTGGACTTCCGACCGAATGAAAAGCCTCCAGTGACTGGGCGGGAGCGACTTGCTTCCAGCGGATGTTTCCCGTTGTGCGATCCAGGGCAAGCGTCGCCAATTCTTTGGAATCTGCCACATACGTCGTTACGAAGACTGAGTCACCGCAGACGCATGGCGAGGAGATGCCTGGCGGCAATTCGGTGCGCCAAAGTCGATTTTCGTCTTCTCCAAATTCTGTGGGCAGAACCAACCCTTCCGGAGCGACCCCGTGATGCTGCCGAAACCAAGACGGATCATCGCCGGCCAGGGCCGCTGCGGATAGCAGCAAAACGCATGCTATGCACCCCATAAAGCTCAAGCGACACATGGTATGGTTTTCCGATAGTTTCATGGCGTCAAGTTCCAGAAGGCACAGGTTCAAGCACGATGTATTCCAATGATACTGACAGACAACTCATGTTGCCATTTGCCGCATGTTTTAGTTAGGTTTGTCTTCAACAGCTGTCGAAATCAGAAAAGCAGGCGGTGCTGGAATACCTGAACACTTTGAAGATGTGCATGAGCAGCATGACCGATTTACCGTGCGATGCTTGATGACAAAAGGCCGTCGCATTGGAATAACTGGCGGCTTTGCGTTACTGAGTTCGGCCGGGGTCAGTCGCATGTTGGCGCTTTGTCTGATGTGCTCGCCAACTCTGTCAAAATTGGATTTTTCGGTAACTAAGTCGATCAATGTCGTGCACGCAGCAAGGCGTCACAGCGTCACTGAAAGTCGTCGATCAGTGCCTGCGCCGTTCTTCGTCCGCTCATCATAGCGCCCTGAATGGAGGCACTATCCAGATAGTCGCCGCATTGGTACACATCCTCAAACAGACGTTGGAGCACCGGAAGACCATCCCGGAAATGTGCTGGCTGACATGGTAAGGCAAAGGGAATATCGAAACGCCTCAGAAGCGACCATGATTTGACCTGCGACCGCCTGCTCTCCGGCGGTTAACCGCCTCTTGAAAAGTTCGCTACGGGTCGCTGCCCTGTGCACGCACCGAAAGAGACTCGAAAATCGTCAAAGCATTCATAGTAACAGGTTGCGTCAATTCAGCCTCCCCGGACAAGACGCGCATCGTTACGCAGAGCGTCCTTTCAGGGGAGGGGCCCCACAATCGCTGCTCGCCAGTCTGTTGACTTGCTCGCCTTCAATGATTACCGCGACGGCTAGTGACCGAAATTCTTCCCGTTTATCTGGGGTTCGCTGTCATTTGACCGATATGCTGCCTTTGCGTTGCCTCGGCAATTGCCATCGCTCGTCAGTCTGATAACCTAATACGCGAACAGTCGACACCGCAAACGGTTGTCGAACCAGCAAAATAGATATCGGAAGATAATTTATAGAGCAATTCGATCGGCCCGTGGGCCGCTGTCGAAAGGCTAGATAACGAGTAAGCCGGTGTGTGAGATGCCCCCAAAAGGGGACTCTTGCTCACCGGTTTTTTTTTTGCGCGCTCGCGGAAGCGTGAATGCGAAAACAATTGAGCTGCAGTGAACGATTTTCTGTCAATCTGTTTGGACTTTTGGCACGAACGTCAGGCATCAAAAAAGGAAAAAAAATGAAGCGAATTCAACTATTCTGCAACGTACTAATGCTCGGCATGACAGCTTTTGTGACGGTCGGAACGTTATACATCTCAGTCCAGGCATCCTCTCAACAGGGAACTGATATCGACGCTGGAGCCGCGGATATTACAGGGGAATCGACGGCCACGACAACCATGGAGGCAACTCCCGAGGAAGGTCACGCTCCTTTAGCCGCCAGTTTGATACGTTCTGATCGCAACCACGATGTGATTCTCGATGCAACCGGTACCTTTTCCGGCCATCTGGTTCCGGCTGCTGAAAGCGTGGGGACATCTGCCGGGCAATTCACTGTCGGACTCCTCCAGAAGGGAGTTGTGACAGGTGAAACCCAAACCGATGATGAGGGCCGGTTTTCGTTCTCAGGCGTTCAGCCCGGTCCCGGGGGCCTCTTCGCGGTCTAATGATACTACCTTTCTGTTGTTTGGTCTCCGAATCGTCGCGGAAGACCTGAACAACACCGCCAACCACTCGGAAGAGTTTGACGTGGTTTCAGCAGTTGTCATGGGTTCTGATGCAAATCTTGCGGGTCAGATTATTTCACCAGGCCTTGCCAACAGGGACCTTCGCTTTTCCAACCAGGTGAATGCGGCGGACGCGGCATTTCCTTTTGGTACCGGGATCCCGGCGACCAGTCTCATGAATCACCGTGTTCACCTTTTGGCCGATGGCAGCCTGCATGGTATTGCAAACTGTCTTGACCCTCGAACCGGGCGGCTCAGAGAAATCGACGATGTGGTTGTTTATTTTTGCAGAGAAGGTCGCCTTGTTGCGAGGACTCGAGTCGAACGCTCCGGAGATTTCGTCGTTTCAGGACTATTGCCCGGAATCTATAGTGTGATAGGCACTGGCACCGATGGTATTTTTGCGATTGCCGTTGAGGTGGTGAACCATGAAGTGGAGCAGGTCGCAGTCACAGGCTCGATGTTGAAGTACGAAACGACAGCGATCGTTACTATGCTCGAATTATCAGCAGCCATGGTGCCGTCGGTGGATTTTATTGCCCTGCACGATATTGGCCTGATGGACAACCTCTGGCAACTTTCCGAGGGATCTTTTCCCTGTGGTGATGTGCCTTGCCAGGGACCATGTTGCGACGGAGCATTCGCAGGTCAAGGCTATGGCGGTGGTTTTGGCGGTGGGGGCGGTGGTTTTGGCGGCGGGGGCGGCGGCGCAGGTGGAGGTGCCGGCGGCGGCGCAATCGGAGCGCTTCTTGGAGGCGCAATCGGAGGCGGTGTTGGGTATCTACTCGGCAGTGGTGGCAATGGTGGCAGTGGCAGCACACCAGCTAGTGCCGCATTTCACAGTTGTTAGGCCACCAGAGCGGAAGACAGGGTAACTCGGTGCTGGCTTGCCCAGACTTCCTTCCATGTGGAAGGGCGTTTCAGGGACTC
>JANPHT010000627.1:0-8099 GCA_031424595.1 Planctomycetota bacterium
CGTGTTGCCCGTGTCACCGCCATCGATATAGTTTGGGTCATTCCGTTCTGCCTGATATCCCAGTCGACCACCGTAAGTCAAAATGGTCGAAGGATGAGTATCGATACCGAGACCCCATCGAGCGACATCAGTCTGGTGAGGCCCCTGATTTCCGAGGTCGCCGTTTCCATAATGACGCTGCCAGTGCCAGTCATAATGGAATTTCTCGCGAGTGCATTTGGGCTCAGTCAAAGTCGCCGGGCCACTCCACAGATCAAAGTTGACATTCGCGGGAATTGCAAAATCGCCGCGGGCTCCAATGCTTTTTCGACGCTTGTAGCACAAGCCACGAGCGAACTTCACCTCACCGATTCCACCATTCCGCATGTAGGCCACGGCCTCCATAATTGCCTTGCTGGATCGGCATTGAGTTCCCACCTGACACATCCGGCCATACTTCCGAGCGGCAGCGATCAGGGCCGTGCCTTCGTAGACATTGTGACAAACTGGTTTTTCAACGTAGGCATCTTTTCCCGCCTGCATCGCCCAGATACCGGTTAAAGCATGCCAGTGATTCGGCGTCGCTGTGCTCACAAGATCGATCGCGCTGTCTTCAAACGCACGACGCATGTCAGTCACAGGCTTCGGACGCGAGCCCTGCTTCTTTTCGATATCGTCACAACGACGATTCGCAACCGCTTCATCGACATCCACAATCACCCGAATTTCTGTACGGTCGTCTCGAAGGAACTCACTGATATGCTCGCCACCACGGCCATTCACGCCGACGATCGCCACGCCCAACTTGTCATTCGGAGAGGCACCAGCTCGTCCGATGGCCGGCGCTGCCAGGAAGGTCGATGTGACAGCTGCAGATGTTTTAAGAAAACGCCGACGATTTAATTGACTCATAGTGGACCTCATGGCAGTTAAAGATCGTGACAGCTCTGGCTCTTTCGGAATGAACCTTGGCACATAGAAACGGATTTACAGCTCAGTTGCAAGCGAAAGCCAAACGTTGCCGCCGTCCTGATCGCGCCTGCCTGCGATCAGACGACCACCAGATCAGCCTTCGGTGGATCGACCTGCTCGACCTGTCGATTCACCGGCGATGGATTCTCTCATTCGTGTGTCAGCCTGCACGTTTTTTAATTCGTAAAAATCCAGCAAGCCCAGTTTATTGTCTGTAAATGCGTCCGCAACCGCTCGTGGAACTTCCGCTTCGGCAAGAACAACGGCGGCTCTGTTCTGCTGGATACGTGCCACCATTTCCTGCTCTCGAGCCCTCGCGGCCGCCCTGCGCTGTTCGGCCTTCGCCTGAGCCACTCGCATGTCGGCTTCTGCCTGATCGGCAGAAAGTCGAGCTCCAATATTTTCCCCGACGTCGATATCGGCGATGTCTATGGAAACGATTTCGTACGACGTCTGAGCTTCCAGACCCTGAGCGAGCACTGCTTTCGATATGGAGTCAGGATTCTCCAAAACCAGCTTATAAGAATCGGTCGAACCGATGGCCTGAACGATCCCCTGCCCCACACGAGCAATAACCGTTTCCTCCGTCGCTCCACCAATCAACTGCTGGATATTTGTGCGAACCGTCACACGCGCTCGCGCTCGCAATTCGATGCCATCCGCAGCAACGGCAGAAAGAGTTCCCTGAGTTCGTTTTGGGTCGGGGCAGTCAATCACCTTTGGATACACGCTGGTTTTAACGGCCTCAAGAATATCACGACCTGCGAGGTCAATGGCCTGAGCCGTGTTCCAATCGAGAGGGATATTGGCCTTGTCCGCCGCGATAAGCGCTCGGATCACGTTTGGCACATTTCCGCCAGCCAGCGAATGAGCTTCCAACGCCTGGGTGGAGATTGGATACTTTTTGAGCAATCCTGCCTGCACGGCCATGATCTTGCTTCGCACAATCACGGCTGGATTGACGCGGCGAAATCGCATAAATATCAGATCCCAGAGGCCAATTCCTGCGCGGGTCATTTTGCACTGCAACCAAAGGCTTGCGTACTGTGCAAAGACCGCGAGAAACACAATGATCGCGAACAGCGCGAACACCAGGAACCCCCATTGCATAGGTTCCAGATCAGCAAGCATGATGAAAGACATGGAAAACTCCGTAATCCTTGTAGAGCGGTCTTCGATAGCGAAGCTGAAAGTCAATCGACCTGATTCTGGTACTTAAGACTATGCCGGGATAACGCACAACGTCGCTATTCCAGATCAAACGAAATCCTTCATTCAGCGGTTTAGTCCTCGGGAATGTCGAAGTCAAGCCGGTTAGGCTCTTGTTCGCTTTCCGAGTCAAAATCTGCCAAAGGCGGGTCAGCATTGGTTGCCGTCTCAACCACAGAAGAGTGTTCCGATTCCATATCCCGTTCGGTGCATGGGCGCACCACGATGCGACTTCCCTTGGTAGCGACAACGATGACGGCGATGTTCGGCTCAATCAGCATTCCAATGCTTTCGGCGTGGATCCGTTCACCGTCAATCAGCACAATTCCCCCAGGGGTCATCAGGGATTGCGATGTGCCACGTTTGCCAACCAATGTTTTGAGAGAAACTGAGTCAGAGGTTTCTGTGGTGGGCGTTGGCCTGAGAATCATGCGTTTTCCCAGACTCGATTTCTGAATCAGCGCAATCGCACCCATCAACGTGCCGGGAACTCCCACGGTGAGTAAAGCAATGTAAGTCCAGAAGAACCACGGGCTAACACCCCACCAGGCTTTACAAGCACTCCAGAAGGAAATAATGAGTGAGAGAACGGCGACAATCAGAATCATGCCGAAGCTGGGGATAAAAAACTCCAACCCCAACAGAAACAAGCCAACAAGCAACAACAAAGTTGCCAGAATTCCGGCATCCGGCATTCGCGTCTCTCATTAATTCCGTGTTCAGGTCTACTTACTTGACCGTGAATTTCTGACACTTGACTACATCGATTGTAGCCATTTTCCTTCCACTCAACAGTGAACGCGTCCCACCACTGAACTTGGCTGTCAAATGAACAGATCTCATGGGAAGTCATAGCAAAACAAGGATTTCATGAGCAATTTGTTCGGAGAAGCTTTGGACGGGGCAATTCGATCGGTCAATTTATGCAAAAAGTGAGATTTTGGGGGATCCTTGCGAAAACCTCGATTCCGCGTGGCTTCAGGGCCGTTGGACCCTGTCGTGCCTCACGCAGCCATCAGTTTGGGGAGGTTTTAATCAACACGACGGGACAATTTGTGGCATGGGGCGATTCATAGAGTGTGTCTGAAATGTGTTGTTTCTGTCAGTCGGACGAATCGGCCAGCCGTGCTGGAATCATTGATATTCCTGGTGCGAACCCGTATTTCGGTCTACACTTGAATGGTAGTTGGACATTTTGATGTGCTCATTTTGGGCGGGTCACGAAAATCCGTGACGCAAACTTGTATCCGTAGAAATTGTTGGTCCGTGCCATTGATGGACTCCTAATTGGATCACGGGAATATGAACCCTCTGTTTACTTGTCCTACTTGCGAGACCCGTTTCCGAGCGGAGGAACGGTTTGTAGGGAAGCGCGTTCGTTGCCCGAATCCCGATTGCAGCAAGCCGATGGTTCTCGAACTGAAAAAAGCGGGGTCTTTGAGTCCAACATCTTCGTTGCCAGAGAAAACGCCCAGGTTGCCGCCAAAGACAGAATCCTCTCCTATGTCCCAGAACCGAGGGACTCGATCTGTCAAAGCGACACAGCTGCAGAAGCCAGTGTCCTCCGTCGCGAGTAAACCCTCTTCGTCTGCCCGAGCAGCCTCAGATTCTCCTGCAGGGGCTTCAAACGACGGACGTCGGTCAAGTAGTGCTTCGCGGCGGGTCGGGCAATCTCGCTACGAGACGAGAAACCCGCTTCTGGCTCTGTTCTTCGGTTTCGGGGCGACTTGCGTTCTGGGTGGCTTGGCATTGGGAGCATATTGGTATTCGACGAAGCCATCTGAATCCCTTGTTGCGGAATCAGCAGCCACAGACTCCGAAGCTGAAAAGAAACAACGGGCGGCTGACAACAATTCGGATTCTGGTGGCGTTGGTGCATCGAAGGTCGAGCCGGTGTTAACAGCGTCCGCGTTGACGCAGCAGAAAACATCGGCTGTGGGTAAGCCTTCATCGGGACTGGGAGCGGCTCAATTAACATCGACTGTTTCAGGCGAGGCTCTGCGACAGAATGCGACACGTCAACAACAACTGGAAGACAAGGTGCTGCCGTTTCTCGTGAAACATTGCAGTGATTGCCATAACGCCACAGAACAGGAAGGCGGACTGGTTGTTCATGACCTTGCGACGGTCGATCAGCTGCTGAAGGATCGAAAGAAGTGGGAACGCGTTTATCGGATGATCAATGCCGGTGCGATGCCACCGCAGAGTTATGACCCCCAACCCGAAGACGGTGCACGTCAGGAAGTCGCCGAGATTCTCCATAAGGAACTCTTTGAATTTGACTGTCACATGATTCATCATGCGGGTCGATCGACTTTGCACCGCCTGAATCGGGCGGAGTACAACAATACGATCCGGGACTTGTTTGGGGTGTCCATCACGCCCGCTGATAAGTTTCCTCAGGATGACGTGGGGGAAGGCTTCGACAACATCGGCGATGTCTTGAGCATTCCTCCCTTGCTGATGGAGAAGTACCTGGATGCGGCGGAGGAAGTTGCCTCTGCGGTGATCGATACCCGCGATTTTTCAAAAGGCACGATTCGGGCGTTCAAACCTGAGGCTTTCAAGTCAACTTTAGACGGCAGCGTCAATGAAGATGGTTTTTATATTCTTCATACGAATGGTTCGGTCACTGTCGATTATGAAGCTTCTGGCGAGGGGAAATACAAGATTCGTATCGAGGCGGCTCAGACGCAGGCCGGAGATGAATCATCCATAATGGCGATCCAGATCGATGGTGCGACCGTTCACGAATTCAAGGTGAGAGGCCATCGAAAGCCCGATTGGTTCGAACATGAAGTGAAGCTTTCCGGCGGAAGTCATACGATTGCCGCGGCATTTACGAATGATTTTTTCGACGAGAAAGCGTCTGAGAAGCGTCGTGACAGGAATCTTGGCGTCGGTGTGATCGAAGTGACCGGGCCCGAAGGTGGCGGAACACCTCAGTGGCATGACGTCCATCGAAAGATCGTCACTGTCTTGCCATCAGACACTGTTTCCGTAAAGGATGCGGCTGCGTCCGTTCTGCGACCATTGCTTTATCGTGGATTTCGCAGGCCTGTCACCGACGAAGAAGTGAGCCGCTTTGCGTCACTCGTCGATCAAACCGTCAACCAACATAAGGAGACTTATGAGTACGGATTGTTCGTGGCTGTTCAGGCGATGCTTATTTCTACTGATTTTCTTTTCCGCAAAGAGGCCGATCCGGAAGGCACTGAAAATGAGCGGGTGCTGAATGATCACGAAATTGCTACGCGGCTGAGTTATTTCCTGTGGAGCAGCATGCCAGATGAACAGCTGTTTCAGCTTGCCGAGAATAAGCGACTGCTGGATCCCGCAGTACTTCGAGGGCAAATCGAAAGAATGCTCCGCGATGATAAGGCTCAGTCGTTGGCACAGAACTTTGCTTCGCAATGGCTGAATCTCCGGAATCTTGCCGACGTCCGGCCAAATCCTGACCTGTTTCCCGATTTCGATGACGCACTTCGGACTGCGATGGCTCAGGAGACGTCAATGCTGTTCAACACGATCGTCCGTGAGGATCGAAGCATCGATGAATTCCTGTCCGCAGATTACACATTTCTGAATGAACGTCTTGCAAAGCACTATGGGCTCAGTGGCGTGAGCGGCGATCAGTTTGTTCGCGTCTCTCTGGAGGGTTCAAATCGCGTGGGCGTGCTGACGCACGCAAGTATCCTGACGTTGACATCCAATCCCGGTCGAACAAGTCCCGTAAAACGAGGAAAGTGGATTCTCGAAAACATCCTGGGTGATGCGCCACCGCCGGCTCCACCAGGAGTTCCCGCTCTGGAAGAAGCAGCGAAAGATCTGACAAGTTTGAGTCTTCGTCAGCGTCTGGAGATCCACCGGAAAGATCCGGGATGTGCGTCCTGTCACAAGACGATGGACCCCCTGGGAATGGGGCTGGAGAATTTCGATGCGGTCGGCCGCTGGCGTGACAAAGAGGGCGAAAATCAGGTTGACGCGTCAGGCGACCTTCCGACCGGCGAGAAATTTACCGGTCCCCTTGAGTTAGTTTCCATAATCCGGAGCCGACGCGAAAAGTTTGCTCGAACATTAGTCGAGCGATTGATGGTCTATGCTTTAGGGCGCGGACTTGAGTACTATGATAAGTGCGCCGTTGACAAGACGATCGATTTGATGAAACAGCGTGGAAATAGGTTTTCCGCTTTAGTCGAGGGAATCGTGACATCCGATCCTTTCCTGAAGAAGAGTCGAACGCGAGAATCCGTTCCCACCGCCTCACCGTAATCCCTCCCCCAATGTCTGCCTGCCGGACAATCTGAAAAGATCCTTGAAGGAGTTTCTCCATGAGCCACCGAATTCTTAGCCGACGAACAGTGCTGCAAGGAATTGGCACTGGTTTGGCCCTGCCTCTGCTGGACATTATGCAGCCCGCTCGAGCGATCCTTGCTGCCGGTACAGGGGCGACGGCTCCTGTCCGAATGGCCTGCCTGTTCTTTGCGAACGGCGCTATTATGGATAATTGGCGGCCCACTGGCGAAGGAAAGGACTTCAAGCTTTCACCCACTCTGGAACCGCTGTCAGAGGTTAAGGATGACATTCTCGTCCTTGAAGGCCTGGCTCAGCATCATGCCAGAGCCAACGGCGATGGCGCTGGTGACCACGCTCGAAATGCCAGTGCCTACCTGACGGGAGCCCAGCCTAAAAAGACATCCGGCGCTGACATCTCGGTCGGCCAGTCGATTGATCAGGCTGTGGCAGAACTCGTTGGATCCCAAACGAATCTCCCGTCAATCGAACTGGGCATCGACCGAGGCCGCAATGCGGGAAGCTGTGACTCTGGTTATAGCTGTGCCTATTCTTCGAACATCTCATGGAAGACGGCATCCACTCCCTGTGCGAAAGAAGTGAATCCTCGCGCCGCGTTTGAGCGATTGTTCGGAAGTCCCGAAACGGCCGCAGATCAGGAACGACGAGTTCGCAATCGCAGAAGCATTCTGGACTTTGTGAGCGCTGACGCAAAGCGGCTGGAGGCGAAGCTCGGCGGAGCGGATCGCAGGAAGCTCGATGAGTATCTTTCCAGTGTTCGTGATCTCGAAGTGCGAGTGGCCAAAGCGGAGAAAGGATCCAAAGAGATCCCCGAGCTGGCATTGCCCGAGGGCGTTCCGCCTGAACTTGCTGCCCACATGAATCTAATGTTCGATATTCTGACCCTGGCATTCCAGACCGATACGACTCGCGTGGCAACGTTGATGGTCGCAGATGCCGGGAGCAATCGGACTTATCCGGAAGTTGACGTTAAGGACGGCCATCACCAATTGTCACATCATGAAAAGGATGCGGGCAAGATGGAGATGATCTCCAGGATCGATCGCTATCTCATTGAGCGTTTGGCGTATTTCCTTAAACGTCTGAAAGACACCAAGGAAGGCGAATCCAATCTGCTCGACAACAGTATGATTCTTTATGGCTCCGCCATTTCTGATGGAAATCGACACAACCACGACGATCTTCCGATTCTGTTGGCCGGAAAAGGTGGCGGTACGATCAACCCGGGACGCTACGTCAAATATCCGAAGGAAACGCCGTTGAACAATCTGTTTCTGTCTATGGCAGAGCGGATGGGCGCGAAGCTTGAGAAGCATGGAGACAGCAACGGGGTTCTTGATCTGGCCTAGCCCGCATTGCGCACAGGGTTTGATGAAGTGCGCACATCGCAAATGGGACAGGCACCGATCGCAGGGGAGAGTTCCTGCGTCAGGACTGTGCCTTGAACTCAAACAGTGAGTAGCCGAAGTGAACGAACAGCACAAAAAGAGTGGCCCACAGGATTGTCCGTGTGACTCCGTGGCTGATTTCGGAACCGGATAGCTTTGGCGTCACCGCACAACGCCAGGAGATCATCGCCACGCCGGCACCACAGGTCAGCAGTTTTGCCAGGAGCCAACCTGAGC
>JANPHT010000628.1:0-5821 GCA_031424595.1 Planctomycetota bacterium
GAATGGGTCGTGGCAGTGGACGGTGGTCCGCCCCTCGACCCAGCACAGCACCTGGATGGCCCAGCCGGCCCCGACGAACACGTTGAGGGGCGGCTCGCCGAAGGTGGAGGCGAGGTTCTGCGGGGGGATGGTGTCGGCGTCGGCGAGCCAGTCGGCGAGCTGGGCGACGTCCACCCGGCGGTGGAGTTCGGCGCGCTGGAGGGATTCCGCCGCGATGGCGGGGAAGGCAACGGGGTCGCGGCCGGCGCGGCTCCAGGCGTCGTCGATGGCGGAGTCCAATGCATTTCTGAGAGTGATCCCGGCAAATTCAACATCGGAGACCTGTGTTGTATTGAGAAACTCAGAGTCGCTTCCGATGTCAGGATCAGATTCATCGAGAATGATTCGCATCGTCAGCCCATCACCGTAAACATCGGTGAAGTGATCTTCGAGGAATCCAAGAATCTCACCCAGTGAGTTTTCGCCCGGATAGCTCAACGGAGGAATCGGCTTGTCCAGCATTTCTTCAAGCCAGAGCTCGACGGGTTCTTCAGAACGCAGCGAGATCGACTCGTACTTATTCTTACGGCTCAGCGATAATGCTCGCCAGACGTCGGCCGGCGGGTATTGAACCGGCGGTTCGTCCGGAAACGGTACATGTGCCAACTCGACCTGATACAGGGTTTCAAGGAAGCGGTCAGCTCTCAATTCCCGCAGTTGATAAGCTTTGCTCAGCTGGCCAGAGGCTTCCGCCATTACAACGGCCGCAGCAGCGGTGCCGTTACCCGGTTCCATATCGAGAGCTGTTCGGGCTGCAATTTCGGCTTCTTCGTAGGCCGGAATATCACCATGTCGAGCACGGTCCAGCAGGCCACGAACCTGGGAAATCAGAGTTTCAAGTCGTTCCTCTTCAATCTGAACTTCCTGAAGCAGACGCTCTCTCGCTTCATTCGTTGCACGAGACTCTGACTGTTCACGCTGCCGGATCTGATTCGTCTGTCGAGCAGAATTAACGCTGGAGTAAGCGTCGATGACTCGCCGTTCAAGTTCTTCACGCTTCTCTGGAGCCACGTCGCGAGACGCTCGAATTGTATCCAGCAGATCCTTTAGTAAGGTCAGGGCATATTCAGGCTGTTCCGAAGCCACTCGATTGGCCTCGTCAATTGCAGCTTTGACGGATTGGACAAGTTGCTGCGTAAGGATTTCATTTCGCGCGGCCGAGTTCTCAAGTGGAGAGCCGTCCTCTGCTGAGGGCGGTCCTAATTTATCTTCGCCGGAGTTTACAACATCTGCTGTCGCAGCAGCCTCATCCTGAAGTGCCGCAACAAGCCCGGTCAAAGTTGGGTTGGAGGCGTCCAGCAGTTGTGCCTGGCGGGCGATCGTAAGAGCCTGTTCATTGCGGCCAGCCTTCTGCAGAAGTTCTGCCGCTGCAATAGACTGGCTGATCGTTGACTTGAATTGCTTTGATGACGTCTCCAGACCATCAATTCCCACGACGGACGAATTCAGGCCTCCGGATTGCCGGGCTCGATCAAACAGAGCCCGAACTTCTTCGCCGGCCACTTTTGTTTCATTCGAGGCTGCTGACCATGTCACGCTCTTGCCCTGATCGGTCGTACCAGTGACCTGAATCCGGTTCGATGGCGAACCTTTGCCAAACAGAACTGTGTGTCGATCGTTGCGAAGGGCGACGGTCTCCGTAGTGGCCAGTTCAAGGCCATTAACGTCAAGCTTCAGATTGCTGACAAACACGGGAGCAGCTGACAACTGTCGGGACAGGCGATCGGCAGATGATAATACGTCAAGTGCCCGTGAGTATTGAAAAGTTCCGCCGGTTTGGTTGGCAAGAATTCCCGGAAGTTGTGTGTCGACATTCGGCCCAAGCAGCAGAGCATGGAATGAAACACTGTGGCTGATTAAGTCATCAACAAGTGTGTCCAGGTTTTGCAGTGAAAGTTGATCGGCGGCGCTGATCCCATCACCGATGTACAGGACAGACATGGGTGCCGTTGGCTCTTCAGCGAATGATTCGCGAAGAACTGCGGACAGGTCTGTTGCTCCCATTGGTGTCCGAGCCGTCAAAGCATCGACGGCTTTTTTCAGATCCGGCGAACCTGTTGGCACGAATCCCGTGGTGAGTGACTCGAGACTTGAATCGACAGCAGCCACCTTGACGGTGTGACCCGCTGGCAATCGCTCGAGAATTGCCGACAGCAGTTGAATGCTTTCGTCTCGGAATCGCCCGGTCTGGCTGGCAGACGTGTCCACAAGGATGACGTGTCTTCTGATCTCAGGCGAAGCAATTCCCGATCGGATAGCGACCGCAAAATGTTGCTGCCCCGAAGTCGCGGACGTCCGAAACACGACCGCATCAGCCGCCGTGACTTCCGGCTGAGTGTCTGCCATGACAGCGTGACAAAACGCTGAAAAGCCAAGTCCTAATGAACAAACCGAACCCGCCAGATGCCGCATGAGAATTCCCCTGAGGTTCCGCCAAAGCAGACCGTCCGATGGACAAAACTCGCACCACGCTCACCAAACCGAGCGCCGTGCGCGAAGTAGTCTACAGTCGTTCTCGGACGAGCAGGAAAGGAATTCCCGGTAAAAACAGGCAGAAGAAAGAGGCAAGGCAAAACTCCGGTATTTTCCTCGTGCGAGGCGGTGAACCCCTCAAAGTCCAACAGTGCCAAGTCATGGAAATACAGGCAGTTTTGGGAAGAGTTGTTGATTTTCCTGAAGAATCGTAGCCTCAATTGATTCAGAGTTGATCTGCGTAATTGATCCCTCAGCACGTCAAAATGGATCAATTCTAACGATTCTGACGCCGATATTGACTCGCGGGGAGAGGCGGAGTGGCAGTCAACAACAGCAGATTTGAGCCGGATGCCGCCTGGGTGGGGACCTTTTATGGTGCGGCATTCCGGCTTTTGGGCTTCTATTGTCTCGCTGGGACTTAGTGTCGCCGGGATTCCGCTGTTGGTGCCGGAGTCCGATGCCAAATTTGCGGCCCAAGGTTTCGCCGAGGTGTCGAGTAAATCGCGAGAACTACAGACCTCTCCAGCGACCGGCAATTTCTCGGCGGCCACCTCACGATGCGAGAAAGTCGATGTTTCTTCAAGCGGTGGTCGATTCTGGGTACCTCCCAATTCTGTGATTGCCATTGGCAGCCTCGACACTACTGGTGCTCCCCACGTCGTGACAATCGAGAATCGCTTAGCTGACGAACCATCTGCCCAGTTTTCTATTTGCTCTTTGGATAACTGCGGGGCATTGATCCCAGAAACCCGAAGCTTGGCTTTTTGTCCGGATGAGGTTTTTTGTCCCGATGAGACAGTGAAGTTTGCGGAATCGACTTCAAGGGACAACGCAGGGCCAGTTACTGATCAGCCAGAACCGAGCGATGTCACTGGGTTCCGTTTGGCGGAGACTGCAAAGTCACGGCGATTTTTGATTCCCCATTTTGAACAAAACGGTGTTTCCCAGGTCGCCTGTGGAGCGTCATTGCTCGGAAGCAGTCACCGCGTTTCAGTTTATATGGACGATACGTTGTTGGATTTGGAGCGATCTGGAAAGGGAAACGTCGAGGACTTTCATGCTTCCGCCGAAACAATCTGTCGCATGATCGAGTTTCCACTGTTGCCAAAGATCTCTTTATGGATTCACTCTGTGACAGATCTTGATGCAGACGGACATCTGTCAGTCGTGATCACAGACCTGGATCGACGTCAGTCGCCCGAGGACACTCCTGTCCTTGGTTGTGTTCGTTATGAAGACTTTCGTGACTCAGGGAGTTCAGATTTTAGCGGCGACATCATCTATCTGGACTATAGACTCCCCACCGGCGATGAGCTTTGCTCGCTATTGGCTCACGAAATGACGCATGCCGCCATCTTTTCGATGACCTCGGAAACCAGGTTTCACGGAACAACTGCCAATCAACCTCAGATCCCGTCCTGGTTGAATGAGGCTGTGGCCCATTGGGTAGAATTGAAGTTTTGTCAAACGCCGACTGGCTTTGATCAGCGAATTCATCAGTTTGAAACAGATCCGGGTGGAAGCCCCATCGTTTCAAGCGATTCGTCGCTCTCGTTGTCGACTCGAAGGGCAGGAAGCCGTGTTTCTGCAACTTTGTTTCTGCAGCAGTTCGTGGATTCGCCGGACGTTGTCCGGCAATTGCTTTCAAGTTTCAGCACGTTTGACCAGGCAGTGAACTCGGTCACTTCGCAGCCGTTCGATAAGTCGTTTCGCGACTGGACTGTCACACAGGCGAGAATGCGGAAATTCACCAGAGCGGACTTGAAAACAGACAGAGCTTCGCTCTGCGGTTGTCTTTACGGTGGTACAACGAAAAGGCGAGTTTTCGGGACAGCTTTTTTTTTCCTGGACGTAGGCGACGCTGGTCAGGAATTGTCAATTCGCTCCGACGATCAGGCCCAATTACAGATTACGGTCCTCAATCCTTAGTGGATACGCTTGGGACTGCAGTGTGCTGACGTTATCGCAGAAAAAGTCTATCCGGGAGTTCTGCTTTTTTTCTGTATGCAGGCAGCGATGTTTCGGCAGTTGAAATTCGGTCGACGTTCACGCTTCCCAGACGTTCACGCTTCCCAGGAGAACAGTCTTAGCAGTTCAGGAACTTGATCGGGCACTTCTCTTTGAATCAAAAACTTGCCCCCTCACTTCTGCAGGGCAAATCCTTCTCCGGGGTCGAGCAGTTGGATGACGTGCTGTACCCGGAAAGGACGTTTGACAAGGCCGCTGGTCATTGCCGAGTTCCATTGCATCATGCAAACGTGATTACTGGTGGCCAGGATCACTGGTGAGCCCTCCGCGGTATTCAGGAACTCCGATTTGAGTGCCAGAATTGTGCGGGCATTCTCAGGCTTCTGAATGTTGTAAATCCCGCCCGAGCCGCAGCAGTCCCGAGCCTGCGGCGCAAGTTCCCATGGGTAACCTGTCGCGTCCAGCACATTGGAAGGAATGCCGTCCTGCTTCTGCCCATGAATTAGGTGGCATGGCAGATCTACGTAGACTCGGCCAGTCTTCACTGCGCGAGTCCTTCGAACCAAATTCAGGTCGCCAAGAAAACTAAGAACGTCGCGAACCGGGATTTGTTCGCTCAATGTCTTGCTGAGTGCCAGTCCGCAGCCAGAGGAATTGCAGACGACCAGATCGACTGACAGGTTACCAAATGCAGAACGATTCTGATCACGAAGCGGCTCGATACCATCCAGACCGAGATGCTCCTGAAATGCGCCGCAGCATCCCTGCTCGGTCGGCACAATCACCTGAATATTATTTTCGATCAGCACTCGAATCGTGGCAAAATTGATTTCTCGGAACACGGACTCCATCAGGCAGCCGGTTAGAAATGCGACACGTTGCCCTGTCGGACGGTACTGATTCATCAATCGCTGAGCATAAGCAGCCGTTGATTCGATTACCGGCGGACGCCCGGCGAAAAGAAATCGATGCGGCAGTATTCCGAGTGAACGCATCCAGCGAGCCGGCATCATTGCCAGATTGAACAACCGTGGTCTGGCGGTCAAAGCGGCAGCAAGTCGCAAGGAAAGTCGTGGCCGAGTTCTGTCACTCGATACATGCTGGTGTCGCACTTGTTCCAGGATCTCTCCATAAGGCACATTAGCCGGACAGGCGGGTTCACACGCCAGACATCCCACACACTCCGTCGTATAGTGTGCGGTAAACGGATCGGCAGGCAAGCGCCCTTCCGCTTCTTCACGCCAAAGTCGCAGGCGGCCACGTGGAGAATTATTTTCGTCACCGCTCAGCTGATACGTCGGACAAACGGCCAGGCAGAATCCGCAGTGAACGCAATTCG
>JANPHT010000629.1:0-3566 GCA_031424595.1 Planctomycetota bacterium
AGCACACGGAAATTAAACAACGACCATACGTCGCTGAGGTTTTCGAATCTGAATATCGCCTACATGATTCACCATCTGTTGTCACATCAGGAATCCGAGGACTGGCTGAAAGTAAACCGCTTCTTTATTGAACAATATGCCTACATCGCCGCAAAACTGGACGCAATTCAGGAAGGCGAACGGACAGCTCTGGATAATTCGATGCTGATGTACTGCAGCAGTATGCATACCGGCAGTCACGATGCGACCAAGTTGCCCGTTGTCATTTTGGGGAAGGGTGGTGGGAAACTCGAAACCGGACGAGTGCTCGATTATCTCGAAAAGCCGAACCGCAAAATGTGCAGCCTGTATTTGTCCCTCATGGACAAATTCGGCCTGCAGCTTGATCGATTCGGCGACTCGTCAGAACGCCTTACGGAAATCTGACGCGAATCGCATTCGAGAACTCCGAGTGTCACTTTGATCATTCCCTGAGGCACTGCGCGCGATTGCAGCGTTTCGTGACGACACATGGTTTTTTCGTTGAGTTTCTCGCTCGATCCCAAACGAGGAAACTGGATGTTTTTTTGAAATAACAGCAATTTCATGAACATCGTCATTCGCGGGCGATCTGGCGCATTGGGGTGCCATGTTTTTGAGGCTTGAAGATGTACAGGAGCACTGAGATGAAGTGGATGTCGTTGTTGTGTTTTGGTTTGGCGTTGACGCTTGCCAGTGTATCTGTGGCTGATGAAGCCAAGCAGAAGGGCAAAGGAAAGGGCAGGAAGGCTCCAAGTGCCACCCAGCGATTTGTTGGAAAGATCGAGTTGACCGACGCTCAAAAAGAACAAGTCGCCGCGATCGACAAGGAATTTGCTGAACAGTTTGCCGCTCTGGGAAAAGCCCGAACCGAAATTCTGACTGCAGATCAAATCAAGGCCGAGAAAGAAGCAACGGCTGCTAACAAGAGTGCCGAAAAGTCTGGTCCGGAAGCTCGCAAAGCCGTTGAGGAAGCGCTGAAACTGACCGACGACCAGAAGGCAAAAATGAAGGAATGGCAGAAGTCGCAGACGGCATTCAGTGGCAAGATCGTTGCCGCTCTGAAGAAAGTTCTTACGCCTGAGCAGCAGGAAAAACTTCCAAAGACTGCCAGCGGCGAGAAGAAGGGCGCAGGTAAGACAAAGAAGAAAGATTAATGCTGTTGGCCGCCATCGGCAGCGTGTCGCAGATAAAAAATAAAAAGGTTGCCGAGAGTGAATCGCGGCAACCTTTTTTGTTTTTTTAAGCCATTGGCAACGCGAAGCTCCGGAGTCGTATTGACAGGCAATGCATTTGCAAAGATTGTCGGCGTTACTCGGACTTCTTTTGGTTCTTACTTATTTCCTTCTGCAACTCTGCGACTTGCTCCTGCAACGTCTTGATTTGGTCTTGAAGACTGCTTAGCTTTTTGCTCACTTTTTCCGCCCTGTCGGGCTGACTGTCGGGCTGGCTGTCGGCCTTATTCGGCATGGAGATGACGATTCGGGATTGATCGCTGCCTTCGTGAGATTGCTGCGCGGCCATCTCTCGAAGTTTTCCCAAAAGCGTATCAATATCTCCCTGACCGCCCGGCAGTGCCCCCTCAATCAGCACTCCTGGATGGATCCGCTCTAAGCGAACGGGTCCGTTGGCGGAATCCAAATCCATATGGATCTCCAAACCGTTAATATCCTTGCTAGCGGGCTCCATGACGACAGGCACCATCATCTTTTTCGGAGTCACCTTTACCACCAGGGGATCACCAGCACGGATGACAGAGACGGTCAATTCCGCTCCCTCGGATGAAAGAACCGAATCCATCAGATCGTCTCGAGAGCTGAGATCTCGTTCATTGATTCGTACGAGAATGTCGGCCACTTTCAAACCGGCTTCCGCCGCCGGCGTTTCCTCACGAACATTCCGAACAACCAAGCCCTTTATCCCCAGTTTCAGGTGTGTCCGAAGGAGATCACCAGCCTCCTCGCACTGCACGCCGATCACCCAGCGTTCTTCTTCTTTTGTGGCGGCGAGTTCCTCATCGCGTTCGGATTCGAACTTGCCCTCAGTGATCCTGAGTTTCCCTAAGCGCCCTGGAATCGCTGGCTGACCAGCATCGATCAGGTACTCCTGCTTTTGCCCATCGGGGCCAATAATCATCACCTTTCCCGTGACCTTGTTTTTTGCAGGGGATTCTTCGGCGTTGCTATCGGACGAAGACTGAACCTCAACAGTAACAGACTGCGAAGTGACCTGGGATTCTTTGGCCTCCGCCGATTCTGCCCCCGCTTCTGTGAGATCCGCTGATTCAGGGACCTGATCCAAATTGCTTTGCAGAGCCTCAGTAGGGGCCTCTGCATTTTTCAAAACCGAGTCTTGAGCAACGATGGTCGTTGCCGAGCCCCAGCTTACGACTGCGGCGGAAAGTAGGACAATCACTTTGACCATAGAATGCTCCGTCTGTGAAATGAAACTCGAACTATGCCGTACCTGAAGAAAAGCAGGCAGCCATCAACCACCAACCATCAACCACATGCAGCCGTAAGAACTCACCGCTCCAGCATTACGACGCACGAGCAGCGACAACACCCATAGGCTCAAGCCAAAAGTAACTCGTCGAAGGTATGTCACCCTACTGCATTCCGGCAGCAACATCTTCTGAAACCGGAATGAGCATCGACTTGTTCCCCTCTACAGGGAACACCATCCATTTCAGCTTGCCATCCGGCAAATCTGAAAACAGGGGATGCTGTCGATCGAGCTTCTGCAATTCGTTCATGTCACTGACAACAGGAACATCAATCGATTGCCCACCCGGTTGCAGTTGCAGCCGATATCCGCCGGACTCAACTGATTGAGCCAGAGGCCTGCGAGCCAACGGTTGCAGGGTCTCCTGAGATCTGACTCCGGAAAGGCTCATGCCATTCTGCCGCTGAATGTCCGGCAGCAGCATTCCCCCGACAAAAGCAATCGCCGCACACAATGTCAACGACGTTATCGGATGCGACCACCAGAGCCGCATGGCATTGTTCACTCCCGTCGAGCGGCTCACCAAGGGCGTTAAAGGCTGGGGAGCCAGAGACATAATCTTCGAACGTTGGGCGTGAACTTCAGACCGCGATAAAATCGCCGACTGAAGGTTTCGGCCTTCCAAAAACAGGCAAGCCAGATTCTTCCAACCGTCTTTCAATGAATCCATTCGCCTGAGCAGTTCTCGTGTCTCAGAGCTCGACAGTTCTCCGTCAACGCACCGCTGAATCTGCATTTCATCCGATTCACTCATCATCATGGATGCCCCCTTCCTCACCGAATTTTATCAACAGCGTTCTCAAATTCTTTCGGGCCCTGAGCAGGCGATATTCAATGGTGTCTTCCTGAACCCCGAGATGACTTGCCAGTTCGCGATAGCTCCACCCCTCGGAGTATTTCAGCATCAGGATCTGTCGATCGATTTCCGGCAACTCATGGAGAGCTTTTTGGACAGCTTCATGCGACTCCGAGGCAAGAATTCCTGCCAACGGTGAGACCTGCTCATTTCGACGAGATGGATCAGTGGAAAGCCGATCCTGCAT
>JANPHT010000630.1:0-4000 GCA_031424595.1 Planctomycetota bacterium
CGCTTATTGACGACACAAGCAACAAGTCAGTATCAGGAAGCCAACTCAATCCCACAATGGGCCAGCCGAAGGCATTGATGTACTGGATCGGCCGCCCCGTGGCGGCATCCCAGATGCGGATCGAGGACTGATTTGCAGTTGCAATCAAATGGCCATCGGCTGAAAACGACACCAGTTCATCCTGAGCGAAACCGCCGTTGAATGTTGTCTCGGGTTTGCCGTTCGCGATATTCCAAAGCTGCAACGAGTCTTCCTTTCCGAACAGAAATCGACTTCCGTCCTGCGACCGAGCGAGCGTGAAGTTGTAACGGCCTGGTGACAACTGACGGTCGAGCTTCCCCGTGTTCACGTTCCAGGAACTCGTCGTCTCACCAGCAGCCGCCAACAGTTCTGGTGTCATGAACTCGATGCGTTTCAGCTCGCTTATATCTACTTTGAAGCGACTTTGCTGCTGAAGATCTTCTGCGTTCCAGATTGTGATTTCAGCATCGTAAGTCAGCGTCGCGATGCGTTTGGCATCAGGCGAGATTGCTGTCTGAATGACCCCCGTTGAGTAGGCCTTCGTCGTTTTCAGCTCCTTGCGATCTGAAATGCTCCAGGTGCGAAGATTGCCTTCTTTGTCGCCCGCCACGAACCAGGAATTGTCGGCTGAAACGGCCAATGACTCGATGGTATTTTCGCCCGTCGATTCCAGGAAAACATGCTCTGGAGCGTCTGACTCAACGGACCATAGCGTCACCTTCGATCCCGCCAGCAGATAGTGGCGACCGTCAGACAGAGGCGTGATGGTGCTGACGACTCCTATCGCACTGGCATCACGGCAGGCCAGCAGTTGTAACGGATCGACATCGACGACCGTCCACCGAGCAATCTGCTCGGCCGTCGGCTTTTCGACCTGTCGCACGGGTGCCGGTTTCGTTTCCGCCGGAGCGTTGTCCTTAGCAGCAACCGGCGGTGCAGATTCAACTTTCATGTCGGTTGCCGTAACCGACTGCGATAACTCCGGCGAGGAACTGTTCTGCGGCGATGCCACGGCAGGCGTCGCACTGGGATCGTGTGTTCCGGCACTTGAATTATTCTGCTCCGCCGCCGATGGACTATTACTACTCGCCACTGGTTTCGCAGCGGAACCCTCGCCACACCCCAAAAGGCACGCAAAAGCGGTCACGATCAGGACCAAATGCAAGTTTTCAGACAAACGCATCGGAGACTTTTCTGTTCGAATTTTGAGATCACGTAACCACTCATGTAGTCTATTGAAAGAATTTCCGACAGGAATGTCCAGCCTATCGGGCGTGCTGGTGGTTCTGAGCCAAGCCTGCATGATCGCGGAAGCGTTTGCGGGAATTCTTCCCGAAGTCCCACCGTGTTTCGGCACGGCATTCCAGATGCTCAAGAATCGGAGCACAATCGTCCGGAATTCTTACAATCTTATCGTTGCGAAGCTGACGGTCCGTCCAATCCAGAAGGTTCAGTTACTGGTCCAGAGTCATTGACAGGCAACCGCTGTTGCTGGCTCGACGAGAAGAATTTGTGCTCGGAATCGATTTTCCAGAATCTCCCGGAAGCATTGTCGTCTTTGTTTCCTCGGCGAGCGATCGGCTGCGCAAGGCACCGCATATACCATATATACCATGAGATATTTTTTTGCGTGCTGAGTTCTAACGTCTGGCCGGAAGTATCGATCCGAATTGCATTCAGCTTGACCTTTGCAGGTTCCGCCGGTGAGCCGTCGTTATTTCGACGCTGAGGAAACAACCATCACCATCTTCTACTGCGGTGGTCTCACCCTCTAACTACAATCGACCCGTATGGACCAACAAATTCGGTCATTCACGCTCAAGTCATTGCCTCGAGTAACATTCAAGTTCGGTTCAAGGAATCTGTAAGTTTTCGTGCAAGGTCTGCGCGTGCCGCCCGTACCGAGGTAAGACCCATGTCGGAAAGCCCAAATGTTGTGGCATCCGAGGTTCTGACACCCTGTTTTGGAGTATTCTACCGTGGTACGCCTGATTAACCTTCGAAAACTGTTTTCCGGAATCCCAACTCGCCGCGCTGCACGAAATGGAAAGGCTCTGTCGCCGGAGACTCTGGAAGTTCGGTCGCTCCTGACTGCTACCAGCTTGTTTGCTGCCAGCGGAGGTTTATCTCATCACGGTGACGTCACGTCGGTGGATGCCCCCGGAGTTGCCCCAAGAATCATCAACGGCACCGTGACGACTCAATTTCCGACGGTCGGCAAAGTGGGTGATGCGTCCGACTATGGTTGCTCAGGAACACTCATCGCTCCGCAGTATGTACTCACCGCGGCGCATTGTGCGGAGGGCGTCTCAGACACAGGCGGGCGATTCATGCTTGGCAATCAGGAATACCGAACATCGAAAGTCTATGTCCATCCCAGCTATAACTCGAACGAGATCGGGAATGATGCCGCGAACGATATTGCCATCTATAAATTGGAGCTCCCAGTCACCAATGTCACGCCCTCTCCAATTTATCGATCCAATCCGGCGGTCGGACAAATGCTCACACTGGTGGGTTTTGGATACGGAGGAACGGGTACAAGCGGCAGTGATAATGTCTACGGCATCAAAAGATCCGGAACGACTCCCATTGACAGCGTTTCGTCAAAGCTGATTTCGTGGAACTTCGATAATAACTCGGAAAGTAACACCGCACCGGGAGACTCCGGAGGGGCAGCATTCATAACCGTGGGAACAGTCAACAATCTTGCGGGAGTGACATCGGGCGGATCCCAGGACAACGCGGGCATCGGTGATAGCTCGTTTGATACTCGAGTTGATGCCTTCGCGGCCTGGATCGATTCAATCGTCGGCTCGACGCCAACCACTACGGCTATTGTCAGCGTTCAGGCATCCGATGCCTCCGCTGCGGAAACCGCACTCGGACAGACGGCAAATCCGGGTTCGTTTGTGATTAGCCGTACGGGGCCGACGACAGCCGCTTTGACCGTGACGTGGGCCATGAGCGGTACAGCTACGAATGGCACGGATTACAATCAGATTTCCAACACGGTAACAATTCCCGCCGGGGCGTCTTCGATCGCAGTGCCGCTCAATGTCAAGGACGATGTGCTGACAGAGGGATTGGAGACGGCCATACTGACTGTGTCAGCCGGAACAGGTTACAGCGTCGATAGTGTTGCCAGGTCAGCAAAGGTTTCGATTGCTGATAATGAAGCCGTGACTTCCAACAATCTATTCGTGAATCGCCAACAGATCAAAGGAGCACTGGTCAACGTTTCCGGCTCCAATGTCGGTGCGACAAGAGAAGCAGGCGAACCGAATATCGAGGGCGTCAGCGGCGGCAAGAGTGTCTGGTGGACGTGGACGGCTCCCGTGGCCGGGCGCGTGACGATTTCGACAGCGGGCAGTTCCTTCGACACCACACTGGGCGTGTACCGAGGCAGTTCCGTGAGTGGTCTGACGCGCGTGGCCAGCAACGATGATGTGAATTTCGATGCGAGTGTCTTTACCAGCAAAGTGTCGTTCATCGCGGTTGTCGGACAGACGTATCAAATTGCGGTCGATGGATATGATGGTGACGCGGGAGTGATACGTCTGTCGCTCGATCAGCCTGCCGGCCGCTCCGTACCCGGCAATTCCACGACCGCTTTGAGGGCCGGTGGCATTGATCGCGTCGCAGATCTCAGCCGCATGCCATCGTCGGATCGGTTGTCACTGCGAGGCAATAGCACGAACTCGATCGGCCGAGGATTAATGGCGATCTCGCGAATCACGGAAACGAGGCGACATCGCCACGATGCTCCTGAGTCTCCAACAAGAATACTTGCCACGGATGCCGTGTTTGAAAATGGTTTGCTGCAACTCCTTGATCGACTTTAAATGGACTACCCGTTTGGACAGGAGTCAACGGCGACGGTGATTTTCACCGTCGCCCATACAGACAACTGTGCTGCAGATTGCTATGCTTCCCCGCTCCTGAAAAGCCCGACTCATTCGCCGGGTCACGAATTGGG
>JANPHT010000631.1:0-2131 GCA_031424595.1 Planctomycetota bacterium
TAATGCCTTCTGTCGACTAAAACGACAGCACCCCCACGATTTGAGCGGCAACAGATCGGACAATCAAGTCATCAACATCGTGGAATTCAATTCTTCCACTGTCGAAGTCATTATCGACCGAGAAAATGTTGACGTCGTTGGCATTAAGGAGAATCACGTCACCGCGAACGATCGATTCCTGCCGGAGGCCAAGTTCATCCGCAATGATTCTGCCAGCCGCGGTCTGTGTGACACTTCCGTCGGTGATGATGCGAACGTCGCCCGTTCCGACCTGGACCGATTGATTCAACGCCAGATTTCCCTCCACATTCAGAAACACATCACCGTTCGTTGTCCGGATTCCGGAGACGCTGTTGAAGGTGAAACCGCCAATCACTTGCTCATTGATTCTGTCGACAATCAAACTGTCACGTTCATTCAGGGAAATGCTGTTTCGAGCAACCGCAGCCAGTTGTGCCACGTGAATATCGATGGCGTCGGCATTGAGTCCCGGTGAGCGGCTCGGGTTATTGTGGTCTCCGACAGACTGCCCGGCGAACAGACTGAGCGTGTCGGCAACGACATTTTGCCGTGTGCCGTTGATATCACGAATGCTGCCATTCGAAACCAATGCGACATTCGCCGAGTTGATCTGACCCAGAGAAAGTTCGCCTGCAATCGTTCTGCCGCCGACCGCGCCGTTGAGAGACGTGATGACCGTGTCGGTGCTCATCGTCCAGTCTCGACCCGCTTCAACCAGCACGTCCGCGTTGCTGGTGCTGATGTCCCCCTGGCCCTGCTGGAGGACATCGCGCGACGCCCTGACGGTGATGTGACCGGTCTCGCTGATAATCGTGCTGGTCTGGCGAATATCCAGAGCAGAGTCAGCAAGCACGTCTCCACCGACCGTGCTGATGGGTGCGTCGATGTTGATGCCGTCAACTTCGCTGCCGGTGTTTGTCGCCGAATCGAACTCGGTCAGATTTGAGGCTGTGAGCGTCACGTTGCCCAGTCCGCCCGTCATGATGGAAGCATTCACGTCAATGTCATCATCGGCGGTCAGCAGGACGGAGCCTGTCGCGGAGCTCATACTTGCGTTTATTGCAAGATCACTGACGGATCCGACGGCATTCAACAGTATTTCGCCGGTCCCCTCGGCCAAAATACCACGAGAGTCTACCCCACTGTTGATGGTGAGTGATCCACTTCCCGTGCGGATCCGAATCGGGCCATTGCTGGTCGTCGTCAGGTCTTCCAGAGATTGAACAGTGCGAATTTCCGGGACAGCGGTTGTGGTGCTGTTGAAGTTCACGTGCACCGGATCATTAATGCGGACAGTCACCTCCGCGACGGTGTCAACAGTCAGGCCATTGGCTTCGGAAATGAAGATTCCTGTCGCCGCAAGAGCCGCGAGCGTTGTCACGCGGGTTTCAAGTCGGTCAGATTCCGTGCCGATACTTCCACCGGCCCGCAGGCTTATCGATTGGCCGTTGATATTTTGCAGAGATCCATTGGCGTCGCTGATATCGAGCCCCGCGATCAAGGCAACGTGATCAGAATTGATCAGCCCGAGTGCCAGATTTCCCGAGCGGGCTCGTCCGAAAACTTCACCACCACCAGCCGTGATAACAGCCTCAGAAGCCATCGTCCAATGACGTGTCGAATCGACAAAGATGTCACTATTGACTGAAGTAAGATCGCCCGAGTTGCCCTGTGCCAGATCTCTTCCTGAGATCAAACCGATGTCGCCATTTCTGCTGCCGACAGATTGGTTGACTTGAATGTCTCGAGTCGACTTAAGAAGGACATCGCCATCAACGGTGGTGATCATAGCGTTGATTGTGATGCCATCGACGGCGGCTGCGGATGAGTCGATGGTGCCATTGCTGGCAAGTAAAAAGACCGTGCCATTGCCGCCTGTTGCGAGCGAGGCATGCAGGTCAATATCATCACCAGAATGCAGTGTCACGTGTCCTGTTCCGCTGCTGATCCGGCTGTCCACAACGATGTCACTGGATGCTGCCAGTGCCTGAATCAGAATATCTCCCGTTCCGTGAGCAGACACGGACTGATTGTCACCATCCTCGCCGTCCGTCAGAACGATGGAACCAGATGCCGATTGCAGCTTGATGACACCATTGTTCGTCGTCGT
>JANPHT010000632.1:0-3720 GCA_031424595.1 Planctomycetota bacterium
CCCGCGAGATAGTTCAACGCGCCAATGAGTCCCTTGCCCTTGCCGTCTCTCCACGTTGGGTCTCCGGGTTTCCAATCCTGAAGATGCGGAGCCCAGGTCTTGAGGGGAACAGTTTTCTTGAGCGCCACCGTGTCGTCGAAATCCGCGCAGGCCAGCAGTGTCTCCGGTGAGTCGGGGCCAGCCTTGAGGAAGAAGTCCTTCGAGCCAGCGAACTGCAGGTGATGCTTGCCGACGTATTGCAGGCGTCCCTTCGCGTGGAAGTCCCGTCCCGTCTTGTCCGTCGGCGCGATAATGAAGGAGCCTGTCTTTCCGTTGAACGGTGTGACTGCCGTGCCGCCGCCTGCGAGCGCCGCAATCGGCCCGCGTTTGACGGAGACGACATAGTTCCACGGGCCCGCCTTGTCGGGCGAAAGATGAACGCGCCATTTCGTACCCGATTGAGCCGACGAATTCGCCGCCTCGCCGTCTGCCGCGAAGTAGCCGGGCACCGTGTAATTCGGCGTACCACTTTCATGAGTGAACGTGACGTTGAACGCAAGATCGGTGAAAGGGTTAGGCTGCATGTCGAGTTCATGAGCATACGGGCCGTCCAGCGTGAGCGTCACTTTGTGCCACTGTTTCAGTTCACCGCTGATTTCAACGTTGCCCTTGCCGTCTGGTTGACGAGGCCGCTGGAGAGGAAAATCGCTGTCAAGCTTTGTTGCACTGGACCCTTTTGCATTGTTGACAGGATCTGGCATTGGTGAACTGTCAGCCACTTCAGCCGCGACTGGCGCTGCTTCCACAAACGGAAATTCTTCAGGGGCCGTCCCGGCGTGCACGAGCGACTTCGGGCCGATGCCTTCGGGGCGTTCGAAGTCGCGTTGAGTCGTCATCAGCCAACGGTCGAATTCGAATCCGTCTTCTCGCATCGAAAAATGAATCTCATGCGTGCCAGCCGACGGCACATCCAGAAAGATCTTGTGTGGCTCACCGCAATGGTCTTCCTGAGTTCGCTGTTTGCTTTCCCAGCGCCATGATTTTGCACCTTCGCACCACTGAAGCCGCTGACCACTTTCCGGCCACGTGCCATTGATGCCGACATGCAGTCCGTTGTCTTCGGAACCGCTGCTGAAAGCGCGCACCCAGACATAGTATTTTCCGGGAGTCTGGAAATGGACTCGGTACGTCAGCACGGCCAGCTTGCCGGGTTCATCGGAGAAATTCTCCCCTTTGATCAGCTTCTCCCCATGATTGCGACGGCTGTCCGGCAGGACCTCGACATAAGCACCGCCGGCAGATCCACCAACATGAGATGGATCACCATCGAGTTCGATCGAAGGAGCGGCCTGCGACGTTGTGATGTGGAAGGCTCGAGCAGTGCTCAGTTCCTGCCGCAAAAAATGTTCTGCTTCGACGGCGACCAGTCCTGATGATTCCAAACCTTCGACAATCACGACACCGCCGCGAAACAGTGTCTGATGAACGTCAGTGAGTTCCGTCATGTTGTTGACATCGGCAACCGACGGTGGTTCAACACCAATCAACGCGACTTCGCACTGCACCAGCCATTCCGCCAGCTCCAGTGAGATCCGTGGCAGTTGGTCGCGGTATTCGGAAGTTCCGTATCGCTTCGACCAGTCCGTGCGAAAAAGCAGCCGGTCACCCGGATGCACTTTGCCAATTGCGTGGGTGACATCTTCAATCGTCAGCAACTGCCTTGGTTGTGCCGGAGCGAAATTTACGATCCTGGCCGCCCCGATGCAGGCCGAAAGAACCTGCTGATCGAGGGATTTCCCATCCGGCAGGAAGTGTTTCGGAGCATCCATGTGGGTGCCGGAGTGTGAATACAGTGACAGCGTCGTCGCGTCCCAGCCATCTCTTTGCAGCGACTTATTCGGAAGAATCTCCACCCCGCGCATGACGTTCGAAACCGGAAGACTCAAATCGATAACGCGCTGATGTTGCTGGCTGTCGTCACCATGGCGGGCTGAATTGCGAGTCAGCGAAACAGGCCGCCTTCGCTGCGAAGATTCGTACAGTGCTTCAACAACCTGCAATGATTTCAAGTATTCGGATGGCGAGGTCTCACAAATCACCCGGCCTTCCAGTACGTCCAGAAAGTGCTGCTGGCACGCGTAAACGCAGTCGCCGCCGAAACCAAGCGTCGAAGGCGAAAAGTTATGGCGGTACGCAGGTTGCCCCAGCGGTTTGATCGTGATGCCGCCGTCTGGATTCAGCCACAAACTGCCGCCATCGGCTTCGATCAGCATTTCGCCAAATGTGTAACGAGGATTTTCTGCCAGTGATTCGTTGTATCGATTCGCATCCCAGACGCCGATGCCTCCACTGGCAAATCGCATCTGCAGCATCCCTGTGTCTTCTCCGGCGATCACATGATTGAGACGACGGAGTTCAGCCGAGCACTCAACAATTTCACCCGCGAGGTACCGAAACGTGTCCACGAAATGCACGCCGGTCTCATGCACAAGCAGGCGCGGCATACTTCGAAAATATGGTTGACGACTGAGATACGCATCCTGTCCCCATCCGTCCCCAAGCCGCGATCGCATGGTGAGCGAGTGCAGACGTCGACCGATCGTACCGCTATCCAGCAACCGTTTGATCTCGCGATACCAGGGCTGAAACCGAAAGTTCTCGTGAACCATGAACGGCAAACCACTGCCGTTTGCCAATTCGATGATTTGCGTTGCAGTTCCGAAGTCGGCCGCCAGCGGTTTCTGACAAATGATCGGCAGCTTGCGTTCGATGACGTGCTGAACTATTTCCAGCCTTCCGGCAGGAGCCGTCGCAATATCGACAAAGTCGAAATCCGTTCGTTTCAATGCTTCAGTGACCGTGGTGCAGACATTCGCAACCCCGAACTTATCCGCCGCGCGACGTGCCCTCGCTTCGTCAAGATCGCAGATGCATACGATCTCCGCATCGGCAAGTCGCTGCCATGCCTCCAGATGAAAGTCACTGAAGTAACCCGCACCGATGAGCAGCCCGCGACGCTTCGTGGAGGAACTTGTAGCTGAACCGGCGGTTGTCATGTCTCAGACTCCGCCGAATGTGCCTCGAGCAACACGCGCGGATCCGCCAGCATCCATAACCCGATCGCCACCATGTTAAAGCTTGCAGCAACATAGAAAAAAGGCATGGGCGATCCTGTCCACTTCAGCAAATACGGAAAGGCGAGCGACGTGATAAACGACCCCACATTGCCCGCCATGTTCATCGTACCGGAAACGACGCCGGACCGCCTGCGACCGATATCGACGCACGTGCTCCATGATGGCGGCAGAGTCATGTCGGCACCGAAGATGCAAAGCGTAAACCAGATCGAAGAACTCAGCGGCGTCGCTGCAGACGCACTGCCCACCATTCCGACAGCAGACAAAACAAACCCACACATCGCCGGCAAACGTCGCGAAAGGACCCATCGGTCTGAAGAATACAGTCGATCAACCCACACACCGGAAACCCAGCATCCCAGCGCTCCGCCGATCATCGGTACAGCCGCGAAGACACTCGCTTCCAGTCCCGAAAGTCCATAGCGCGATTTCAATTGCGGAAAGAACCAGGTCAGTCCGAAGAAGAACGTAAAATTCGATGCGAAGTATTGACCACAAAGCGCCCAGACGGTTCCCGAACGTAATACCGGCCAACGAGACCAACTGACGGATTCCGACACATTGGCCGGTGCCGCGACTTGTTGCCGGTTTGCCAAAATGTAGT
>JANPHT010000633.1:0-7038 GCA_031424595.1 Planctomycetota bacterium
CACCCGTTGTCTTCGACAACCAGGGACGTATTGAACTGCTTGTGGCCGGGTCGCTGCAATTGGCCGCCTATGATCCTCGAGACGGTCAGAAGCTCTGGTGGTTCGATGGCCTTTCCCGACTGGTTGATAGTACGCCCATGGTTGTGAATGGCGAGATCTACTTTGCGACCTGGACACCTGGCGGTGATGCCGATGATCGCATTCGCATGGAGCCGTTTGCCGATGCACTGCAAGCTTTCGATAAGAATGCCGATGGGGAGGTCGGGAAAGAAGAGCTTCCAGAAGGAAATCCAATTCTCGAACGATTCTTTCGTATTGACCTCAATCAAAGTCAACGGCTCGATCAGCGAGAATGGGAGAAACATGCGGTCGTGTTTGAGCGTGCTCAGAACATCGCCGCCGCAATTCGCCCCGGAACGCGTGGACCCCTTCCGGATGAGAATATCAATTGGACCTATCAACGCAGTCTTCCGACCGTGCCCAGTTCCGTCGTTTATGAGGGAGTGTTTTACATGGTGAAAGACAGCGGCATCATCACCAGTCTGGATGCTTCATCTGGTGAACTTTTGAAACAAGGCCGAGCCATCGGTCGCGGGAACTATTACGCATCCCTCGTTGCCGGCGACAACAAGGTTTATCTGATCAGTGAAAGCGGTGTCATCACGGTATTGAAAGCAGGCCGTGACTGGAGTGTCCTGGGCTCGCACGATTTTAAAGAACGCATCATGGCAACGCCTGTGATCGCCGACGGAATCATGTTGATTCGAACCGACGCAGCGGTGTATGCGTTTCGGTGCCGTTAGACTCGATAGTGCCGGGTTCCTCGCACACGATTCCACAGCCCGCGTGAAGATCCTGCCGTTATAATGCCGGCTTTTTTCAAGTGGCGGCATCTGAAATCAGGATCTATCGAGAAAACCCCGATGTGACACCGTAAAGAGGCTGTTGTTGGAATGATCTCAGGTATACGCCTTGATTGTGTACGTCTGCCCAGACAGAATGTGGATTCCAAAGCTGATTCCGAATGACGAGGAGTACGCATGAACAGAGCCATTGCCTATCTGGCCGGTTGTCTCTTGCTGAGTCTGCAGTTCTTGTCACCAGCGACAGGCGCAGAAGCGCCGGGAATGGGTCCAAAGGGCGATTTGCTGAATATTGAATTCGAAGCCGCTGGCGCGACCGCGCTTGTCGGCCAGAACGCGCGCAAGCAGTTGCTGGTGACGGGAGTTTATTCCAGCGGTCAGCGTCATGATCTCACACATGATGTGTCATACACCATTGACAAGTCGGCAGTGCTGCAAGTCGATCGCGAGGGTCTTGTGATTCCTGTGGCCGACGGAACTGCGACCATCACGGCAACCGAGCCTGCTGGAAAGTCGGCATCCCTGATTGTTTCGACATCTCAATGTGCCGAAGAATTGCCGGTGAACTTTGAGAACGAAATCGTTCCCATCTTCACGAAGCTTGGGTGTAACGCGGGCGGATGTCATGGCAAAGCTGACGGTCAGAATGGGTTCAAGCTTTCATTACTTGGGTTCTATCCAAAAGAAGACTACGAGTTTCTGGTTTACGAAGATCGTGGTCGACGCATTTTCCCGGCCGACCCTGAATTCAGTTTACTTTTGCAGAAAGCTTCTAACACCCTTCCTCATGGGGGCGGTCAGCGAATTTCACCGGGATCGTATGAGTCGGATCTGGTGAGTCGCTGGATTCGACAGGGCATGCCCTATGGTTCACCGACCGATCCCACTTTGGTTCGCATCGAGCCCATTCCGGCCGTCCGCGAAATGAACTTTCGCTCCCGCCAGCAACTTGCCGTCATCGCTCACTACAGTGATGGTTCGATGCGTGACGTGACGCGACTGTCATCCTACGAACCTAATCATCCAGAGATGGCGGTTTCTTCTTCGTCCGGAAAAATCACGGTTGAAGATGTACCTGGCGAAGTGGCTATGATGGTGCGGTTTCAGGGCCATGTTGGCGTTTTCCGAGCGATCATCCCGCAGGGAATTCCGGTGCAGACAACTCCTCCGGAAAAGACGTTCATTGACACATTGGTCTTTGCTGAACAGCGACAGCTTGGCATTCCACCTTCAGAGCTTTGCGACGATGCAACGTTCATTCGACGCGTGTCGATTGATATCACCGGAAGATTGCCTGCCGTGGCAGAAGTGGAGCAGTTCCTCGCTGACAAGGATCCCGGCAAGCGAGACCGACTTGTCGATCGACTTGTCGACAGCCCTGGTTATGCCGACTATTTCTCCAACAAATGGGCCACCGTTCTTCGTAACAAGCGACGCAATGGAACGGATGTGCCTTACACGTATAAGTTTCACGGGTGGATCCGGCGAGCCTTTCGGGAAAACATACCATATGACCAGTTTGTACGAGGTGTATTGACGGCAACGGGAGACCCGGAAACACATCCTCCCGTCGCTTGGTATCGCGAAGTCCGAACGTCCACCCAGCAGATGGAAGATGTGGCTCAGTTGTTTCTCGGCATGCGAATGGCCTGTGCCAAGTGCCATCATCATCCGTTTGAACGCTGGAGTCAGCAGGACTATTACGGATTTGAAGCCTTTTTTTCGCAGGTGGGCCTGAAGAACAGTAAATTCAATCAGAACGTCAATCAGCCGGACATGGTTTATTTAAAGACCAACGCTCCGTCGTCGAAGAATCCGAGATCTCTGGAAGATGTGAAGCCCACAGGACTCGGTGCCCAGCCTCTGGATATCTCGCCCTATGAAGACGCCAGGCAGTACCTTGTCGACTGGATGGCAGCCCCGGAGAATCCTTACTTCGCAAAGGCTCTGGTCAATCGCTACTGGAAGCATTTCTTCGGTCGGGGAATTGTCGATCCTGAAGATGATCTGCGTGTTACGAACCCGCCATCCAATCCCGAACTCCTTGATGCTCTGGCAAAACACTTTCTCGGTCATCGATTTGATTTGAAAGATCTTGTTCGCACAATCTGCAAATCCAGTGTTTACCAGTTGAGTTCCCAGCCTACGGAGAACAACAAAACTGATCAGCAGAATTTCTCCAGCTTCTATCCTCGCCGACTGACCGCAGAGGTTCTCTACGACGCAGTGAATGCGGTTGCGGACACTCCGTCAAACTTTGGAACGATTCCTCAGGGAACGACAGCCGTTCAATTGCCCGACAATGGCTTCAATAATTACTTTCTGGAAGTGTTTGGTAAACCCGAAGCAGAAAGCGCCTGCGAGTGTGAGCGATCGGTCGAAGCGAATCTGTCTCAGTCGCTGCATCTGCTGAATTCCGGAGACGTGCAGAATCGACTTCAGAATGGTCAGGGCCGCGCCGCTCGGTTCACGCGTGAACCCGATCGACCTGACGCCGAAAAAGTCCGTGAACTGTATCTTGCGGCATTCGCCAGAGAGCCACGTTCTGAAGAATCTGAGTTCATTCGTTCGAGGATTGCCGAGTATCAAAACAAACAGCAGGCGTGGGAAGATGTGATCTGGGCCATTCTCAATGCAAGAGAGTTTCAGTTCGTGAAGTGAGCGAGAATGCTTTCCGCATCCTGCCAAATCCCGGAGAACCGCGATGTTGATGCTTGAGAGATCGTTCACAGTGCGATCCTCCGGAATGCTGGCCGGCTGCTTTCTGATCCTGACTATTACCGGTTCACTCACGGTGGCCGATGAGGTGCATTTCGAAAAACAGATACGCCCACTTTTTCAACAGCATTGCGGCAGTTGTCACGGCCCCAAAGTCCAGAAGAACGGACTCCGCCTGGATGCAAAGTCATTCGCGTTCAAAGGTGGCGACAGTGGGGTTGCGATTGTTGCCGGCAAGCCCGAAGAAAGCGATGTTTTACGAAGAATCACCACGGCGGATCCGGATCTGAAAATGCCGCCGCAAGGTGCCGGCGTTTCGGCTGCTGATGCGGACCTTATTCGTCGCTGGATTGAACAAGGCGCAGAGTGGCCGGAGACGGACTTCGATCGAGCGGCCTTGAAAGATCCCAGACTGAGTCATTGGGCATGGCAGGCAGTGACTTCACCGTCTGTGCCTTCGATTCCGGAATCCGCCGCTGCTGATCGGCCCCTGTTGAGTGAGATTGATCGTTTTGTTATTTCAAAATTGTCTGAGAAGGGCCTCCAACTTTCACCAGAGGCCGATCGGCGTGCGTTGATTCGTCGGTTGTCCTTTGACCTTCTCGGACTGCCGCCATCGCCCGAGCATGTACAAAGCTTCGCGGATGACACGGCTCCCGATGCGTGGGAAAAACTGGTCGATATGATGCTGGAGTCGCCTCATTATGGCGAACGATGGGCCAGACATTGGCTGGATGTGGCACATTATGCGGACACACATGGATTCGAACGCGATCAACGCCGTGACAATGCGTGGCGATATCGGGACTGGGTGATTCGAGCACTGAACGCTGACTTACCGTACGATCAATTTCTGAAGGATCAGCTTGCCGGCGATGTTTTGCGGTCAGACGATCCGGCTGCTGTCGCCGCAACCGGATTTCTTGCTGCTGGGCCCTGGGATTTCGTGGGACAAGCTGAAACCCCAAGTCCGGTTCTGAAGCGAATCGCAAGGGCTGATGATCTGGATGACATGATCACGCAAGTAATGACATCCACTTGTGCAGTGACGATTAACTGCGCTCGGTGCCATGATCACAAACTCGATCCCATTTCGCAGCGCGAGTACTACTCTGTGGCAGCCGTGTTTGCCGGAGTTAAGCGAGGGGAGCGTGTTCTTTCAGTGAAGGAACAGAAAAATCTTGCCGACACGCGGGCGTCACTTGAGCAACAGCTGACGACTGCCCGAAGTGAACTTGGGACGTTGCGACATGACGGATGGAGTCTGGCCGATCTTGTCGGCGGCGGTGACGGACATGGCACTGGCAATGCGGATCAGGGAATTGATCCGATCTCTGGCAAGTCGATCAGCGACAAACGAGGGTTTCTGGACATCGCCTTGCCGAACAGATTTGCAATCTCCGCAGCAAAGTATGTCGATGGCGTGGTGATCCCGGATGGAGGCATCGGGGATGTTGTTATTTCATCAACCGGGCTTATTGCTCGTGACGTCCCGGATACGAGTGGCAAAGCATGGGATGCGATACGAAACGGGCCAGTGAACTCCCAGTTCTCGACAACACTCGGCGGAATTGATTTTACGACGGATGCTCACTCCCTGCTGTCGCTGCATGCGAACTCGGCGATCACCTTTGATCTGGCCGAATTCAGAGCGTCCGGCTTTCCGGAGAATGTGCAGTTTCGCAGTCAAGTCGGCTACTTTGGACAGACACCCCGATTGGGCGCCAGCTTCCATGTCCTGTTGGATGGTGAACGTGTGATCGAGCGTTTGGGGATTGGGCGCGACGATGGATTGATCGATGTTGCGATCCCGATTCCTGCTACGGCTCGATTCCTGACGTTGATGGCGACCGACAACGGAAACGACATCAGTCATGATCAGATTTGCTTTGTGAATGCTCAACTGGAGCCGTTCGGAAAGGACCCTTCCGATTGGGAAGCGACAAGAATCGCGGAGCTGACAAGAAGGGTGGCCGAATTACAGCAGCAGATTTCGGCAGTTCCCGAACCCGCTCGAATCTATGCGGCGGTGGCAGAGATTCCGCCTTCGATGCACATTCATCTGCGTGGCAATCCGGAACAGCCAGGCGAGGAAGTCTACCCCGGAGCTATTTCCAGCGTGAGTTCACTGAAGGCTGATTTTGGCAACAGCGCGTTATCAGATGCTCAACGGCGAGTGGCCTTTGCGGAGTGGATTACTTCCAGTGACAACCCATTGACTCGGCGAGTGCTTGTCAATCGCCTTTGGCATCATCACTTTGGTGCGGGAATTGTGGATACTCCCAGTGACTTTGGAATCGGAGGAAGCCAGCCTTCACATCCTGAACTGCTGGACTGGCTGGCGGAGCGATTCCTGCAAACTGGCTGGTCCATAAAGGCGATGAATCGCCTGATTTGCCTGAGTGCTGCCTACCGTCAAACGTCACGGCCGAAAGTTTCAGATCTTGTGCATCAAGCGGGGCGGATCGATTCTGCAAATCGACTTCTCTGGAGGCAGAACCCTCGGCGACTGGATGCAGAATCGTTGCGGGATGCCGTCCTGATGGTCAGTGGAAAACTCAATCCGGAAATGTTCGGTCCGGGCTATCGGGACTTTGAATACAAGGAAGAATATGCGCCTGTTTATACATACATCACTGCCGACAAGCCCGACCTTTGGCGTCGAAGCGTTTATCGTTTTATTGTGCGAACGACGCCTGACCAGTTCATGGCAACATTGGATTGCCCTGATGCAGCGAATCTTACGCCGGCCAGAAACGTCACAACAACATCGCTCCAGGCTCTCGCCCTCATGAATAACGACTTCATGTTGCGGCAGTCAAAGTATCTGGCCGAGCGAGTGGCTTCTGAGGCGGGAGCGGAAACAAATACCCAGATTCAGATTCAGACTGCGTTCCGCATTGCCTTAGCACGACTGCCATCGCAACATGAATCGGACGCGGCCAGCCAGTTGTTAAAAAAATGGGATCTTACAGAACTCTGCCGTGCTCTGCTGAATTCGAACGAGTTTGTTTACATCGATTGACACAGTCACTTCGCGGCTATTTCATTGACAAATATCATCTGAAGTGGATCGTTACGTACCAGCCATACAATTTGCTGCATAATCCTGAAGCCACTCGAGCAGCGATTTGGCTTTCAATGGCGGTTGATCTTCAAGCTTTCTCTGAACATTCACCCAAACATCCGCAAATGGGGCGAGCCGTGTCCGGTAGACAACAACGCAGGAACTTAGACAGAACTTGAACGGCCATTCAAATAAAGATCCGCAGCAACCCCAATGTTTTTCAATGAAACGTCGTCATGAATCCTTGAAAGGAAAATACGATCTCTGGCTACGCATGGGTTGAAAGAAGTTTGAGGGCGCGGCGTCGTAAAGTTGTGGATTCGGTCAGCTGATGGAACTCCGAGTCGCTTGATTCGAAGCGGACGCTGTTACGAGTCAGCGTCGCCATGT
>JANPHT010000634.1:0-9097 GCA_031424595.1 Planctomycetota bacterium
CGCAGTTCTTCCAGACTCTTGGTCTCGCTACACTACTCCCTGTCACTCCGGCCGCTTAACCAACCGAATCGCCGTGTACGGACCCGTACGCACGGTGATGTGGGAGGGGAAAAGCCGAAAGGCTTTCCCCTATCCCGATTCACCCCCAGTATTTCGTGCGGTTTACGACATTCGGAGCCGCAGTGGCGATGACTCTGCTTCGCGACGGTCCCTTTCGGGGTGCGGAAGGGACCCCTCGGTTTCAGTCCAACTCGGCGCGTTTTGGATCAAAACTCTCCGACTCTCTGGATGGCTGGGGCCGCGGAGTTAACACAGAGTTCCCTTCCGGGGTGCTGGAAGGGACGCTGTTCTGTCATCGGTGACGACAGAAATAGGTTTGACTCGTCGAAGCCAGAGGCCGGTGGGAACAAAGTGAGCCGCGCCATCCAAAGGTCCGATGGCAGTATTGTCCATGCGACCGAATTCTCACGCTGACTACTGGGCTTTGATGCTGCCTGATCCAAATCAACACGAAGACATGGTGCGTGGCTGATCGCCAGTTCGTTCGAAACATCGGTCGATGTGGCGGGAGCGTCGAACGGCTGGTTGCTTAGTCCCTCCGGTTGGTTTCAATGAATACAGTTGGTTCCGAGCAATCCCGGTACTTTCAAGAGTGAACGAAGTTGCAAACGCTTTGCGCGGACACAGGAACGAGGATGGCGAGTGAGTCGCTGATTTCAGTAATGTCGATCTTGAAGTCTTTTCCCTCAACCTGCCGGTATCTTCTTTGCGGCATCGCATGATTCACGGCTTTGTCGCCTTGCGCGGTTCGCTATCCAGCGAGTTCAGAATCGCGCGTCTCTTGAAGCGAGCGAGAGAAAATATCGCACTCTGTTAGAACAATTCCCCGCTCCGGTGTTTGTTTATGACCGTGAATCGCTTCAATACCTTGCTGTCAGCGATCGCGCGGTCGATGAATATGGATACAGCCGCGAGGAGTTCATGCAGATGACAATTTCGGACATTCGTCCGGAAGAGGATTTGCCGGCCCTCAAGAGAATGCTCAGTGAATCCGGGACGAAGTTCGAGCATCGTGGATTGTGGCGGCACCGCAAACGAAACGGCAGTCTGATTGATGTGCAGATCACAACACAGGGACTGGAGTTGTCAGGACGTTCCGCGTGTATCGTTCTGGCTCATGATGTGACCAAAGAACGGAAGGCGGAGAATGCCCTCCATCGCAGCGAGGCTCTCAATCGTGCCATTCTGCAGTCGTCCCTTGATGGCATCGTCACCATGAATTCGGCAGGGCAGATTGTCGAATTCAATCGGGTCGCGGAGCAGGCGTTCGGCTACTCGAGGGCACAGGCTTTGGGTCGGTCTGTTGGCGAGCTAATGATCCCGCCCGAGCTGCGTCAGGAACATGCACAAGGCCTTGCGCGCTACCTTGCAACCGGCGAACATCGCATCATCTGCCGACGCATTCAAACACTCGCACTTCGCAGTGACGGCCAGACTTTCCCGGTCGAGTTAACCGTTGTTCCGGTAATCCTCGACGGAGAGCAACTCTTTACCGCCTTTCTGCGCGACTTAACGGTGACACTCGCGGCCGAGCGGGAGTGGCATCGCACCTCAGAATTGCTGCAGGCCATTGCGAATGAAACTACTGATGCGATCTTCGTGAAAGACCTGCAAGGGTGCTATTTGTTGTTCAATCGGGCTGCCGCCCAGTTGACAGGACGTAGTATTGACGAAGTCCTCGGCAGGGATGACCTCTTTGTGTTCGGTGAACATCATGGCCGGATCGTCATGGAAAACGATCGGCAGGTCATGCAATCCAACCAGTCACATGTCTTTGAAGAGGAGTTGGCTGCCTCTGGAATCATGCGTAGTTACGACGTCCTGAAGGCTCCGATGCGTGACCCAAGCGGAAACGTGATTGGGATGATCGGCATCTCTCGCGACATTACAGAACGCAAGCAGATGGAATCATTACTCAGGGCAAGCGAAGAACGCTATCGCTCCATCGTCGAACAATCGCCGGATATGATTTTTGTAAATCGTGATGATCGAATTTCATTTATCAATCAGGCCGGAGTCGATCTGCTGGGCGCCTCGTCAGCGGACACACTTCTTGGGCGTTCCCCGTTGGAGCACGTCCATCCCGATGACCATTCATTGGTCCGACAGCGCATCGCAAGGTTGAAAACGGGACCGGGGACTGTTCCGGTTGTTGAGCATCGCTTGATTGCCCTGAACGGGCGCGTTATCGACGTCGATGTTCAGGCCTCTTCTTACTACAACGACGGGAAGCTTGAGATTCAGGTCGTGTGCCGGGATGTCACCGCCAGAAAAAAGGCAGAACAGGAACAGAAGAGGCGCGTCCGTCACGCGAATTTCAGAGCCGCTGTCGGTCTGGCGCTGTCGCAAATGCCCACGCTGCCTGAAATGCTGCAGAGTTGCGCCGAGGCGATGGTCACGCATCTCGATGCGGCCTTTGCGCGGGTCTGGACAGTCAACGAGCAAGAGGGCGTGCTGGAATTGCAGGCCAGCGCCGGAGCGTACACTCGGCTGGATGGAACCCACGCACGCGTCCGAGTCGGTCAGAAAAAAATCGGCAGGATCGCTGCGACAAAGCTGCCACATTTCACGAACTCGGTGGATGACGACCCGCAGATTGGCGATCCGGAATGGGCCAGGGCCCGGGGTTTTATATCGTTCGCAGGCTACCCACTGTTGATCGAAAATCGCTGCGTGGGTGTCGTCGCGATGTTTGGGCGTAATGCAATTGAGCAGGACACGCTGGAATCTCTTGCGATGGCCGCCAGCGGCATCGCGCAGAATATTGAGCGCAAGCAGGCTGAAGCCGCGTTGGCCGAGTTAAATGCGTCGTTGGAGCAGCGTGTCATTCAGCGGACACTCGAATTGAAATCGAGCGAACAGTTTAACCAGGCCACGCTCGACGCCCTTTCCGCACATGTCGCGGTGGTCGATCGTGACGGGTGTATCGTGGCGACGAATGCCGCATGGCGGAAGTTTGCGGGAGAGAATGGAACAGACTCTCAATCTGTCAGCGAAGGGTCAAATTACTTAGCGACCTGCGAAACTGCCGCCAAATGTGGCGACGCGGATGCAGCCGTCGTCGATAAGGCATTACGCAACGTTTTGTCGGGCCGGTGCTCCGCCTGGAGTCACGAGTATCCCTGTCATTCCCCCACGAATCGGCGGTGGTACATCTGCCGGGTCACGCTGGGCTATATCAATCAGCAGCCGCATGCCGTCGTGGCTCACGAGAATATCACCAGTGTGAAGCTTGCGCAAGAAGAACTCCGCGAGGCGAAAGAGAAAGCTGTCCAGGCGAGCAACTCGAAGAGTGAGTTTCTGGCGACTATGAGCCACGAGCTGCGCACCCCGCTCAACGGAATCCTGGGAATGAATCAACTGCTGCTCACCACGGAGTTGAGCGAACGACAGCGAAAGTATGTGGGGGCCTGCAGCACCAGCGGTCGGTTGTTGCTGCAACTGATTAATGACATTCTCGATCTCTCTAAAATTGAGGCAGGTAAACTGGAACTCGACCCGCGAGACTGCAGCGTAGAGGCCTTTACATACGACGTCGTCGATATGATGGCGCATTCCGCGCGAAAACAACAGCTTGTGCTGAATTGTCGAGTGACACCCGATGCGTGCGTGGTCGGTTCATTCGATGACTCTCGGTTGCGTCAAGTGCTGGTGAATTTAGTCTCCAATGCCATCAAATTTACGTCGTCCGGGAATATTACAGTCTCCGTGGACCGCGTTGGAGCCCGGGATCGAACTGCTCGTCTGCGGTTTGCCGTCTCCGATACTGGCATCGGTATTCCTCAGGAACGTCTCAATCGGCTCTTCAAATCTTTTTCGCAGGTGGATAGTTCAACCACACGCCAATTCGGTGGGACCGGTCTGGGATTGTCGATCTGCAAACAATTGATCGACTTAATGGGAGGCGAAATCGGCGTCCAGAGCCAGGTCGGAGTCGGCACGACATTCTGGTTTGAGATTGAGATCGAAACGTCCGACGTTTCCTCCATTGCAGAACAAGAGATGCGACTGTTGGGTGGAACTCAGATCATGGCCATCAACAGCGGGGACCGGGAGTATGCCGAGGTTGCCGAATGTCTGCGGAGCTGGAGTTGCCCATTCCGGCAAGTCTCGACAGTAGAGGAGGCGATCAAAACTGTACAAGATTCACTGGTGGCAAATCGTCCTGTTCGCATCGTCCTCGCAGATTGTGGTCGGGCATCCGGCGATAGATCAGCACGGTTTCATGAACTGGCAGCGTTGCCTAACGTTCATCTTATCGGACTCGGTGCCCCGCCCGACGAAGATGTAAGACGCCACCTTAACAGCTTTGGCTTTCGACAAGTGCTGGACGATCCGCTTCGTCCGAGCGTCCTCTTTAATGCATTGGCTGAAGTGTTGTCACCAGGAAAAGAAGCCGCCACTGCGAAGATGGGCCGTACGGCAATACCTGCGCAAACGAGGGCGAAAGTCTCCGGTCATATCCTCGTGGCGGAGGACAATCTGATCAACCAGATGTACATCCTTGAGTTGCTCAAGCATTTCGGTTGTACGAGCGACCTCGCGTCGAACGGCGAGGAAGCGCTCGCAGCCGTGCAGCAGCAACACTATGACCTCGTACTGATGGACTGTCAGATGCCCGAGATGGACGGCATTACCGCCGCGCGAGAGATTCGTCGCAAAGAGGCTTCGGGCGAATTGCCCCAACGGCACACCATTGTGGCCCTGACAGCGAACGCACTGGAAGGGGATCGAGAACGATGTCTGGAAGCTGGCATGGACGATTACCTCGCTAAACCGCTCCAACCCGAGAAGCTGCATGACGTGCTGCAGAAGTATTCCCCCGCGACTTAAGGCGAGTATCCTGATTCTTGATCGCCCTGCGGATGAAAAAGCCGGGCAATCTGCGCATCCCCTTCGATCAGCACTGCCTCCATGCGGCAACGCCCGCTTCTCTGTGCACCAGAGGACTGTCGTCGGCTTCACTTGAAACGAGGTCCTATTAATTCTCTGGTGTCCACCATGTATCCCCGTTGCTCGACCTCAGCCCGGGACATTGTCGAATTCCCTAATGGATGCATTTAATCATGACGACCAAGGTTGTTCCCGAATGGGACCCATCGGCCCGTATCGGGCCATTGGCGAATCAGTCGCTGGCGGCTGACGTCGACGCGCGTCTGCCGTTTACAGCGATCGATTTTGAGCAGTTTCTTCGCCAGTGCGTCGGTAACACGAACTTCGCGACATCTCTGCTGAATATATTTGAACAGACCTGCGAATCTCGCCGCGCAAAGTTCAATGGAGCGGTCATCGAAGACCGGAATGACGTGATTGCCCACGAAGCTCATGCACTCAAAGGAGTGGCTGGGATTCTGGCGGCGAACAAACTGACAGATCTATGTGTAGAACTTCAGGCAGCCGCTGAAGCGACTGACTGGTTCCGCATCCGAAACCTGATCGAATCACTGCATCACGAAATGCAGCGCGTAATCGACTGCATACCCTACATTCGAGCACTCGGCTCGTCGAAGTCCATAGCCGATCCTCAATCTGTCGGAAACCTAAACGATTCAATTCTGGGGAAGAAAGAATGTACGCTTTGATTGTTGATGACGAACCAATTGCCCGGGACATGGTGAAGTTCTCTCTGGAGGAAACCGGATTTCGGTGCGTGACAGCGAAGGACGGTGCCGAGGCGATGGAGTTGTTGAAGTGCACTTCTTTTCCGCTTGTCGTCGCTGACCTGTGCATGCCCAATACGAATGGTCAAGCACTTATTCGCAACGTGCTGTCGGCAACAATCGTCCCTCTGATTGTGGTGCATACGGCTGTCACTGATCCTCGTGTGACCACCATGTTAATGACTATGGGAGTCGACGACATCCTCTATAAACCATCAAACTACGCTGGATTTGCGGCAAAAATGAAGATCATTGTCGGCCGCCGCACAAAGCAGCAACAAAACTTTGCTACAAAAACCGATGAGGACGCGGCCCTGCCTCTGTACGATAGTTGTCCTCTTTCCTCAGCACCAATCGACACGTTTGTCGCTGCGCAACTTGACTCTGCGGATAACGATGCGCTTGCAAAAACCGTCATTCAGAATAAAGAACTGACGGAGGCCGTGCTGAGACTTGCCAGCACCTATGGCAACGGTCGCATTGGTCGCGAGGTTGGTGACATCAAGGAGGCAATTGTACGCCTCGGCCGGAAACGCATCAGCGAGATTGCTTTGCAATGTATTGATGGATAGATAGAGCGTTTTCTTAAACTGATGAAAACCTGAAGCTTACAAAAGACCGTCGAGAATTTTCCAGGGCTCATGATGCAGCAGGACAGCAGAATGTCGAATCAAGCTGAGACTAACGCAACGACGGAATGTTGTGCAGGAGTCTCTTTTACTTTGTTCCCCACGCCGGCGCGACATTGATTTGACTCGCCAAGCCCACCGCGAAGGGCATCCTGTCGGCGATCGAGTCGAAAGCCATTCTTTTGTTCGTTCGGCCCTTGGCAGTCGATGCAATGTGCTTTGAACAGCGGTTGCACATCCCGACCAAAGTCAATTACGGTGGGTTCCTGTGCCGAGGCAGTCCGCCAGCATGCAAAAACGCCGATGGCAGCGACGAGAGCGGTGTGCTTCAGCATGGTTGTCTCCGGATTGAAGTTGAATAGAAACAGGGGCGTATTAAACTCAGCTCAACGCAGATGGGAATTACTCACGGTTGCCTTCAGAAATCAGCTGCTCGGCCTCGGCCAGCAGGACTTTTGAACTCAACCAGTCGACGAGGTAATTACTCACGGCGAAGCCATACTTGTTGCCCTTCCTTCGTTCCTCAGTCTCAGCCATCGAGGTTCGCGATTGTTGCAGCCAGTCCTTCGCCCGATCAATCTGGCCAAGTCGTTGACACGCCATCGCGAGAACAATGGTATTCTGTCCGCGACCGACCCATTCGGGGTTCAATTCCAATGAGGCTTCGAGCGATTTGACAGCTGCCTCATTCTGACCAGCACGAAACTCGGCCAGTCCCAGAGCAAACTGACACCAGGCAATATTGGGACTGGACGCCACGGCAGTCTGAGCAAATTGAGTGACTTTTTCTTGCCGGTCGACTGCGTTGGGGAGGAACGAACAAAGGCGAGCTGCCATCTGATTTGCTGCAATCTGATTTACATCGCCATCATCGGTCCGAAACTGCTCACGACTTATCGTTGCCGCGACTTCATGGTAACGATCGGTCTGTTGATCCAGCAGCAGCAGAGCGGCAAGTTCAAAACTGATGAAGACATGAGCAACGGGAGACGCATCCGAAGGAAGAGTCTTTAATGCCTGTTCGTAATCGGCAATTGCTTCTCCCCACTTCCCGGCATTCGCAAGCGTCCGTCCGCGAGCAAACCACAATCGGGTTTCCTCTGGATGGAGTGTGGTCAGTCGCTTAAACACTTCAGGGTTCTGGACGATTTCGACACACAATCGCATTTCCAGCGCCCCTCCTCTTGACCCAGGGGCCAGTTGGCCGAGTACTTTTTCATAAGCTTCCGCTGCCTGATCCCATTCGCCGCGACTGACGTGGTTACGCCCCGCCAGCATGAATCGACTTGAATCTCCCTGCAGGATGGTGGCCGTTGCACGCTCGTAAAGCATCGCCAGACGAGGATCTTCGGCCGGTGGAACTCCTCGGATAGCCGTGTGGGCTTCACGATAAAGAATTAAAGCCATCAGCCAGTCAGTCCAGCCGATGGGCATTTTCCCAACCGAGCTGATCGTCATCTCTTTCGTCCATTGGTCGATCGCCTGCTGGGCATGCGTTAACGCTTCGCCGGCTTCTGTGGTTCGTCCGAGCGAATGATAGGCCAGCGCCAATGGTGCATAGGAAAACTGATGAATACCGCCTGGTGATCGATTGCCAAGCTTGATTGCCGTATTCAGTCTGTCGACGGCCTTTTGATAGTCTCTTGCACGAAGATGGGCCATTCCGGCAGGAGCCGCATTCCACGGGACGTAGTTTGCAGCAAGCAGGTTTTCCCCACGTCGCGCCAGTTCGACAGCATCCACGCCCGAAGTTAGCGAAAGAGTGCAGGCATTGAGGATCGGTCGTTGTGCATCGTGCGCCCCCCCGCCGCCATGCTGCTTGAGCTGTTCCTCACAGGCTTGGCGATACCCAGCTTCATCGCCAGCATATAACCTCAGGATTGCGAGTTCCGCGTAAGTACTTGCGTCCGATTTGCTGGCGAATTTGAACCTCTGCTCGTAGTCTTCTGCCGCAAGGTCCCATAGTCCCAGCGTCGTGAACAGATTTGCGCGGTTCGCAAATGTGGTCCAGAGTTCCGCTTCAAGGTCTTGTGCCTGATTGAACTGGTCATACGCCTCAGCCCAGTTCTCACGATGATAGGCGTCGATACCGTCACTGGTGCATTGCATGGCGGTGCGAAGCCGCCTTCTGGCCGCATCAGCTTCTTCTCTCGCCACCTGTTCGCGTCCCAACGCTTCGATCGCTTCTGTCCGAGAAATCTGCGCCAGATTCTTCTCGCGAAGAGCCCAAGCAGCCATCGACGAACTGACGACAATTCCGATCATAAGCAACGCTGCCAATGACGATGTCATCGCCAGGAGGCGACGATGTTTACTGGCAAACTTCCGGCAACGATAGCCAACGGATGGCGGGCAGGCTTCGACTGATTCGTTCGCCAGAAAACGCTGCACGTCACGCGCTAATCCGTTTGCAGTTTCGTAGCGTCGCGTGCGATCTTTCTCCAGACATTTCATCACGATCCAGTCCAGCTCGCCACGCACAAGTTGCGGCAGCTGGGCTGGATCAACTCGGCAGGCAGCAGCCACTTTCGGCAGTGTGCTCGACGAACTCAGACGCAAGCTGGGGCGCTGCGGTTCTTCTTCCCTGATGAGGCGAATCAGTTCCTGCAGCGCTGTGTCTCGTAATCGTTGTCGCTCCAGGGGCGTCGTGCCAGTTAATAGTTCATACAGCAGGACTCCCAGCGAATAGACATCGCTCCGCGTATCAACTCCCAGGGCATTCATCTCTGCCTGTTACAGGCAGAGATG
>JANPHT010000635.1:0-8203 GCA_031424595.1 Planctomycetota bacterium
CCGTCTACAAAAGCCGTTTCCGCTCTAAGGGTTAGGGAAGTTCCAGTGCCATTCGGTTCCTGACCCCTTTTCCATGCCCGTGACTGAAAAGTTCACTTTTATTTATACTGAGAGATCCATGATTCCATTCTCCCTTCGCAAATGGTCCCAAACCGTGTTGAGTTCCGGCCGCGTGTCAGAAAAGAGGCGCAGCGTTAAGTCCCGGCTTCGGCTGGGGTCGCCGCAAGTGGGAGTGGAATCGCTGGAAGCGCGTGCACTTCTGTCAGCGTCCGACTTTGGGGACGCTCCGGCTCCTTATCCAGTGACATTGGCAGAAGGCGGGGCATCGCACGGACCCGGTACGATCTTCCTTGGGGCTCAGATTGACAGCGAGGCTGATGGAGCCCACTCCGCCAATGCCGATGGCGACGACACGACCGGCACACCGGATGACGAGGATGGCGTAACATTTGGAACGCTTCAGGCGGGGGCTTTGGGTTCGACGGTCACGGTGGTTGTGGGTGGTGGAGCTGGCAAGCTGGACGCATGGATCGACTTCAACGGCGACGGCAACTGGGGCGGTGCTGGTGAGCAGATTTTTGCGTCTCAGGCGGTTGTCGTGGGAACGAATAACCTCACATTTGATGTACCGAGTACCGCAAAAGACGGTCAGACGTTTGCGCGTTTCCGGCTGAGCACAGCCGGGGGCCTGGGGCCAAAGAGCGCGGCAGCGGATGGCGAAGTGGAAGACTACGCCGTGGCGATCACCCCTCCCAAGGTGGCAAGTGGTGATTTCAGCAGCCAGAAGGTAGTTAGTACAGCGGCTGATGGGCCCGCCAGCGTATCTGCAGCGGACATTGACGGCGACGGAAAAATGGATTTGGTGAGCGGGTCCTTCAACGACGACAAGATTGCGTGGTACCAGAACGATGGCAGCCAGACGTTTACGGCCTTCACAATCAGCACGGCAGCCAATGGGGTTCGAAGCGTGACTGTCGCCGATTTGGATGGGGACGGTGACATGGACGTCCTCAGCGCGTCGTTCTTTGACGGCAAGATCGCGTGGTACGAGAACGACGGTACTCCAGCTGTCGGAGCATGGACTTCGCGGACGATCACTTCATCAGCGTCCGTTGCGAACAGTGTGACGACCGCAGATGTCGACGGGGATGGGGACCTGGATGTCCTCAGTGCGTCTCTGGGTGATAACAAAATCGCGTGGTATGAAAATGACGGCGGCCAGAATTTCACGACCCGCGTCATCAGCCTGGCGGCGAAGGGAGCCAACAGCGTCGCAGCGGCCGATGTGGACGGTGACGGAGACCTCGATGTTCTGAGTGCATCCAGCTTCGTTGATAAGTATAACCCGCCGGCCGAGTATAAGGTCGTGTGGTACGAGAATAATGGCAGTCAAGCCTTCACGGCCCGCGTCATCAGCACAGCGGAGAAAGGTGCAAACAGCGTCAGCGCCGCCGATATTGACGGTGATGGAGATCTGGATGTACTCGGCACTTCTTCCTATCGGTCCGATTTTGGAGATTCCGATGAAGACAAGGTGACATGGTACGAAAACAACGGAACCGAAACGTTCACTGGGCACTCGTTCAACGCTGGAAGAGGAGTCCAAAGTGTATTTGCCGCCGACATCGAAGGTGACGGCGATGTTGATTTGCTGAGTGCCTCATCAAGTGACAATCAGATCACGTGGTACGAAAACGACGGAAGCCAGAATTTCGCGTCAAGCAGCATAACTTCCAGTGCCAGCGGCGCACGCAGCGCGACTGCAGCAGACCTGGATGGGGATGGGGATCTGGATGTGGTCAATGCGGCCTACGTTGGCGACAAAATCACATGGTACGAAAACTTCCGTGCAGAGCGGGATTTTGGAGACGCGCCGGTCCCTTATCGGGTCACTCGAGCCGAAAACGGTGCACGGCATTTGTTCGGTGGGCCGACTCTTGGAGTTGGTTATGACAGCGACACAATGGTCGTGCATTCGGCCAACGCGGATGCCGATGGTGCCGATGATGACGGTGTGACGTTCGGCGCGATTCAAGTGGGAGCGTTGGGCTGCACTGTATCGGTAACCGTTGCCGGTGGCGGCGGCAAGCTCGATGCGTGGATCGACTTCAATCGAGACGGCAACTGGGACCGGACGGACGAGCAAATCATTGGCTCACGGACCGTCGCTGACGGTGTGAACAACTTTACGTTCGACGTTCCGAGCTGGGCGCTGGATGGTCAGTCGTATGCAAGGTTTCGGCTGAGCACGGCAGGCGACATCGGTCCAGTCGGACTGGCGATGGATGGCGAGGTCGAAGACTATGTCGTGACCATAGGGAAGCCAACAGCGTCGGATGCCCTCTTCAATGGACAACGTCTCGTCAATGATGCTGCTGTGGAACCGAGAAGTGTGGACACAGCGGACATCGATGGAGATGGTGACATGGACGTGGTCGCTGCAACTGGCACTGGCGGCGCATTTGTCTGGTATGACAATGATGGTCAGCAGGGCTTTACCGCAAAAACATTGTTGTCAGGGCTTGGCATTACGTTCTATGTTGTCGCTGATGATGTCGATAGCGATGGAGATATGGATATCGTGGGCAGTGATGCCAAACTTCGGTGGTTCGAAAATGACGGAAATCAGAGTTTTTCTGTTCATGAAATCGCATCCGTATCGGCTTATCCCGTCTTCACGACAGCAGATCTCGATAGCGATGGTGACCTCGACATCCTCGCCCCCGTGACTGGGAAGATCGTATGGTTTGAGAACGACGGGAGCCAGGGCTTCACAGAACGTACTCTCGTTTACCAAAATGTAGTGCAAGACGTAACGACGTCCGATGTTGATACTGACGGAGACCTGGATATTCTTTATGCAGCAAGCAATGCAGATAAGGTGGCATGGCTTGAGAATGATGGCAGCCAAAGTTTTACAGAACACATCATCACTTCTGCTCTGGATTCTCCGGTTTCTGTGTTTCCAGCGGATATGGATCGTGACGGGGACATGGACATCCTTTGCGGTGCCTCCAATGCGCACAAGGTTGTGTGGCTGGAAAACAATGGCAGCGAGAGCTTTGTCTCTCATGAGGTTGCAAGTGGCACTCAGGACATCTGGAGAGTTGTTGCTGCCGACATGAATGGTGATGGAGACCTTGATATCCTTAGCTCAAAGATATTTGGAACAGGGATTTCGCTGTATGACAATGATGGCAGCCAGACTTTCACGACCAGCGTCATTAGTACGGACAGCACAAACGGAAATAGCTTCGTTGTTGCCGACATGGATCGGGATGGTGATATTGACGTGGTGAATCCGGGGACTAACAACGGCACCATCAGATGGTACGAGAACACAAAACTCCCAACGGGAACGCTCACGGCAACAGTAAGCGCCGGAGTTCTGACTCTTGCGGACATTGACGGCATTGGGGTCAACAATGATCTGACCATTTCCGTCAGCGGTTCGAATCTGATCGTTACCGATGCCAATGAAAAGTTTCAGTCAGCTCCCGCGGGAGGTCTGCTGTCCGATGGCAACAGGACTCTGACAATTGCCTTGGCTGGCCTCACGGGCATCGTGAACGTTGATATGGCTGGCGGCAACGACAAGGTTTCCGTCACGTCCGCTCTTTCGACCTTGCCGGCCGGGCTGAAACTGATCGGCGGAGTGGGCGCTGATACGTTTGTTCTGGATGCCGATCTGGCTCTGGGCAGTGTGACCATTGACGAAGTGGCAGGTGGTGTCGATACGTTGGACGTCTCAGCCTCCTCGACAGCGGTTTCTGTCAATCTGGGACTTTCCACGCTGCAGGTGGTCAATGCCAATTTGAGCCTGAATCTTTCGGCCGGCAACTCCGTTGAGAATGTGATGGGCGGTGCTGGTAATGACACGTTGCGAGGGAACTCGCTGGCCAACACTCTGACTGGAAATGGCGGAAACGACACTCTTGTGGGAGCGGGCGGAAATGATGAGGCCATTGGCGGGCTGGGAGATGACACGTATTCGTTTGCCAATGCGACCGCGGCAGAGTCCGACTTGATTACGGAGGCGTCGGATGAAGGCACAGATACCGTGTCGTTCCAGTCGGTGACGACGGACGTGACAGTAACATTGGCCTCGGCCAGTTCTCAGCCGGTCCATACCAATCGCATGCTCCGCATCGCGGCGGCGTCGGCGATTGAAAACATCACGGGCGGATCCGGGAATGATTCACTTCGCGGCAATTCATTGGCCAATACTCTGCGAGGTAACGGCGGCAATGATGTGCTGATCGGGGGAGCCGGAAACGACTCGGTGATCGGCGGCTTGGGTGACGACACTTACCTGTTCGGCATCGCGAGTTCCCCAGAATCCGACACGGTGACAGAATCCGCCAGTCAGGGAACGGATACGTTATCGTTCCAGTCGGTCTCCAGCAGCGTCACGGTGAGTCTGCTGTCCAGTGCCTTCCAGTCGGTCCATACGAATCGCATGCTGAAGCTTGTGGGTTCAACCGCGATGGAAAACGTGGCCGGCGGCGCGGGGAATGATTCGATCGTCGGGAATGACCTTGCGAACCTGCTGACCGGCAACGGCGGCAATGATAGTCTGGCTGGCCGCGGTGGCGATGACTCGCTGAATGGCTCAGCCGGAGATGATACTTATGTCTTTGCTCCCGCCACAGTCGCCGAGGCGGATACGGTGACCGAGAGTTCCGGTCAGGGAACGGATACGCTGAACTTTGCAGCGTTGACCAGCAGTGTGACGGTGAATATGGGAACCAGTGCGGTTCAGTCTGTCCATGTGCGTCGTACTCTGAAATTGAGTTCTTTTGTGGATGTGGAGAACGTGCAGGGTGGCTCAGCGGATGACATTCTCAGTGGCAGCAGTGCGAACAATGTCTTAACGGGTAATGGCGGTAACGACATTCTGATCGGGAACTCTGGCAATGATCAGTTGTTTGGCAACGCCGGCCGTGACATTCTGATCGGTGGCCTTGGTCTGGATACAATCGACGGCGGCAGCGAGGACGACATTTTGATTGCCGGCCGAACATTGCACGACACCATGACGAGTAATCTGATCGATGTCCGGACAGAATGGGCATCTGTCCGCGACTATCCAACTCGTACCGGCAACGTTCGAGCGGGCGTTGGCGCTTCCATGACGTCTCTGAAGACCGGAATGAACGTCCTGAATGACCTCGGTGACGATGACATGCTCACAGGCGGCAGCGAACAGGACTGGTACTTCAAGGCAGTGGATGATGTGCTGACCGATCTGTTTGCTGGTGAGGTAATCGACGTCCTCTGATGTGATGCAATGAGAAATGGTGTGCCACCGTGAAGGCGGAGCACACCATTTCTTTGCATTCTTTGCTTTGCATTCTTTGCTTTGCAGAACGCTGACGTTGATCAGAGGGCTGTTTTGAAAGACGCGTTCGACATTGCCTTGCGTGCAGGCAGGCCAACGCTGTGATTTCCATCCGCCGGATTCGCAGTGTCTCGCGTTGCCCGATTTGTGTCTTTTGATGTTTGCTGTCTCAGTGCTTTCCTGGGTGCAACTCCGCCAGGACTTACAGAAGGAAGATGTTGGGTGACCGCCGATCAACGTCGCCGCACTCGGCCATTACGGCGAACTGTCAATGGCAGGCGTTTGCGTCGATGAATCCGCGTCGGGTACATCGGTATCGGCCGCTTTTTGCAGGTCTCGCAGGCTGAGTCCCAGTTGCTGCACAAAGTAAAGGCCCAGCATCGTCACGGGAATGTACATGCTCATCTGATAATAAACAGAGGCACCAAGCACCAATGACGCATCCGGCTGTAGCTGCTGAGCATTCATACTGACCTGAAAGCACATCTGAATCACACCAAAGTATCCAGGCGTTGAAGGAATGGTCACGCCGAAGGCCGTGACGCCTGTGACAATCAGTCCGGTAGCCAAAGTCACGTCAATCTGAAAGGCCTTCAGTGCGACATAAGCAATCATTCCATTCAACAACCATTGAATTAACGACGTGATCGTAATCAGGAACACGGCTTTCCCGCTGCGCAGTGCTGCCAGGCCATCGGCACCCTTGCGGAGCATTTCCACAACACCCGTTGTCAGCTTCGCGGGAAGGAATGGAAACCAACTGAAGCACCAGGCCGCGAATTTGAGAAAGTCGTCCGTCCAGATCAGGTAGACGACCACCGCCACGACAACGCCGGCTGCCAGAGCTCCCAGGATCATCGCTCCGTTTCGGTAGTTGTCCGGAAGGTCATCGGTAAACAGCAGCCCCACGCCAAAGAGTGCGAGAATTGCCAGGACATCAAAAATGCGTTCCAGCACCACAGTGGAAAGAACCGTGCTTGCGGGCACTCCGTACTTCTTTCTGACCACAAACACTCGGATGAACTCCCCCAGATGAGCGGGGAGCAGATTGTTTGCCGCAAAACCAATCAGCATCGGGGGAAACAACTGCTTGAGTGTCAATGGTGCCACGGGGGCAAGGAGCCATTGCCAACGCATCGTTTTCAGCCAGTAGAACGCAAACAATAGCAGCAGCATGATCGGCAGTGACCAGTAATTTGCCCCTGCAAATCCAGCCTTCAACTGGTCCATGTTGGTTCCCTGCAGTGACCAGGCAAAACAACCAACAGAAACTACGATGCCCAGCACAAGGAAGAAGAGTTTCTTCATGAAAAATCGATTCCCGGACGTTAAACAGGGACAACGCGGTGCTCTTCAAATCGGGCGCGATATTCTTCCGGGATCTCCAGCGATTCCAGCGGACTGCCTGGTCGTACAATACAGCAGACGGTCTTCATCGTTCCGCGAGCGACCGGTCGATCGCCATTCCTGAAGGCGACATCGAAGGTCAGTGACTTCAACCCCATACGTTGAATCGTCAAGGTGACGGTCAACACATCTTCATAGCGAGCGGGCGATTCAAAACGGCATTGAGCGGAAACGCGCGGCCATCCGATGGTGCTGCCGTCCGGGAGATGTCGGACGATCGAAAGTCCCTGAGTTCTGAAGAACTCGTGCTCAGCCTGTTCCATCCATTTGTAGAAGTTCGAAAAATGGACGATCCCTGCCATGTCCGTTTCGCAAAACTCAACTCGTCGAGTCGTCTGATAAGTGGATGCCATGCCATGCTCTGTTCAAGTGTTTTTTTGCAGTACCAACCAAGTCGCGAAGGCACCCTGCCGCACGAATGCTGAGTTTTTCAGCCGGTCCCTAGTCCGCGATCAAGTGCTTCCAGTTCACGCGAGTAATTGTCGCTCACCATTTCCAGAGTGATACGGCTGATCTTCCATTGCGGCTGATCTTCCGTTGTGCGGTTGCAATGTTCCGTCAGCAATCGATAGAGAAAGCGAAACAAATGCCGGGGAACTCGCAGCTTTGCAAATTTCTGAATCAGGTCCTCACGCGAGATATCCGCAGCGAAGAAATCTCCGATGGTGATGTCGATGCTGGTGCTGGTGACAGTCCCGATCGGCTGATTGTCGGCCAGACAGGCTCGAATTCGATTGGTCGCCATGTCGAACAGAGACTCGCCGGTCCATTCCAGAGATTTGATCAGGTTTTGTTTGTCCAGTCGTGAACGTTCGTAGAACTCCTTTTCTTCCCGTCCCAGGAAGTAGACTACGTCACGAGGCAGCAGCATCTTAAAGCCGATTCCCGGATGCTTCAGAAACTTGTTGTCGAACATCGACCAGAGAAAATCCTTCATTCGCTCGGCCGACCCGTTGATCAAATGCGGCTCGTCGACTCGGTCCACCAGAACGATAATGCTTTCAAATCCAAGTGGCTTCAGAATCCTCTGGAGCTTGGAAAGAAGTTCGTACCGATCGTCGCTGCGGTCGCGGGAAGGCATTGGCTGGTCGTCGATCTCTGTCGCGGGGAATCGCGACAGAATCTGCTGCAGCGATTTTGTTCGGTGATCCAGAATGCGGACTTGCTTTGCAATCTGGCGTGCCCGCCACCAAAGCGTCACATAGCGTTTTGCAAAGGGAATCCAGCCTGCGACGATGATCGCCCAGAACCACCAGGCCTTGAGGTTTGCCAGAGAGTTCATCGTATCGGATGTGATGTTCCTGAAAGCAAACATTACAACGGCCATTGTGATTACAATAGCTAATGCAAATCGCCAGTGCGCCGTCGGGGCAGAAAAACCAATCTGCTTGCGAATATCCGTCCAGCGGCGCAGATGGGACTGGTCTGAGGACTGATCATAAAACGCGGCCAGCA
>JANPHT010000636.1:0-11891 GCA_031424595.1 Planctomycetota bacterium
GTTCCAGTACGCGGCCGACCATCAGTTCAATGAGTCGGCTTCGATTGAGTTCCGCAATACGGCAATCGGCAATATGTTGTCCATCGCGCAGCACGGTCACCTTGTCAGCGATTTCGAAAACCTCTTCAAGTCGATGGCTGATGTAGATAATACCCAGCCCCTGCGCTTTCAATTCCCGCATCAGCACAAAGAGTCGTTCCACTTCCTGCGGAGTCAAGGCTGCTGAGGGCTCATCCATCACCAGAATGCGCACGTCATGCACCAGCACACGAGCAATCTCGATCAGTTGCTGTTGGGCAATCGACAATTGCCCAACAGGAACTTCCAGAGGGATCTCAACCCCCATGCGGCGAAAAATCTCAGCGGCACGGCGACGCTCGTCACTTCGCGCGATCCAGAATCGACCCTGGTCTCGACCGAGGAACATGTTGTCGCAGACGGACAGAGCAGGAATCAGGCTTAGCTCCTGATAGATCACACCAACGCCGGCTTTCATCGCTTCCAACGGCGTCGTCATTCGGACGTCCTGACCATCAATCCGAATTGTACCGACATCCGGCTGATGCGCTCCGCCGAGCATCCGGATGAGCGTACTTTTTCCAGCGCCATTCTCACCCATCAATGCGAGGATTTCGCCGCGTTGCAACGAAAGAGAGACGTCGCGCAATGCCTGTACGCCGGGAAAGGATTTGCTGACATGTTTCAATTCAAGCATCAGTTAAACTCTACTTCGTGATTGTTTCGTCAAGATTCAGCAGAGTATTGGCAATCATTGTCCACGCCGCCAGTTCATCGACGGCAATGCCAGCAGCGGGCGGCAACTCGCCAAGGTGAATCAGCTTCCTCGCCGATTCCGGATTGCCGCGAAAATCGTTCCGATAGACATCAAAGTCGCCCAGAAGATCGGCCAGTTCGCTGCCCGTCGGTTCTCTCTGCAGGCATTGTCGTGTCATCCAGCGGATCCTGTGCGCGTGCGAATCCCCGCCTTCGGTCATTGCCCTCTCTGCCATCGCCCGAGCGCATTCGACGAATTGCGGATCATTCATGAGCATCAGCGCCTGCATGGGAGAATTGGTACGTTCCCGACGAAGTACGCAACTCTCTCGCGAAGGAGCATCCATGATCGCCAACTGCGGCGGCGGGGCCGTTCGCTTGATGAATGTGTACAGAGTGCGTCGGTGAACCTTTTCGTGACCGTGGTCTTTCTCAAAACGAACTGTATTCGACCCGGAGTATCCAACGGCCTGCCACAGACCATCTGGTTGAGGCGGTTTTAAACTGGGACCACCAAGTTGTTCGACGTACAGACCGCTCACGAATAATGCCTGATCTCGGAGTGTTTCCGCATCCAGACGGAAGCGAGCACCGCGAGCCAGCAGTCGGTTCGCAGGATCCTGCCTCAGAAGCGTGTTGGTCACTTTCGCGTCGCGGCGGTACGTGGCCGACATGACGATTGTCCTGATCAGATGCTTCACATCCCACGAATGCGCAGCGCCCGCAAGCTGAGGCCGCATGAATTCTGAGCTGAGCCAGTCCAGAAGTTCCGGATGTGTCGGTTGCTCTCCCTGAGAACCGAAGTCTTCAGAGGTTCGTACAAGGCCAATTCCAAAAAACTGCTGCAAGAAACGATTCACGTTCACTCGAGAAGTCAGCGGATGGTCGGTCGACGTCAGCCACAAAGCAAGCCCCAGCCGATTTTTCGGGGCTCCGTCCGGAAGTGGTGGCATGATGGCAGGCACCCCGCGCTGAACCTGTTCCCGTGGCTGGTCATACTCCCCGCGGTTCAGCACAAAGACCGGCTTGATTTGCTTTCGTTCTCGAAAGATCAATGTTGTGGCGGACTGACTGTGGACGGCCTGGATCTGCTGCTTGAGAGACTCCATTTCCTGTCGCCGTGGCGTCAACGTCTCCTGAGTCTTCACATACGCGTGCTGCAGAAAGTAGTTTCGAATCGCCAATGCTTGTTCTGAATCTCGCAGCAACTCCGGATTCAGGATCATTGCCTGGAGCGGTAAAGGCAATCCCGCAGCGCCAGCAGATTTTTGGTCTCGTTCCCAACGGACCAGAGAATCGTAGACCTTTCGCTGAGACTTTCGGCTGACAACTCCACAATGATCCCAATGAACGGTTCCACCGAATTGAGTGAACGCCCAGCCGCTCACAATTGAGCCGGAAATAAGACCAACTTCAGCCGCGAGGACTTCGAGACGAATCCACTTGCCCGCCGTCGGAAGATCGCCTTTTCGCAAACGGCTCGCCGAGTCATTCTCGCCCCAGTCGATGCTGTTTTTCCCCCAATAGGCTCGGTGATTCCACGACGATCCATCGTTCCACTGAAGCATAATTTCATCAGGGGAGTTGCTCGGGTCAACGAAGACATAGGCAACAAGAATATCGCCTTCACTTATTTCTACGGGCGATTCAGCGTCCTCAAAATAGTGCTGACTCAATCCTGTCGCCGTGCGTGTGTGTGATGTCTGTCCGCTGTAAACGGGAGCAGGAGATTTCACAAACTGCCACGGCGTATTCCCCGAAACACTTTTCGCTGCAGGAGCCGAGTCTTCGACCCAGATGAATTCTGTCGGTTCGGTCAGTACGGGTTCCGCAGGAATTTCGGGCTCCTGGAATTGGGTCGTTTCGATGATCTGATCGATTTGTTTTCGAATTGCCAGTTGTCTGCATTCGAGCCGCTCCAATTCGCTCTTTTGCTCGGATGTGAGCACTTTCAGAGTTGGGGCATGGTCTTTCGTATTTCCGTCCAGCGGATTTCCGTCAATGCTGTTGAAAAAGCCATACAACGAATAGAAGTCCTGAATCGTAATCGGGTCGAACTTGTGGGAATGGCATCGGCAGCAGTCCAGAGTCAGCCCCATAAACACCGCTCCCGTCGTGACAACTCGATCCACTGTGTTTCGGACTTCCACCTCATCATCGATCGAACCGCCTTCTCCAGTCGTCACATGACAGCGATTGAATCCGGTCGCAATCAACTGAGCGTCCGTTGGATTCGGCAGCAGATCGCCAGCGAGCTGTTCTAATGTGAATTGGTCAAACGGCATATTGTCGTTGAACGCGTTAACCACCCAGTCACGATAGGCCCACATTTCCCGATAGTTGTCGAGATGCAGGCCGTGTGTATCACCATAGCGTGCGGCATCCAGCCAGTAGCGTGCCATATGCTCGCCGTAGCGTGGTGACTTCAACAGCCGATCAACGACTGACTCATATGCCGATGGGGAAGTATCGGTGCGAAACGCTTCCACTTCATCGTAAGTTGGTGGAAACCCGGTGAGATCCAGGCTGACTCGGCGCAATAAAGCGGTCCTTTTGGCCTCGGAGTTTGCAACAACTCCAGCGTCTGTCAACTTCGCGTTGATGAATTCGTCGATTTCATTCTGCACACCGGGTGCTCCGGATCGCGCAGAAGTATTCGGCCGAGCAACCGGTTCAAACGCCCAATGCTTGCCCCACTTTGCACCGGATTCAACCCAGCGCATCAACAGGGAAACCTCCTTTTCGCTGAGGTGCTTGCCCGACTCCGGTGGTGGCATCTGGAGATCCGGATCGGTTGATGTGATGCGAGCAATGATAGCACTCTCGGACATGCTGCCTGGGACAATGGCCGTAGATCCACTTTGCAGTATGGACTTCGCGCTGTTTTCTTCGTCCAGTCGAAGTCCCGCAGCGCGTTTCTCCTGATCAGGGCCATGACACTGAAAGCACTTGTCGGAAAGTGTCGGCCTGATCTGCGTGGAAAAGAGTATTTCGTCCCCGTTCGCAAACGAGCACAACAGCCCAAATCCGAGAATCAATGAAGTCACGAAACGAAGCATCGGCAACAGTGCTCCGGCAAAGATATCGAGAAATTGCGATCAACTGATTGTAGGGTCTGCGGCAAACCAACGATATCCGTCAAATTGCAACGTTGCAGGCTGACTACCCGGTCCCGCGTCGACTTCGGAGGCCACTTCAGACCGATAAAAGACATTTTGTTGACCGCCCTCAGTCGGTCATCGAACAGTTGCAAACTATCCTCAGTCTGACACATTCCACAACAGTCAGCATCTTGCCATTCAGAGGGCAGCAGGTGCTATGCAAAGATCTCTGTATGAACGGTTCCTGCCACGTCAGTCAACCGAAAATCGCGGCCTGCGTAGCGATAGGTCAGACGCTTGTGATCCAATCCCAGAAGGTGCAGCAGTGTGGCGTGAACGTCGTGAATGTGCATTGGTTTTTCGACAGCATAATAGCCATAGTCGTCCGTCGCCCCATAACGTATCCCCCCGCGAACTCCTCCGCCGGCCATCCACATCGTAAAACCTTCCGGATTGTGGTCACGTCCATCTGTTGTTCCCTGAGCAGTCGGTGTTCGCCCAAATTCCCCGCCCCACAGGACGAGCGTTTCCGAAAGCAATCCGCGGCGTTTCAGATCGGTCAGCAGACCAGCGATCGGCCTGTCAACTTCTAATGCATTCTTGCTATGACCGGCTCGCAGGTCGCCATGCTGATCCCATTGCACTTTGGAATCGCTATGCGTCACCTGAATGAAACGCACTCCCGCTTCTGAAAACCGGCGAGCCATCAGGCACTGTCGAGCGAAATTTTCTGTGATCGGATTGTCGAGCCCATAAAGCTTTTGCGTATCTGCGGATTCCTGCGACAAATCCTGAAGATGAGGCATCTCCGACTGCATGCGGAATGCCAGTTCATACGACTGAATGCGAGCATTCAACGCGGATTCATGTGGAGACTGAGCCAGGTGTTGCTCGTTGATCTGCTTTAAGAGATCAAGCTGCAGCCGTTGAGCAGAGCTTGACCATTTCTTGTTGGCGATATACTTGACTGCCGCCGCCGTTGCTGGCTGACTGGCGACACCCAACGGAATACCCTGATTCTCTGCGGGCAAAAACGCTGAGCCCCAATTATTAACGCCTCCGTGAGCCAGCGTTGGGCAAATAGTCATAAACGAAGGCAGGTCGCAATTTTCTGTTCCCAGACCATAGCTGACCCAGGCTCCCATGCTGGGTCGTACAAACGCATCGCTGCCTGTGTGCAGTTTTAAAGCCGCGCCACCATGTGCGGCGTTTGTGCCATGAACCGAATTGAGAAAGCACATGTCATCCACATGCTGAGCCACATTGGGAAACAGCTCACTGACATGAATGCCACTCTCTCCAAACTGACGAAATCGCCACGGTGAACCAAGCAGGTTTCCGGTGGGAGCAAATTGGACTCGAGGCTTATCGAACGGCAGTGGCTTTCCGTCATCCTGTTGTAGCTTCGGCTTATAATCAAACGTATCGACTTGCGACGGTCCTCCCTTCATAAACATGAAGATGACTCTCTTCGCGCGGGGAGCGAAGTGAAACGGATTCGAGATCAACTGTTCAGCCGCGGAGGTCTCCTGCAGCATCGATGCAAGCGCAAGTCCACCGAAACCCACGGCAGTGGACTGCAGGATCTGTCGGCGGGATTGTGTGCAGTGAAACATGAAAGCGAAACCTCTTTCTAATCATCAACCATGGTACAACAAGGATTCCTCGACAAAGATTCCTCGACAAAGATTCCTCAACTCATTGCAACGGCTATCTCACGTACAGAAACTCGTTCGACATCAACACGGTCTGACACAACGACGTCCACACCGCTCCCTGGCGATCTGCTTCGGCCACACCGTCCTTAGCCAACTGAGACTCCATGAAAGCAGCCGATTGGGCAAGTTTCGAAATCTCATCGGGAGTCGCATTCCGACCAAGTGCCGTGAGAAACAAAGCGTTGACTCGATCGGCATTGTCAGCATGTTCCGTCAGCAGTCTCCCGGCCAGATTCTCAGCGGCCTGAATCACCAGGTCGCTGTTCATGAGAAACAACGCCTGCGACGCAACGGTCGAAGAAGCCCGATCACCGTTGGGAACAGTTCCGTCGGTGCAGTCAAACAGCGACATGGCGTCGTATAAATTGTTGCGAATCACCGGCAGATAAACCGACCGTCGTTTCGAATCGTAGGACGTACCATCCTTTGACGTATGATCGAACAAGAACTCGCGATTCTTGACATGCAACATCGACTGCCCCATTGACCGATCCAGTATTCCCGTCACGGCCAGCACAGAATCTCTTACCGATTCTGCCTCAAGTCGCTGAGTCGACCAACGCCACTGCAGAATATTGTCGGGATCCGTTTGTTCTGCAGCCGCATTGTGATCACTGCCAAGCTGCCAGGTTCGTGACAGCATGATGCGGCGATGCAGTGACTTCAGCGACCAGCCGGTTCGCATGAATTCACTCGCTAACCAGTCCAACAGAGCCTGATTTCCGGGACGATCACCGAGCTTTCCGAAATTATCTGCCGTTGCCACAAGCCCACGACCAAAGTGCCATCTCCAAACTCGATTCACCATCACGCGGGCGGTGAGCGGGTTCTTCGGACTGGTCAGCCAATGAGCAAATTCGAGGCGGCCGCTGTGATCCGCAGGGGCAACAAAACCTTCAGCGGCCAGGACCACTGGCACCCCACGATTGACTGTGCGGCCTGGCGTGAGGTGGTTACCTCGCATCAGCACGCGCGCGTTCCTGACTTCCGCTTCGGTCACACCCATCGCCGTCGGCAGCTCCGGGATCGTGCTTTCCAGAGTCTTCAAGTCTTCTCGCAAACTTGCAAGTTGTTTTTTTGTCTCGTCAGACAATTGATCTTCCGGGACTTGCTGAGAAGTTCCGTGTCCGGTCGAAGCCGCAGCAGCCACTGTTGCTGTTGTGAGCACAGAACTGATCTCGGCCTTTTTCGATTCAATCTTCAACAGGTGAGCATCCTGGTTGGCCTTATCCGTTGCGGTCGCAATCGAGTTTTCGTTCCACTTCGCAATGCGTTTCAAAGACTCCATCGTTTTTGTGCTCTGAAAGATTCCCGCGACAGCGTAATAATCAGCCTGAGCAATCGGATCGAATTTATGATCATGGCATCTGGCACAGCCAAGGGTCAGGCCCAGCATCGAACGGCCCATTGTGTCGATCTGCTCATCGAGAATGTCCATCTGTAACTTTGTTTCATCACCTTCGGCCAGCACTTTCGGGCCCATTGAGAGGAAGCCCGTGGCGGTCAGGCAATCATTACGAGTTGTCTCATCTGTTTGTTCGCTGATCATCAGATCGCCAGCGATCTGCTCTTTGAGAAACCGATCGTATGGCTTATCCATGTTCAGCGAGTTGATCACATAGTTTCGAAATCTCCAGGCGTTGCCGTGAGCAATGTTCTCGTCGAGTCCATTGGAATCGGCATAACGAACTACGTCGAGCCAATGCCGTCCCCATCGCTCCCCGTACTGTTGACTTGCCAGAAGTCGGTCGATGACTTTTGCAAAAGCATCCGCAGAGGGATCGACAAGAAAGTTTGTAATCTCTTCTGGTGATGGCGGAAGTCCGGTCAGATCAAACGTAGCCCTACGAATCAAAATCGATTTGTCTGCGACTGGATTCGGCAGAAGATTGTTCTTCGCAAGGCGGGCGACAACAAACGCATCGATGGGTGATGCAACCAATTCCGGGACTGCCACCGTTGGCACTTCTGGCATTTCAACGGGACGAAACGCCCAGAACTGCCGAGCCTCATCCACGTTGAAAGGAGGCTTGTCAGGTTTCGATTCAATGACACCGTCAGGATGAACGGCTCCACTCTGTACCCATTCGACTAATAACTTCACTGCGTCATCGGGCAGTTTTTCATCGGGCGGCATTTGCAGGGAATCATCTTTCCGCTGGACGGCCGTGATCAGCAAACTCTCGTCGGGTTTTCCAGGAAGCAGGACCGGCCCGGACTTTCCTCCTTGATTGATACCGCCAAGCGAATCGAGTCGCAGACTTCCCTCCTGCATTTCCGCACCATGGCAGGAAACACAATGTGTCTTCAGCAACGGACCGATGCCGTTCGTAAACATGGCTGCAGACGGAGGATCTTCCGCAAAGACAAAGCCGATGAGACTGAGCCAGCAGAAAACGATCACAAATAATCGTACGAATTGTTTGGTATGTGGCATTGGAGGTTCTCCAAACCTGGGTGAGGCGGGAACTCCAAGGTAGGCATTCACGCTCCGTTTCACAAGTCGGAAGTTGAACACTTGTCAACACGATCCCAAATGCGGGTGCCTAAAGTCGGCTTCCACGCGACCCAACAAGAAAAGCACCATTTGTGTTCCCCGGGGACTACTGAACAGTTGAGAAAAACACGACCCCAGGGACGCTTTTTATCAAAAAGAAAAACTGTAGAGTTCTTCTCCGTGCATGCGTTGCTCCCGAAGATTGCCCGGGGACTCACGCAAAACTCACTTGTTCGAGACTACTGGCCTGCTGCCTGATTTCTGAAAGTATTGCTTCATGTTGACGTTGGAACGATTCTCATTCGGCATTGGCGATCGCTTTGCTCACCAGGCAAAGGCTCAACTGCAGGCCTTCCGGATGTTGGCCGAAGATGGAATTGATGTGGCTCCTGTTTGGAACAAATCCAATCGAGAGCATACCTTCATTGGCTCAGAGCCTCAGAGTGTTTTTGATGCTGGCCAGGCTGCAGTGAAGGAATTGGGCTGGACGAAGGGGTGGCATGTGGACGCCGACCACATTCAACTCAAAACAGTCGATCGCTTCATGATCTGTTCTGACTTCTTCACGATCGACGTTGCAGATTCGATTGGAAAACCAGCTCCGGTCTCTGACGTCGCCTCTTTTGTGACTAATCATCCCGAACTTATCGGCACACTCAGTATTCAAGGCGTTTCGTTGCCGCTGATGATCAGCCAGGCTGACGTCGAGCGCGTCGCCGCCAAGTACCTTCTGGCCGTGCAGGATGCCGGTCGGATTTATCGCCACATCATTGCCGCGAAAGGCGAAGATAAAATTATTGCAGAAGTTTCCATGGATGAGACCGACGCACCGCAGACACCGCCGGAACTCCTGATCATTCTGGCTGCTCTCGCAGACGAAAACATTCGACTGCAAACCATCGCCCCGAAGTTCACAGGACGATTTAACAAGGGAGTTGACTACGTGGGCGATCTTTTCCAGTTTGAAAAGGAATTCAATGACGACCTCGCCGTCATTGCACACGCCGTCAAGACATACGGACTTCCGGCGAATCTCAAGTTAAGCGTCCACAGCGGAAGCGATAAATTCAGTCTCTACCCTATTATTCGCCAAGCCCTGGCTCGGACAGGCGCGGGACTGCACCTGAAGACGGCCGGAACAACCTGGCTGGAAGAACTAATCGGCCTTGCGGAAGCCGGAGGCGACGGACTAACGCTGGCAAAAGAAATCTATGCGTACGCCCTCGAACACGTCGATGAATTGTGTGCACCGTATGCAAGCGTAATCGATATCGACCGTAACAAGCTTCCCACATCCGCAACGGTCGACAGTTGGACGGGGCCGCAACTGGCCAGCGCACTGCGACACATTCCGGCGCATCCGGGATTTAATGCACACGTCCGCCAGTTGCTGCATGTGTCGTTCAAGGTCGCAGCCAAAGCGGGCACTCGATACACCGATCTTCTGAAAGCCAATGAAGAGATCGTGGCAAAACAAGTCACAGAGAATATCTACGAACGCCACATGCGTCCTCTGTTTATCGGGTAGCGACTCATTGCTGTTTCGATAGACGGACGGACGTCAACTTCACGCGCCGCTGGAAGCTGCGTATTCTGCTGATGGGCGACAAAAAGTCGCGTTTGTTCGGCAGCTTCAGCAATCAACGCTGCAATCGTTACATGTCTGGATGCCCTTCGCTGTTGGCGATTAAAGCGACGTCGAAGATTCTGGAAACATCATCGGCATCGACGCAATTCGCGTCCGAAACTCTGTGTGTGAATTGCCCGGTTTTGTTCCGGTGACAAGGCCAGGCAGTAGAGCCTCAGACGTCATCGACAGCGCAGAGTGACTGGTCGGCGACGACAATAAGTCAAACGAAAAACAAACGATTAATGCGGTTGGAAGATCGGTCCTTCCGGACCATGGACGGCATTAGAATATTGAAATTGGACGGGAACTGTCCCGGATCCGTCGGTCAGAGGAACCTCCTTCACGATTGTGCTGATCTGTTGTACTTCTTCGTTAGGATAGTCACCGCATTCTTCTCCGCGATCAGAAACCCAGCCGAGATATCGTTCCGAATTCGGATCGTTGGCATTTCGAATGGCGTCACCAACATCCGGGTCCGTTCTGGCCTCATTCAATTCATGATACAGCGACGCCACAACATCCTTCCATGAGTCTTTGAAAACCGGTATGCCGTTGGCAGTGCCGTTGGTTCGACGTTCCGAATACACATCGACACTGTAGTAGATCGGCAGGCCTTTTTTTCGAATGCTTCCGTGAAAGCCGCCCATCTCCCTGTGACATCGTTTTCGGACGATAGCCGTTAAGCGGATGTGATGGACGGGAAGTGGAAGTGATTGGCTGATTTTCAAAATATTACATCATGACATTATTGAGGTTGCGATCGGACATCGCCGCCGCAATTGAGCGGTCTATTGACTCGACATCATTCTTCGTCCAGGCATCATCACCTCCCACATACAGGTTGACGAATTCAAGATTCGGAATTGTGTGTCCGCCGCGATAATGCAGATCTTCTGAAGGAGTGGATGCGATACCGGGAACACGTTCTCCGAAACTGGGTTCTCTCCCTGGCAGTCCCGATAAACTGTGATGAAGATCTGCAGTCTCGGAATTGTGCCGCACAATTGACCTCATTGGATGCCCTGAACGGAATTCCTTGTTCACAGATTTCTGGCCAACAGCGGCAACTCCTTGCGGTTGGATTGGACAGAGGAGAATTTCAATGGCGGCAGGGGCCATGCCACCCAATAATTCTTGTGATTGTCTGGCGTTGTCACAGGTAGGGTGGGATTGTTCGTGATCGGCGACTCTGGCGTCGCGGGATTCGAATTCGGTACTGTCGGTATTGGAGAGGGCGTGGGAAACGTCACTTTTTGAGCTGCTTCATCTCCGCAAAGTACTGGTCGAGAAGATCGAGGCTGGCGAGGTGATTGTTTGTTCTCAGCCACGATTCATACGAAACAATCTTCTTACCGCCGGTGAGTTCCCTGGTCCACAACAATCCATCGCCCTGGATGTTGACCGTGGATTTGTTGTTTGTCATGCGGGCTCGTAGTTCGATTTCTTTCTTGTCCTTCACGAACGTCAGGAAGACATAGTCATCGGACTGGATACCGGAACCTTCCGTTGCCCAACCGAGTGCCTGCAGTTCTTTCGTGTAGAGTTCGCCAACTTTCGATAATGGCATCTCATTCATCGCCACGTCGATCATTTTGGCGGTGGCGTCAACGCTGGCTGACCTGGAGTCATTCAGAATCGGAAAGTCGGCGGCTTCGATTCCGGCACCTGAAGAGTCGTCCGTCGTCGGCTCCTTCGGCTTTGCCAATTGCCATGAATTCTGCAGATCATCGCCGATCAAGATCTGAGTTCTGCCGTTTTTCAGCGGCGTCAGGCTAATCGAGAGATCCTGTTGACCGCGAATGTATGTCAGTGAGGCATAGTTCTCCTTGATGCTGCGGCCGATATCGCGCGCGAGCCAGCCTTCGATGGCCAGTTGCTTGTCATAAAGTTGGCAGGTTTGTTCCAGCGTCATTGCCGTTGAAGCAACAAGCAGTGGTGTTGTGGACCCATCAAATTCAACAAATCCAGAATCCGGCGGAACTGGCACAGTGCGAGTCGCAAGCGACTTTGAATACTGAACAAAGAAGCTCGCAGGGTCTGCCGGATCACGGCCGATAGAAATGCCGACGGTTAAACCGCTGCGAAGAAAGTTCAGCTGGCGACGGTCTTCTTCTTCAGCGTGAGCGGAGTTCATCACGGCAAACGCCGTCCAGCCAGCGGCATGCATCGAT
>JANPHT010000637.1:0-2236 GCA_031424595.1 Planctomycetota bacterium
GCCGACACGCCGTATGACGAGTTCGTCAAAATGCAGATGGCCGGAGACCTCCTTCTGCCCGATGATATCAACGGAGCCGCCGCAACTGGCTTTCTTGTCGCCGGGCCATATCCCGGACAGATTACGGACAAGACAGTTGAACGTATCCGCTACGACCAGCTCGATGATATGATGATGACTATCGGGGGTTCAATGCTCGGGCTGACACTGGGTTGTGTCCGCTGCCATGAGCACAAGTATGATCCCATTCCGCACCAGGACTACTACGCGATGGCGGCGTCTCTGGCCACGACAGTTCATGGTTCTCGTACTCTGGATCTGGATGAAGCTGCCACGGAACGAGCGCTGGAAAAGCATAAGTCTGAGCAAGAACCGCTCGTTGCTGCACTGCATGAATTTGCTGTCAAAGACCTGTCCGCCCGCTTTATCGCCTGGCGTGGACAGGAATTGGAGAAACAGCCGGAGACACCTCGCTGGCAAGTCCTGGAATCAATTTCCCTGGAAGCCGAACGATCCTGGCTGAAAGCATTACCCAACGGACTTATTGTCCACGATGGACTGATGAATCCGGGTGCAAATGTCCGGCAAAGAGGTCAGCGGAGAAATGTCCGCAATGAAGAAGTTTACCGGCTGACGTTTAATACTCATCAGAAAAACATTCAGTCCCTCAGGCTGGATGCGTTCACCGATAAGTCGTTGCCGCAGCGAGGCCCTGGCCTGAGTGGTGATGGAAGTTTTCAGCTGACCGAGATCATTCTCACCGCGCGGCCTCTGGATTCACAAGCCACCGACGCGGCGCAAACGGTGAAGCTCAATGCGGTCTATGCCGCGTTTGAAGATGACAAGCAACCGTTGGCCAATGCCGTGGACGATAAGCCCGAGACAGCATGGGTTGTGAGAGCGAAGGCCAAAAAAGACAACGCGGCTGTCTTCGAATTCGAATCTCCACTGGCCGGTTTTGCCAATGGCACGGAACTCACGGTTGAACTGAAGTTTCGCGACCTGGGCATCGGCCGAATGCGGGTTTCAGTTAGTGTCGAGGCTAATCCGGCGACCTGGGCTGGAGATGTGGCAACTCAGCACGTCGCCGAAATGCGGTCCATCGTGGCATCGCATAAGGATGAAGTCCCTGAACCAGTGCGAGTCTCGCTGACACGCTGGTTTGCTCCATTCGATGCGGAGACCGCCAAGTTAGCCTACGCTGTCCGTGATCATGCGGCAGCAGTACCCCGCCCAAATCTGCAGGAAGTTTATACAACTGTGGCTGGCGGGCAGGATGTTTTCTTCCTTCGTCGAGGCGAGGTGGACAACAAGCAGGGCAAAGCAGAACCTGGCTTTTTGCAGGTGCTGTTTCGAAGTCCGGATCCAGCAACGACTGCTCCGCCAGCAACGCCAACAACGCCTGTTCCGCCAGCAACAGCCGAACATCCGCGCGTCGCGTTGGTCGGTTGGATGACAGATGTCGAACGCGGAGGAGGCGCTTTGCTGGCTCGAGTGATCGCGAATCGACTCTGGCAGCATCACCTGGGAAAAGGCATCGTGGGCACTCCCAACGATTTTGGTGTTCAGGGAGATCGTCCAACCCATCCGGAGTTACTGGAGTATCTCGCCGCGGAATTGGTTCGAGGTGGATGGAGATTAAAGCCATTGCATCGTGCCATCATGCTGAGTGAAACGTATCAACAATCGCATGCTGTGGATGAGGACAACCTCAGGATTGATCCCGGAAATCAGTTTTTGTGGCACTATCAACCGCATCGACTGGAGGCGGAAACAATCCGCGATGCCATGCTCGCCGTGGGTGGAAATCTCGATCCCGCAATGTTTGGACCGAGTGTGCTTGACAACACCCGGCGTCGCAGTATTTATCTGCGAGTCAAACGAAGTGAAATGCTGCCGATAATGACCATGTTTGACGCACCCGAGCCGACTCAAAGCATCGGCGAACGCAGCGTGACAACCGTGCCGACTCAGGCCCTGACGTTGATGAACTCAGGGTTGGTACGAGAGCAGGCTGAAAGACTGTCGGCCAGGATCAAACCTGTCGATGACGCTCCGCTTTCATCATCTGTCCAGCGAGGCTATCAGTTGGCTTTGGGGCGGTTGCCAACCGACACAGAACAAGCTCGCATGCTGACATTTATTGATCAGCAACGGACAGCGATGGGGGGAGAAACACCGGAGGCTACGGAGAAGGCACTGACGGAGTTTTGTCATGTGCTGTTGTGTCTGAATG
>JANPHT010000638.1:0-47253 GCA_031424595.1 Planctomycetota bacterium
CCGCTCGACAACCCATCTGCGCGAATTACGTTGTCGGAAGTGTCGGGGCAATATTCCCGAGGCTATCAGAGCCTCTCATTCCCAAAATACGTTCGCTACATCAATGATGCGGCCGATATGGCAAAGATCATTCGCGGCGAAAAGGAAACAGACTTCTCCACGCAGCATGATCTGATTGTGCTGGCATCGTTGCTGAAAGCGTGCGGTCAACAATAGTCGGATTTCGGCAAAACTCGGTGTTTGATTGACGCACACAGTGGCGCACACACACTGGCGCGCTTATGCTGCGCGTGAATTGATCCGCCTCCTTGAGTGTTGCCGTTACCATGATCGCAGGAAGGACATGCGCCGTTGTCAGAGATACTTTCTATAAATCCTCTTGCGCCGCATGACTTCTGGATGAAAAAAGCTCTCGATCAGGCTGTCATGGCATTTGATGAAGGCGAAGTCCCCGTCGGAGCGGTAATCGTTTATCAGGAACGGGTCATTGCCGAAGCTCACAATCAGCGAGAGATGCTGAATGATCCGACCGCTCACGCCGAGATGATTGCAATCACTCAGGCAGCGGAAGTTCTGCAATCATGGCGACTGCTGGATTGCACTTTGTACGTCACTCTGGAACCCTGTCCCATGTGCGCGGGGGCTATTGTGCAAGCCCGAATACCGTGGGTCATCTATGGAACAACCGACCCCAAGGCCGGAGCCTGCCACACGCTGTTCAGTTTGACCTCGGACATTCGCCTGAATCATCAGGCGGCTGTCCTGGGAGGCGTGATGGCTGAGGACAGTAAAGCCATTCTGCAGGAATTTTTTCGGCAGCAGAGAGCCCTTGGAAAGAAGTAATGGACGTTCTTTGCCAGTTGACGGCGGCGTGATGCAGGAATGACTGCATTTGCTTCGGCAAAAACTGCCGAGGAACCAGTCAACCTGCTGATCCTGCCTGAGCAACACACAAAAACCAAGCGAATTCAAAATACGGCCCCACGACGCTCGAAGAATTGCCATCAAAACTTTAACCGCTATTGACCCAATTTTTCCATTGGGATAAATCACGGGCCGCACGCAACGCGTTCCTCGGCAGTTTCGGCCAAACGCCTGCAACACCTTTCCTCTTTCTGCTGTTCTCCACTGGTTGGACTGAACTACTGCTGACCGCCGTAGTTCCCCCAACTTCCTGTCTCATCTCAAAGGTTCCCGGAACAAGGTTCGAGTAAGTCAGCCGCACTGAAGTTCTCGTCGCTCGTCTGTGAATCGGATTTCCTCCTCACCTGCCTGCTTCAGTTTTTTGTTGAAACTGCTGCGCGTTTGTGACCTTTCTTCAGGGAAGAAGCTCATGCTGTCCAGAAGACTCACTTTTGGTGCCGCTCTCGGAGCGCTGGTTATTTCGCTGCAAAGCACCGCTCAGGCACAGTATTACGATGGCTGTGGCAGTTGCGGAGCTGTCGCTGCTCAGCCGATTGCTCAGTGCACTCCTATTCAGCCGGTTCAGGCGACTTGTTATCAGACCGTCCCGGTCACAACCTACACCCGCGAAAAGCAGACCGTCGAGGTACCAACCTATGAGACGGCCTATGAAGATCGCGAAGTGACAGTCTACCGCCCGGTCGCCCAAACACGTGAAGTCGAAGTTCCCACTGTCTCGTATCAGAATGTGACAGAATATCGTACCGTTAATCGTGATATGGGACGCTGGACAACGAATTATCACCCTATCGCCAAGTGTGCACCTTGCCAGGTAGATCCTCGGCCAGGTGTGATCGGCTGGATGAATCGCACCGGCTATTCGATGCGAAATGCCTTCACGCCAAACTACACAACATCCCGACAGTACGTTCCGAGCATGGTGACATGCAACGTTCCCTACACGCGGCAGGTGGCTGTCCAGGGAACTCGACGCGTCACCGTTCAGGACACCAAAATGGTTGCTGAGCGAAAGACAGAGCGAGTACCCGTGCAGAAGCTCGTGATGAAAAAAGAAGAAGTCACCGTGATGCGTCCGCAGACTGTTCTACGCACGGTTCCCATCGGCACTTCCATGGCCTATGGATCGCCGTATATCGGTGGCTCTCAGATGGCGTTTGGCAGCCCATACATTATCGACAGCACGGCAACACGTTCAGCTCTGGCTCCGGCACCGGACCCGATAAGTGCCGAACGATCTACGTTTAAAGAAGATGGCGATTCTGGCAACACTTCTGACAAGTCATTCCGACGAGCTACCGGCGAAGATGGAAACACCGGCGGGGCCTCTCTTGAAACTCCACTTCGTGGTGACGACGAGCCTACCTTCCCGGCTCCACAAACACGTCGTGGGGGAAGCAAAGCCGCAGACTCTGCAGTGCCAGCAGTCTTCCGGAATGACGAATCGACCGAAACAGCTGCGGCAAAGCCGACAAGTACCAAGCCTTCGGGATGGCGGGCGACTCGAAAATCGAGCGAACGCAGCATTTCTTCAACTCGTCCTGATCAGCCATCTGTTTCGATGGTGGACTCGACCCGAGAAAAATAGTCCATCAGCCGCTGGTAATTTGACACACGGTGCATTCGCCCGAATGCACTTTCTTGATCCTCTCCCCCTCTCTCCTCTCTCTCCCTTCCTTTCTATTCTAAAAGTTGATGCGTCCCCTCGCGGCACCGGTATCATACCGGTGCCCATTTTCATGCGCGGACAGGAGTTGTGAAACATTTCTGACGACACTCCTCCAATGACTCAGTCACAATTCCTGACAAGTGCGGGGATTTTTGAAGGAGCGATCCTGGTCGTTGCATTCGTCGGCGGCTGGCTGACGGGTTTCAATCCCACTGCCAGGCTTGCCTGGTCCCTGCAGGATTTCGGCCTTGGAATTCTTGCCACGGGTCCCATGCTGATCCTGCTTGTGATCTGCTTCTTATCTCGCTCAAAAGGCCTACTTCAGGTCCGTGAATTTGTCCGCGACTCAATCGGTCCCTACCTGAACGATTGTCGCTGGTTCGATATCGTGCTGCTGGCTTTACTAGCCGGCGTCTGCGAAGAAGCTTTCTTCCGAGGGTTCCTGTTTCTTTGGATTCAGGAATGGAATCCGTTTCTCGCAGTCCTCATGACCAATCTGTTATTTGGCCTCGCCCACTCAGTGACGCCAGTTTATGCCCTTCTGGCGGCGTTTTTGGGTTTGTATCTCACGGCGCTGATGGCGGCGGACAAAACCCCCAACCTTCTGATTCCGATCACCGCCCATTCTCTTTACGACCTGATCGCATTCGTCTTTGTCATTTGGGACTATCGTCGACAGAATCCCGTGTCCTGATGCTCGCGTACAGTCTTTATTCGAGCCCCAAAGCCAACATGGCACTACTCGAAAGCTTGGCTGATTTGGCAGCCTCTTTCAGCTTGGACACCACGAAGAACTTGTGGTTGGCTACAGCCTGCTCGGTGGTATTCAAACGGATAGCTACGTCCTTATTCGCCCAGCCGAGAACAAAGATCAGCTCAACACACTGAAGGCGTTCCCACGCTCCGGTGGCTTTGAAGTCCTGAATGAGCTCTTTCAGGCAGGTTTCAACAAGCGTCGATTCCGCTCGAGCTTTCTCGCTGCTTCGCATCATGCTGGAAGCAGCTCGACCGGGGCCAGTAAGATCACGAGCGGCTCCATCTTTGGATTCCGATGTCAAAAGTGGCAGCATTGGACGTCGTCCCGATCGCCGCATGAAGTCAATCAGCTTGTGCGCGGCGATCGAGAACATCCAGGATTCCAGCGGCGTTCGATCGTCGTAGTTCGGCAGGGCCTTGAGAAAACCGAGGAATGTTTCCTGCACAATGTCTTCGGCGGCTGAGCGATCCTGAAGCCGAGTCCTTGCGAACGCCAGCAATCGACCTTCATAAAGATCAATGCACTGTTGCCACGCATCCGCTTCTCCGGCTCGGATACGCTGAACAAGCTGACGATCGGCTTCACTGGCTGCCATGGAAAATCCGTGAACCTGCGGATAGGGAGGACTGTGTTCAAATCTCCGAAATGGTAGCCATTGCAACGTTTCAGTCGTGGTGATCGACTTTTCCTGGTTCAGGCAAAAAACCCGTCAAGGCGGCGCCAACCAGAGCATAGGCACCAGCAACACATGCCCCCATCAACGCAATTTTTGCCGGATCTGGCTTATCCGAAGCCGAAAGCGTGAGCGTTATAAAAGCGGCAGCTGTGCCGAGGACTCGACCGCCTATGTTGGCCGCAAAGCTCTCGCCAGTCCCACGGAGATGAACTGGGAAGACCAGTGGAATATAATTGCCCCAAAAACTCATCTGGCCAACAACCAAGAGGCCAGCGATGAAAATTGCGTATCGAAAAAGGTCCAGAGATCCTTCAGTCTTGAGGTTGTTGGACAGCCACCAGTAGAGGAAGGGAACGAACAGCAGGCTGGGGATCTGAAAGACTCGGAACAGTGCCCGACGACTCACAAATCTCACCGCCAGCCACGCCAGCAGCAGGCGTCCAAAAAGACCGCCTATTTCCTGCCAGCCCTGAACCCCGGCAGCCAGTTTGTCTGTCGTATTTCCCTTAATCACTCCCAGGTCTTTGGGAGTGAGTGGCTTGCCCTCCGCTTCCGCCTTCGTTGTCGCAGCGGCCTGAGCTTCCGTCACTGCCTTTTGCACATCGACATGCCCGGCAAGGATCTGTGGATTCTGTTGAATTGCACCAAATGCAAGTCCAAAGGTGGTTGCAAAAACGAGCGTTGTCACGATCGTCGTTTTTCGAAGCTCGGGATTGAACAGAGCCAGGATGCTTGGTCGCTTCAGCGTGCCTTCCTGACGTTTTTTCTGCCATGCAGGCGATTCCGGAAGAAACGGGCGAATAAGAATCAACGGGATCGCGGGAATCAACCCCGAGATCAGCGTGTATCTCCATGCGGCATGAGTTCCGTGAATGGCAGGAAGCAGGTCCGCATACTGCGCCGCCAGCTTCGCCATGACTGCGACAAGAACACCGCCCAGCGAAGAAAATGCCTGGGTGTAGCCCAGAACTTTTTCGCGCTGTTCATGATTTGGAAATAATTCCGCCAGCCATGCCACGGCCGCCACAAACTCCACGCAAACTCCGACAAATACGCAACAGCGAAAGAAGAGGAGCTGAGACAGACTTGTGGAAAATCCTGCCGCACAGGCTCCAAACGCATACAGCAGGATACTCCAGGTCAGCACACTGCGCCGGCCCAGGCGATCGGTCAGGTATCCGCCAAGGAGCCCAAAAACGCCTCCGGCAATCGCTGGCATAAAGAACAACGTTCGAGCCCAACTGACGTACATCTGCCCGCCAGGCGCCCAGTCCTGAGGAGTCCCTATTTGCGGATGCAGATCCGCTATCGCTGTTTTCACAATGAGCGGCAGCATCAGCAATTCGTAAATGTCGAACGCAAATCCAATCGCGGCAATTGTGCAAATGAGCCACTGAACGGGGGTTAGTCGAAAGGCGGGAGTTGAAGACATGAATTTGAGAACCCTGATCGCGGGAAGTGACTTAACGGAGCATTAAAGGCTGAAACGTCGTGAAATAGGACTTCTACGTGGTCTCGGCAATGGAACAAGGAGACTGCATTAACAACATGGACCATGCAGAACTTTGAAGTTTTGATGAGCCAACCGGTGGCGACCGCCGTTTGGCAGAGTCGTGCTCAACTCATAGATAATGGATCGTAACGAGCCGCTTATCAGAGATCCAACGTCATGCAAGCCCGGAATTTCCCAGTTTCCGGATCTGGATGTCATCACGAAACGCATCAGCAACCCTGCGAGAATGACGATTGCAACTGCACGGCAGCCTGTGGATCATAATTGCTCGCCCTTCCGCCTGTGTTAGTGCGGTTTTCCCGTTTCTGTTTCTCGGAACTTCAATGAACTCTCCTGCATCTGCGGGCCCCGGTGACTCCAGCAGCCCGGCCACCGGTTCCTCCCCTGGCGCTGGATCTGCTCATCATCAGTCGTTTTGGCTCTGGGTGCTTTGCCTGACGGGCGTTGATTACTTCAGCACACTTGCCTATCAGCCGTCCATCGCCATTACCAGCGCAGGGCGATTGGCTCCCGTGGCAACGATCCTTCTCGTTTTGGTAACTCTTTTTGGTGCGGTCCCGATTTACTGTCGAGTCGCCAAGTCGTCGCCGCATGGTCAGGGTTCGATCGCGATGCTGCAGCGACTGCTCGGAGGATGGTCGGGCAAGTTTCTCGTTTTGACGCTGCTGGGATTCGCGGCCACAGATTTCGTGATCACGATTACTCTGTCCGCTGCGGATGCTGCAAAACATCTGATTGAGAATCCGCTGTTTCAACATGCGCCATCGTTCATGCATAACCAGGTCGGGATTACTCTGATAATGATCATGGGGCTTGGTGCACTTTTCCTGAAGGGCGTGCGCGAAGTGATTGGCGTTGCAGTGGCGATTGTCGCCGTGTATCTGGTCATGAACGTGATTGTCATTTCCGGAGGAATTATGACGCTGGCCCAGCAACCGCAGTATGTCACTGAATGGTGGGCTAAGTTGAGTGCAGGTGATGTGGGAATCGCTTCTCATCACTCTGAATCTGCTGCTGAAGTTGATGGAGCCGCTGCTGAATTGAATGCTGAGATTGGGGCATCAGGCGATGTTGCAGCAAAGGGTCCGGCAGAACAAGATCCTGCAGTTCCTGCTCCGCTGATCCCGTTGACCTGGTACGGCGGACTGTTCATGAGTGCCTTGTTGTTTCCAAAGTTAGCACTGGGCTTGAGCGGTTTCGAAACGGGTGTCGCCGTAATGCCGCAGATCAAAGGTGACAGCACCGATACTGGCGAAAAACCCCTGGGACGCATCCAGAGGACTCAATGGCTGCTCATTGCGTCTGCGCTCATTATGTCCGTGATGTTGATTGGATCGTCGATTATCGTCACGACTCTGATTCCACTCGAAGAGCTGGCTCATGGGGGTCCGGCATACGAACGAGCACTTGCGTACCTGGCTCACGCAGAAGGCGGCCTGAAGCTATGGCCGTTCTTCGGCGAAGTTTTCGGCACGATGTACGACATGAGCACTGTGGCGATCCTGTGTTTTGCCGGAGCGAGTGCTTTGTCAGGCCTGTTGAATCTGATCCCGCGATACCTGCCGAGGTTTGGTATGGCTCCCGACTGGGTGTCGGCCACTCGACCGCTGGTCTGCGTGATCATCGCCGTTTGCCTTGTCGTGACACTGATTTTTCGAGCGTCTGTGGAAGATCAGGGTGCAGCCTATGCCACGGGCGTCATGGTTTTGATTCTCAGTGCGTGTATTGCCGTGACGATTGAAAGATATCGTGAACGCGCTGGAAGCACGATGAAACGGATTCCCTGGCGGACAGTGATCATTACGCTGGTGTTTCTCTACACGGCGACCGACATCATGATCGAAAAGTCGGAAGGCCTGATCATCTCGCTGTTCTTCATCGCGGCGATTATGGGAGTGTCACTGGTCTCACGCGTTGTCCGCAGCGATGAGCTGCGAGTCGTCCGTTTCCAGTTTGCGAATAATGATTCGAAGTTCCGCTGGAACACTTTGCAGCATGTGGAAATTCCGGTGCTTGCTCCTCATCGTCCAGGTGGTCGAACACTGGATGAAAAAGAACGCGAACTTCGCATCTGGCATCACCTGGACGACGAAATCCCTGTCGTGTTTGTGGAGATCTCGCTCGGCGATACGAGCGACTTCTTCCAGGAGCCTATGCTCGATATTCGCCACGAAGGCGGGCGATACATTATTCGAGTGAGCCGCTGCACATCCATTGCTCCGGCTATTGCGGCCTTGGCACTGTCCTTGAATGGAACAACCAAACCAATCGAACTTCATTTCGGATGGTCGGACGAAAGTCCCTTGAAAATGAACCTGGGCTTTCTGTTATTCGGGGAAGGCAATATACCATTCCTCGTGAAGGAACTTCTGCTGGATGCTCAGCCCAATGAAGCGCTGAGGCCAAGAGTGATTATCGGGTAGACTTCGCGGGTCGGCTGAATCGTTAAACGAACATGAATCATGGGAGTACCAAAAATGCGATCCGCGAAATTCCGCCATCTCATTTCGGAAGTCTCGCGACGTCGTATGCTGCAACTCGGCGCGGCGGGATTGCCGGCGTTGCTGAGTCAGCGGTCTCTGCGGGCCGACGGCAATTCGATCACAGCGAAGGCCGATCACTGCATCGTGCTGTTTCTCAACGGCGGGCCCAGTCATCTTGACATGTGGGACATGAAGCCGGAAGCTCCCGCCGAAATTCGCGGCGAATTCGATCCTGTCGCCAGCAGCCTTCCGGGCGTACCCGTCAGCGAATATCTGCCCCGACTCGCTCAGCAGATGCATCGAACGACGCTGATTCGGTCCATGCATCACAGCGTCAACAACTCCCACGCAGCCGCTGTCTATGCCGCGCTCACGGGCCACGATCGAGGCGAACAGGGTGGCGGCGCGAAGCCGTCCGATCATCCGTCGCCGGGTTCCGTCATGGCGAAACTGCGACCGGCAGCGAATCGCACTCTCCCTTATATCAGTCTGCCCTATAAGACCAAAGAAGGCGCTGGAGGTCCATTGCAGCCTGGCTTCCTCGCTGGCTTCATGGGGCCGACTTTCGATCCGTTCTGGGTGCTCAACAACCCCGACGCTGCTGATTTCCACGTCGACAATCTTGCGCTGCCGGCACCGGTGACTCCGCAACGGATGAGCGATCGCACGCGACTGTTGTCGGACCTTGGGCGAGGTCTCGCGATTCGTAACGAGACATCTCTATCGGCAATTGACAATTTTCAATCGCAGGCTTTTGAACTTCTGACATCCGATGTGGCTCAGCGAGCGTTCGATCTGGACCTGGAGACGCCCGAGATGCGGGCTGGATACGGTCGCAACATCTATGGTCAAAGCACCCTGTTGGCTCGACGACTTGTCGAAGCTGGAACTCGTTTTATTACGCTGTCATGGGCTCCGGATGCAAATGCCACATGGGATACGCACGGTGACAATTTCAACAAGCTGAAGAAAATCCTGCTGCCCGAATTCGACGCTGCGTGCAGCAGCCTGCTCCAGGATCTTGACGATCGAGGCTTGCTGGAACGCACTCTGGTTTGCGTGCTTGGCGACTTCGGACGCACTCCCAGGATCAACGCAAACGCCGGGCGAGACCACTGGAATTCCTGCTACACCATCATGCTGGCCGGCGCCGGCGTTCGTCAGGGATTCGTCTACGGAGCCAGTGACCGCACAGGATCCGTCCCCGCCGATTCGCCCGTCAGCCCTGGCGACGTGATGGCGACGATTTACCGTCTGCTCGGTGTGCAGTCGACAACGCAGATCCTTGATTCACTCGGGCGACCTCACGAAGTAGTGCCGCAGGGACGAGTGATCACTGAGATCATGGCGTAGTTTGCCCGTCAAGCAAAGCGACGGGGCTGGAGTCGAACCTCCGCTCCTTTCTGATCGGTGGATCCGTGTATTTGCTAGCAGGCGGTCGTTGCCGTGTCTGGCGTCAGGTCGGTTTCGTCTTGTCGCGTGGCGGTTATAATCCTTTCCTCGACAACTCTTCTGAGCCTCCACCCGAATAGTCAATCTCGCGGCGAGTCTCCTGCCTGACCGGAACCTCATTCCATGAACCGACGACGACTGGGCACCAGCCCGCTGACTGTTTCTGATATTTGCATGGGCACAATGACGTTTGGGACTCAGTGCGACGAAAAGGTGTCGTTCGAAATCATGGATCGAGCCTGCGATGCGGGCATTGATTTCTACGATGCGGCAGAAATGTATCCGGTTCCTCCGACCGCCGAGCTGTTCGGACGCACCGAAGAGATCGTCGGCCGCTGGCTGAAAACCAAGCCACGTGAATCCGTCATTCTGGCGACAAAGATCACCGGCCCGGCTCACGGCTGGTTTGTACCGCCAGTGCGTCACGGACATTCAGCACTTGATCGAGTCCAGATCACTCGCGCGGTCGACGCGAGTTTGCGCCGACTGCAGACGGATTACATCGACCTTTATCAGACTCACTGGCCCGATCATGGGACTCGCTATGAAGACGTGCTTGAGCCGCTTACGGAACTCGTGAAGCAGGGCAAGATTCGAGTCCTCGGCTGCAGCAACGAAACGTGCTGGGGCGTGATGAAGAGTCTCGCAGCTTCGGAGAAGCATGGCCTCTGTCGCTACGACACGGTGCAGAATAATTTCAGTCTGATCAATCGTCGCTGCCAGAGTGAGTTGGCTCAGGTCTGCCGCCGCGAGAACATCAGCCTGCTTCCGTTTTCACCGCTCGGTGGGGGAGTACTGACTGGCAAATACATGCACAGCGACCCGCCCGGCGCACGCTTCACGGAATACAGGAAACTGGGAGAACGTCAACAGCGGTTAGCCGATCGATTTCTGAACGACCGAGTTCGCGAAACCGTCAGCCGCCTGAATGTCATCGCCGACACTCTGAACATCACGCTCACCGCGCTTTGCGTCGCCTGGAGCAAACAGCACGACTTCGTGGCATCAACCATCATCGGCGCCACCACCGTCGCCCACCTGAACGAAAGCCTCGCCGCCGACGGTTTGATCCTCGACAAAGAGACACTGGCACGCATTGACGAAATCGACGTGGCGATTCCGAACCCCATGAAGGACGACGGGTTGCGAAAGCTTTAACACCGAACTTCAACAGCAAAGTGATTCTTGGTTTAGCAGTAAAGTACTGGCGATCGAAACCCATAGCTGCGGCAGAATCCATGAATACACAGGCGGAAAATCGCAAGCTGTCAATGCGCGCTCGATCAAGAGAGCCATTTCGATCGCATTGGCCAAAGGATGATTTTGTGGACACTCCAGAGATGATCAGCAGCCTCGCGTGAACGAACTGGCAACTGTTTACGGTCGAGTTGGTTCAGCGTGCCTGACAAACGCCTGCTTTTGTGCAGCGAAGAACAACTCTGTTATTCCTCCGTCTGTACAACTTCCTCGGCAACAGGCTCGCGTACAAACCGATAACCAGTGCCTCGGATCGAAAGCAGATGCCGAGGTGATGACGGATTCGCCTCAACCATTCGTCGCAAACGCATCACAAAGTTGTCGATCGAACGGCTGGAAATATCGGCCGAATCTTTCCACACCTCGGACTGCAGTCGGGCACGGGAAAGAACCACGCCGTCCTGTTCCAGGAAGTAGCGAAGCAATTCCTGTTCTCGAGTCGTCATCGTGTGAACTTCGTCTTTGTGGCGAAGTTCAAATCGTCCGAAATCGACTGTTACATCTCCAAATCGCACGACATCTTCGGTCGGCCGGACCGATCGACGCTCCAAAGTTCTGCGTCGCCGATCCAGCAGGTTGCGAACACGGCTGAGGAGCTCCGGAAGCGAAAACGGCTTCGTCATGTACTGATCAACGCCGCAGTCAAATGCCTGAATCTTGTCCTCCGACAACGTTCGCGCGGTCAACGCCAGAACGGGGATTTCGGTATCCAGTCGACGCAGAGTCCTGCAGATCTCGTAGCCGCTCATCATCGGCAGCATCAGATCCAGGACCACCAGATCGATTGGCGGCTGAGCGGACTCGTAGAGTTCCAGCGCGGTTGGCCCATCGCCCGCAACATCGACCTGATAACCTTCACGCTCAAAGTTGAAGCGAAGCCCTTTGGCAATCGCCTCTTCGTCTTCGACAACCAGAATTCTCATGATGTTTTTTCCTGCCCGGACAGCGCCAGTCCGGAAACACGACTGCGGGATTCGCGATATTCCGATTGAGGAAGGTCCAGCTGTCGACCTGGCAGCGTCACTTCAAAGATTGTGCCGCCGCCTGACTCGGCCTCCAGCACGGCAATTCGTCCTTTGAGCAATCCTACGAGAGTTCGAACGATATAAAGTCCCAGTCCTGTGCCAGTCTTGGTGCGATGAAGTTCGTCATTGCCTCGCACGAACATTTGAAAAATCCGCCGACGATTCTCCGGTGCAACGCCTGAGCCATTGTCACGGATCCGCACGACGACTCGATCGCGGCCTCTGGAAAAGGCATGCACTGTGACCTTTGGCGGCTTGCCGCCGTACTTCACAGCATTGTCAAGAAGGTTGCCGAAGATCATTTCCAGCAGCAATCGACGCGATGTCAGTGCCAATGGCGCTACTTCAAAACGAAACACGTCGTTGAATTCGTGCTTGTGGTGCAGACACGCTCCTTCGGCACAGCGGCGGAGCAGATCTTCCAAATGAATTGTTTCCGGTTCGGTCTGATGGCCGATCGCATCCAGACGGCCAACTTCCAGCAGTTGATTGATGAGTCGATCCAGCCTCCCAAGTTCCGAGTTCATCGTTTCATAAAACTCCTTACGATCGGCCGCCTCCGGCTCACGCATAATCAGCGTATCAAGATAAAGCCGAAGGGCAGCAATGGGAGTCTTCAGTTCGTGCGTCACGCTGTCGACGAAGTTAGACTGGCGTCGATTCAGCTGAATTTCCTTGATCGTCAGAAACGAATAAAAAGAAATTCCGAAGAGACTGATTGCCAAGGCAATCGAACCCAGCGTCAGGGCCAGCCACGAACTTTGCTTCGCCAGCATAACGATCAGCACCGCCATCAACGCGATATTGACGGTCATAAGCAGAACGCTGCTCCAGATAGGCAGGCTCAGATGACGGCGTTTTCGACGAAAATCAGCCACAAATCACATCCCGTTCGATCAAAATCCCACTCTTTGGACACACATCGTACCGTTGCGACTGCGTGAACAACAACAGCCTGGCCATCGCAGTTCCTCTGGCGGCCCCGTTTCCGATTCGTTTCCTGTAACTGTCCGGATTCTAAGCGTGAAACAAGCTGTGAATTTCGTTAGACTCCGCGGAGATGTGAATTCTCTCTTTTGCCTGATTCTGAAATTGAGTGATCCCGGAATGTCTGTCACTGCGCCAATTGAGTCTGCTGAGTTTTCTCCGAGTGCCCTGCCCTGGAACGAGATGGCTGATGCTGTTCTCGCAGGCGAGTCTCTGTCCCGCGAAGATGCGATGAGAATTCTACGAGCGGACGATGACCAGCTGTTGGCGATTCTGGACGCTGCTTATCGTGTGCGTCGCGAGTACTTTGGCAAGACCGTCCAGCTATACTATCTGAAGAATGCCAAGAGCGGACTTTGTCCGGAAGACTGCAACTACTGCTCACAATCGAAGATCTCCGAAGCTCCGATTGAAAAATATTCGTTCCTGAACGCCGAGCGTCTGATGGAGGGAGCTCGCAAGGCTGCCGAAAGCAGAGCTCGCACGTATTGCATCGTGGCAAGTGGACGAGGTCCAACTGATCGCGAAGTGGATCACGTGGCGAACGTCGTGCGTCAGATCAAGGACATGTATGGTCTTCACATCTGCTGCTGTCTGGGTCTGCTTAAGCCTGATCAGGCGCTGAAGCTGAAGGCGGCGGGTGTTGATCGAGTCAATCACAACCTGAATACCAGTGAGCGATTTCACGAAGAGATCTGCACGACTCACACGTTCAGGGATCGCTTGGAAACTCTCGACATCTGCCGTAATGCCGGTCTGGAACTCTGTGCGGGCATGATTGTCGGCATGGGCGAAGTTCACGACGATGTGGTTGATGTGGCGATGAAGCTGTCCGAGTTGCGGGTCGAGTCGATTCCAGTCAATTTTCTGAACTCGATTGACGGAACGCCGCTCCAGTCCGTTCGCGAACTGGATCCACGTTTCTGTTTGAAAGTCCTGGCAATGTTCCGCCTGACCAATCCAAAGGCTGAGCTGCGAATCGCTGGTGGTCGTGAAGTTAATCTGCGATCGATGCAATCGATGGGACTTTATCCAGCGAACTCAATGTTCGTCAGCGACTACCTGACGACTCCTGGACAGAAAGCCGAAGAAGACTTCCGTATGATCAGCGATCTCGGATTCCAGATCACAGCGGGCGATTACGAATCGTCAAAGCTGCTGGAACTTTGGAAGGTGCCTCACGACAAGAGTTGCTCTGCCGAAGAAGGTGCCTCTGGAAGTTGTTGCGGTTGAACTGGAGGCGGATCTGTCTCCGTTCCGCTGGGCTTGCCTATCGCCAATCTATGCTGAAGGCCTCTATCGCGAGACATTCATTTGGGGAATGAGCCCAGCCGATCAGACACTGATCGGACCTTCTTTTCGAGCTCGATCGTACAGTTCTCTCCAGCGTGGCGTGCCGTCATTGGGCACGAGACGAGTCTCGGCACCGTCCGCAAAATACGGATAGCGATCGGCGTTGGCCGCAGTCAGCATGAAATTGACTTTGCCGTTATTAGCCGTGTACATCCTGAGGCCATCGGCCCATGTCGTTTCGATCAAGCGCTCAGGTTCGGGTCGTTCGGCCGGCTTTTCCACCTTCAGCTTGTCGACGACATCGCGATTCACCTCATAGCCCAGACCTGGCCGGTCGGGCACAGCCGCATGCCCGTCTTTCAACAGGATTGGTTCCGTCAGCAGATTGTTCTCAAACAACTGATGGCAATTCACGGCCGGCCAGATTGCCTGTTTAAGCACACCTCCAAAGTGCAGTGAATGAGCGGCCGTCAATCCACTCCCGACAAGCTGCAGCCAAAGCGGAAAGCGTGTTTCTTCGCAGAATCGCCCGGTCTTCATCAACTTCGTCGCGCCGCCGCCGGCGACGAAACCATCACAGCAACGCGTCTGCGCGCAGGTTTCAGGATCAGGTGTGCCATAGTGAATGGCGACCTTGACATGCGTTGCGTTTGTAATCTTTCGATTTCCATCGACGTCTTCCTGAGGGATCGGTCCTTCGAAAATGTCCACTTGCGGATGTTTTCCCAGTCGTTCCAGAATCGGAAGTCCCTGTTCGGCCGTTCGTAATGTGTCGTTGAAGTCCATATCGATTTTGAATTCCGGCGGAACAACCTTTGTGGCCTTGTCGACCTGTTGGAAGACATCGAACCACGGACGCCCTTTTGTCTTGTACGACATGTAACCCAGCCGCATCGCTTCTTTGCACTCTGACGCCATATCCTCAGCCGATGTGTCAATATTCCACCATGACAATGGCGTCGTTTGATTCGACTTGTTGCCCAGCAAAGCATGAACGGGTACTTCGGCCGCTCGTCCAACAGCATCGAACAAAGCCATCTGCAATCCTGCGCCCAGTGAATCGTCCCACATCACTTCGATCGCACTCCGGCCGATCACGCGTTGTACCGCCTCATTGGAAGTCACACCCCAGGTATAGAACAACAGCGTTTCGCCAGTACCGGTGACGCCGCATTTCAGCGTCACGTCGCAAAGCTCTGTATATCGCCAGTGAGGAATCTCCCGATCCATGTTGCGACGGGGAGTCGGCCGGAACTCCAATTTTACCGTTGTGCGTTTGATGTCGGTAATCTCAAAGTGCTTCTCCGCTGCTACGGCACCCACGGCTCGCAGCGTACTGCGACTGAAGCCGGAAAAAGCCAGCATGCCAGCGACGCCGACAGACTGCCTGAGAAACAAACGGCGTGCAAAAACCATGAGTTGTTTCCTGTCGAAAGGAAGGAGATGGATTGCTGTGGCGGGACCGGCGGGCAGGCTTAGCGAATGTAACAGCATCAGTTTGAGGGAGTCAAAAGTATGACTGCCTGCGGCCAGAAAGCAAACCGATCACAGCCACCGAGCAACTTTGTCCAGCTCATCCCGTTTCGACAAAGAACGGTCTGCCTGGTAGGCAGGCATTGAGCATAGACCACGAGTCCTCAGACTCAATCACTCAGAAGGAGAACTGCCCAGAATGTCAGGCCCCTTGCCGGTGCGCCGTTCATACTGGCCATCTCGATTCTTGATGTACTTGGTGAAGCCCTTTTTTTCCAGGTTCTTGTCACTGACGTTGCGTTTCATCTTCATCGGCGACCATATCCCCGCCACAAATGGAGCACACATCACGCGACGCACCGGCTGCCCTGTCTGAGGATGATGAGTCAACGGTGGATCTTTGATGCCCTGTTCGATCTCAAATGTTTCGCCAACAGCGTCGTCGTCTTCGGAGAGGATGACGCCATAGACATAGGTGGGCATGAATCGACTCACTGGGATTCGGAGATCCGAAGCAATCACTCACTGTGAAGAGACTGCAAGCAGCACGGCAGCCGAACTATACGCCAATTTTCCCCACAGAAGGCAGAAATCTGTCAGGTTGAGCGATGGATTGCAAACTTTGCGATTGCTTCCAGCATCCGGCGAGACTCGCTACAAGGCAAAGACCGCAAGCTGCGAACAGCACGCGACACAAAGTGCGCAGCGCTTGCCTGAGCAGACTCTATTCCGAGCCGCACAAGACGTTCTTCACGAAGGCGCTGATGGTCTGCAAAGTCAGATGAAAACAGCAACTCCCGCAACCTTTGCCGATCAGATTCCGAAGCCATTCGCAAGGCACGCAGCAGCGGCAACGTCATGCGGTGATTCGAGAGGTCGTTGGATGCATCTTTGCCGGTAATGTCTGACGGCTCCGTCAGATCAAGCACGTCATCCGCTATCTGAAAAGCCAGGCCGATCCGATTCCCAAACTGCTTCAGTTGAACCTGATCAGCCAAAGAAGCTTCCGCTGCACGAGCACCCAGCAGACAACTCACGGCAAATAGTTGTCCGGTCTTGCCGCTGATGACTCGAAAATAGTCTCGTTCCGAAGTGGACTGCTCCAGCCTTGCAGCGATCTGATTCAGTTCACCTTCGCATGTCCTGTCCGTGGCCAGCCCAATCAGCCGACAGGCTTCAGCATCACCCGTTGTCGCCGCAAGATGAAAAGCTTTGGAAAGCAGATAGTCGCCAAACAGTACACTCGTCTCTGTGTTCCAACGACGATGCACGGTCGATACATGGCGGCGGAGATCAGAATCGTCAATGACATCATCGTGCACCAACGTCGCCGTGTGAATCATCTCCACCACGGCTGCCAGTTGGTGAGCCTTGTCCTGTGCGGCGGCCGACGGTTCGAACAGGTTCGCACTCAGAAGAGTCAGGATCGGACGAATTCTCTTGCCCTGAAATCGGCTGACGTGTTGAGCCACGTCCTGCACAAACATATTCGGATTTCGAAACTGTCGTTCCAGAATAAGATTCACTGCGAGAAGATCGCTCGCGAGAATCTGGTGGATCTGCTGTTTCAAATCGTCGCGATTGGACACGACTACGGGCATGACGGATTCGTTTCAAAACAGGACTTGTTCAGTACGGAATGCCACCCAACGGACTTTTCACATAATGCCCTGACCGCCCGCCGGACTTCTCCAGAAGACGAATGCTGTTGATTTCCATCCCGCGGTCAACCGACTTGCACATATCATAGATAGTCAGGCAAGCCACACTCACAGCAGTCAGAGCTTCCATTTCCACCCCGGTTTTCGCCTCGGTGGAGACAGAAACTTCAACTTGCACAGTGTTTTCGGCGGGGAAAGAGAAATCCACCGTCACTTTTTCGAGGGGCAGAACATGACAAAGAGGAATCAAGTCAGCCGTTCGCTTGGTCGCCATAATTCCGGCCAAACGAGCCACTTCAAGGACGTCCCCCTTGGCAAACTTCCGCTCCTGAAGAGACCGCAAAGTCGAAGGCTCCATTAACACAGTGCCTGCCGCACGGGCGATACGGCGAGTCACCGGCTTGTCGCCAACGTCGATCATTCGGCTGGCGCCGTCCGGGGAAAAATGGGCAAATTCACTCATTTTTGTTAACTGCCTGGTTTGGGAAGATTTCCCTCGATGGGCCTGAATCCGCGAAACCATTTCGGAACGAAAAACACAGTCAATTTTTTATCAGACTTGTCCGGCAGCTTAACATTAAAAGAATTCAGCCAACTCTGCAGCTCCCCATTTTCTTTATTATAAAATGACGCCGTCGGCACCCAGCAACAAAGTTCGGATGTTCCGGACACTCCTCCGCGTGTTCCATCCTGTTTTCGGAACAAATGGGATAGGCACCCACCGCAGTCGCTCGATCAAAAAACAACGTTAATGGCAAACATCCCGCAGAGGCGGATAGAATCGACGGCACTATGAAGCAAAGTTCGCTTACGTGCCATGCAAGTTATAGCCGACTTTGCGGCACTTCCGACAGTCGGGGATTTCGACTTCAACCCGTCTGGCAAATGTGCTGCAGATATGTTGTTTTTGGAATCATTCTCTGTCTGGTCCGCACGACTCAAGCAGACGAAGGCCGCACGGTCTTCCGACGGCTGAATCGAATGGAGTACCAAAACACTGTATGTGATCTTCTCGGCGTCAAAGTAGATTTCAAGGAGTTGCTGCCCTTGGACAACTCCGCCGACGGATTCGATAACGTCGGAGAAGCGCTGCATGTGTCGTCGTTCCTGATGGAACGATACCTGGAAGCGGCAAATATCGCCCTGGACCTGGCGATCGCCAATCGCTCACAACCTCCGGTGATTAGTAAACGTTACAGCTTAAAAGAAACACATCAAGTCAGATCCACAACCGAGAAAGTGTATCTTCGAACACAAGACAACGATCGCGTCGTGATGTTCAGTTCATCGGCCTGGAACGCCGTCACGGTGACTCCCTTCTATCCGCCGGATCCGGGCAACTACCGCTTTCGAATTTCCGCGTCAGGCGTCAGGAGCGCAGGCAACCCGGTAACTTTTCGAATTGATGCCGGGCTGATGCTGATGACCGGAAAGCAGCACCTCGTTGGATATTTCGATGCACCCGCCGACCAGTCCAACGTCATCGAATTTGTGGACTACATGGAAGCGCGGAATACGATTCGCATCCTGCCGTATGGACTGGCGTCTGCTCAGGAGGTCGACAAGATTGGTGCCGATCATTACGAAGGACCCGGCGTGGCGATTGACTGGGTCGAAGTGGAAGGGCCACTCAGCGAAGGTTGGCCACCGGCCAGTCACCGTTTGATCTTCGGCAATCTGTTGCAGGAATCGTCACCGAGGCACAACCAACCTGAACGAGTCGAAGTCGTTTCGGATGATCCTGCGGCGGATGCCGAACGCATTTTCCAAAATTTCTGCCGAAGGGCGTTTCGGCGGAACGTCTCCGATTCCGACATCTCACCGTTCGTGTCACTGGTCAAATCCCGACTGGCGGAGGGACGCTCATTCGAGCAGGCTATGCGCGTGGGTCTTTCCGCAGTGATGGTGTCGCCGCATTTTCTTTTCCTCCGCGAAAACCCAGGCAGGCTGGATGACTTCGCCCTGGCCACGCGACTGTCGTATTTCCTCTGGAGCAGTATGCCGGATGAATCGCTGCTGAGCATTGCTGAAAAAGGACAACTCAGTCACTCCGAGACGCTGCACGCTCAGGTGGAGAGGTTGCTGAACGATCCCAGGGCTTCGGCGTTTTCCCTCAACTTTGTCGGTCAGTGGCTGAACCTTCGCGAAATTGATTCCACAATGCCCGGCCATTTGCTGTACCCTGAATTCGACGACATGTTGAAGGAATCAATGCCGCGGGAGACCGAGTTGTTTTTCGCGGAAATCCTCAAAGAAGATTTGAGTCTGGCGAATTTCGTCGCATCGGATTTCTCAATGCTCAACGGGCGACTGGCGAAACATTACGGAATTCCCGGTGTGGAGGGATGGGAGTTCCGTCGGACACCGCTGCCACCTGATAGCCACCGGGGCGGACTGCTGACGATGGCCAGTGTGCTGAAAGTCACCGCCAACGGTACGTACACGTCGCCGGTGACTCGCGGCGTGTGGATTCTGGACCGTATTCTCGGAACACCACCTTCCCCGCCACCGGAAAATGTGGCAGGGCTGGTGCCGGATATTCGCGGTGCGACCACGATCCGTGAACAGTTAGAAAAACATCGGAGCGACGAAGCGTGCGCAAGCTGCCATGTCGAAATTGACCCGCCCGGGTTTGCTCTGGAAAGCTTTGACGTGATCGGCGGCTGGCGGGATCGTTTTCGGCTGGCCGGCTGGGCGAGAGATGCAGAAGAGGTCATCCTGAATGGCCGCAAGATGCACTACTACAACGGTGCAAAAGTCGATGCGACAGGTATTATGCCGGACGGACGGACGTTTCAGAACATCAATGAATTCAAAAAACTTCTGTTGGCCGATCCGGACCAGCTCGCGCGGGCTTTGACAAGCAAGCTGCTGACTTACGCCACTGGGGCGGCGCCGCGACTAACTGATAAGACGCAAATTGAGAGCATCGTTGCCACTGTTCGAGCGAAGAACTATGGCTTCCGAACTCTGATCCACGAAATTGTTGAGAGTGATTTCTTTCGACAGAAGTAAGTACGGACCAATAGCCATGAGAAACCTGAATCGGACTCAACGAACTGGCAGTCGGCGAAATCTCCTGCGAGCTGCAGGGGTCACGCTGGCTTTGCCGCTGCTGGATTGTTTTCAACGCCGACTACGGGCTGGTCAGGCGACATCGGAGTCACCCCGGCGGATGGTCTGCATTTGTACTCCATTGGGCGTCCATCCGGCCAATTTCTTTCCCACTCAGGCTGGCAAGGACTATGAACTGACTCCGTACCTGGAAGTGCTCAAGGAATTCCGAAAAGATTTTTCAGTCATCTCCGGACTTGCCCACCCTGATGTCGGTTCCAGTCACGATTCAATCTTCAGCTTTCTGACGGGGGCTCCACATCCTGAAATTCGATCCGGTTTCCGCAACAGTATTTCCCTGGATCAGTTCGCTGCCGAACACATTGGCACGCAGACGCGGTTCCCGAACTTGTCGTTGTCGGCGGAAGGATTTGGCCTCTCGTGGACTCGCAGCGGGGCCTATGTTCCTTCAGACTTATACCCGGCCAATGTGTTTGCCCGCATGTTTCTCGACGGGCGCCCCGATGAAGTGCAAACACAGGCTCAGCGTTTACGCGATGGTCAGAGCATTCTGGATACCATTCGTGAACAAGCCAGTCAGATGCAGCCAGCGCTGGGCAAACGCGACCGCGAAAAAATCGATGAGTACTTCACCAGCGTTCGCGAGTTGGAGCTGCGAATGAGCGTAGCCGAAGAATGGTCGAAGAAGCCCAAGCCGGTCGTCGAAGCAGCGCAGCCACAGAACAATACGAATTCTGCAGACGTGATTGGAAAAACTCGACTGATGTTCGACCTGATCCATCTGGCCCTGCAAACCGACTCAACGCGGCTCATCACCATGCTGCTGCTGGGAACCAGCCAGGTCCCACCGATTCCGGGCATTTCGTTGGGTCATCACGATCTCTCGCATCACGGTCAGGACCCGCAGAAGATTGCACAGCTTCGGACACTGGAAATGGAAAAGATGAAAACCGTGCAGGAGCTGCTGCAGAAACTTAAGAACACAGAAGAACAAGGAGAGAGCCTGCTTGACCGCACGATGATCTTTTTCAGCAGCAATCTTGGCGACGCCAGCACTCACTCGACGAAGAATCTCCCCGTGCTGCTGGCTGGTGGTGGCTTCCAGCATGGTCAGCATTTAGCCTTTGACCCAAATCACTCGCAACCATTATCCAACTTGTATCTGTCGATGCTTCATCGTCTTGGAATCGAAGTCGACAAGTTCAATTCCAGCACAGGCACACTCACGGGTTTGACGACGTAAGACCGCCGTTGAAATATTCGTCGTTGTGTCGTTGGCCGAGGTCTGCTGCGAGGAGCAGCGGGACACGGGATTCGCAGCGACGGCTCTATTGTTTTCTAAGGCGCCATCGTGTGTCGAACAAGCCGCTCCACGCGGTCTGCTCTTCAAAACCGCCCGACTGATTGCTTGTGAACTTCTGTACCGCGATATCGCCCAGGCGAGGAAACAACCAAGCATTGGAATTGCGAAAGTCTTTCTCGTGGAACGTATGCCCCGAATTCAGAACAACGTACTTCGATGGGTTGAGCGGATTCAGAAAGATCAGGCTCAGGCCATGATTGCCAGCGGGCCATTCCTGGTCGCCGACTTTAATCTTGTCCTTTGTCCATTTGATCGGAAGCCTGTCCAGAATCTTCTGCAGCACGGCGTTTGATCCCGGGTCACCAAACAATACCAGATGATTCGCAGCGATCGTTTCGTCGTTGAGGGCAACGTCGTCAAGGATCCGCACGTCGCCTCGCATCCATTGAGCAAACTCTGAAGCAAAACGATCGAGCGTCCATCTGGACCAGTCTTCTGTCGCCTTATTCCAAGGGGTTCCGGTGCCTCGAATGCAGACAAAGGAATTCATGAATGCGTCATCGATTGGGCCCTGCAGCCCCGAACGTTTACGATGCTCGGGGTTGTCTGAAAAGCCTCGAGAATCGTCGTAATCCAGTACCTGCCAGCTTTCGCCATTCTTGACATAAACGACGTCCGGCAGAAGGCCATCCGCTGCTCCACGGCACTCAAGAACGGTCCCGTCGATGATTGCATCCGTTCCGATATCCCGCGAGAGTTTCAAGGCCGCCACGTTGCTGGTCGCAATCTCGACGTCGCCGGATTCGTTGACCACTGCCTCAATCGTACTGGGTGCGTCTACGTCATCGACTTCTTCGATCGACAGCCAGTCACACTTGTTGTACCGGAGCGTATGAGTTGTAAAACGGATCGTCTTTCGCTGTCCAAAACGCGGGCGTCCTCTGGCGGACTGTTCCAGATGAAACTCCATAAACTGCTTTTGACTCTCCGGGTCAAACGCGTGACCCATATTTGGACCGACAATGACTTTGATCGGTACGTCCAGTATATCGGCTGCCTCGGACATTGAAGTGCTGGCGAGCAGCTGCGGATCGTTCTCGCCGCCATACGTGCAGACTGGCACATTGAACGCATTCATCGCATAATTCACTGTGTCGTAGATCGCCAGTGTCGTATGTTGGGGTTCCGGACGCCGCTGCTCGGTGTTCTCAGGATCCTTCATCTGATACCGATAAAAATCGACAAAACCAGCGCCGGGACCGACCGAGCACCACACATCAGGATGATGCATTCCCAAGTGCCACGCTCCCGCGCCGCCCATGGAGAAACCGTGAAGTGTGATTCGATCTTCGTCGATTCGAAAGCGGCGTTTCACGTCATCCATCGCCTCAAACACATCGCTTTCACCGGCAAATCGATAGGCGTTGTTGCCTCGGCCATAGACGTCCAGCTGAATCCAGTTTTGCTCTGCCTGTCCTTCCTGCCCTTTGAGCGGCTTCCCGTCCATACGATGGATGAAATTCACTTCGTTCATCTGGTCGGCTCGCCCGTGCAGTACGACATGCAGTGGCCAGCGACGTCCCTCGTCAGGATTGACGCCATTGGGCAACGTCAGTGCATAGGGCTGTACAGAGCCATCAACCTTGCTGACATAACCCCGAATAGTGGTGCCAGTCCTGAGAGCCCCGTCGGGAGTTCCAGCTGCAAGTTGCTCGACTCGAGCAGTACCTTTTTTTAGCACGCTTCGTAGCTGATCAACGTATTCCGCCTTTGGAAATTCCTGAAATCGCAACATCCATGTGGCCGCCTTTTCGAAGACCGCTGTATCCGCCAGCCACGCTTCGCCATCTCGCGTCTGAAGTTCTGGCCTGGATCGCAGCGATGCAATACTCTTTCGAAGCGCGTCGCGGGATTCGATCAGCGGCTGAAGAGTGTCGGCACTCGGTGGTTCTGGAGGCTTGTCCTTTTCCTGAGCCATTGACGATTCGCAAACCACAGCGCAGGCCATCAATGAAATCAGAATCTTCACTCGCAAAACAAGCTGACGCGACGACATAAGCACGTTGTCCATTCAGGTGTTGACGGATCAGTTCATGCGGCCCATTCAAGGCCTTCCGTGCACAAGCAAACGATGACGGTTGTTTGATCAAATCGGACATCGCCTTGCCGCAGGACTATATTTGAATCGCACGTTCAGCGGACTCGAATCCGCAGGTCTTGTGAGCCCCATCACAAAAAGGGCGATTCGCAGAAGCACCACATCGGCAGAGAGCAAACGTTTCCTTGCCCTTCAGATCATATGTGTTGCCGGCCGCGTCCGTGACTGTCACGGGTCCCGTGATAAGGAACGGGCCATTGTCTTTCACCAGAACTTTAACGTCTGACATTTCCAGCATCTCCAGCTACGCGACCTGCAATCATAGTCGAAACAATCAAGAACCTCGAAACAGGCCGCAAGCTAACGGCTTCGCACTCCCATCGCAATTGTTGCGACGCACATCCAACTCCTGTTTCTGAATGAAACGGCCACTCTTTTGTTTCCCGAAGCGTCGCAGGCTCCTATAATTCGTTTTGTATTTCCCCTTCCATCCGTTCCGGAGTCACTGACATATGCCGGACCAGATACGAGAGTTTGCTTCATGACCGTCGGGTATGTGCGTCCGGACGTTGCCGATATGGTGCTGCGAGTGTTTGAACGCTCGGTGCATCCGGAACTCATTGACTCACTTTGCGAAACGACAATTCCGGTCGGACGTAATCAGGCCACTTTGCGTATCAGCCGGCACGGACATGCTCTGGAATTTCGCACGAAGGAACGGATCGTCACCGAACTGGCGACCAGCAAATTTTCTCCGCTGCCATCGCACGGAAGAATCGTGGACCGTCGCCTGATCGGTTATCGAACTCATATGTTTGAGAGTCTCGGACTCCGCTATCACTGCAGTTATCAGTTGGATGCTGTCCCAACTGAGGTTTATCTGCAAGTTCACCGAGAGATGGAAGTGGATGCCCGCAAGGCCATTCTCAAGGCCTCTTTGCCGGGCTCCAGCCCGAGCAGTCCGGATTGCCTGAGTTATCTCATGAGCGATCTTTTGCCGGAAGGACTGGTAATACACTCCTTCCATACATTTCCTGACAACGGAGCTGTGCTGAGAATTCAGACGCTCTTCGAAGTGCTGTGAGATTACTGAGGGGTCCTGAGCGGATACCATTCTCTTTCGCGTCGTCTGATATTGTGACTCATTCTGCGAACTGTGTCGTTCTGCCTGCGAGCAGGGAATCCCGCCGAAGAAGTCTCGCGGTGCGACCTCGCCGCATTTTCTCGATGATAGTTTAAGCCGCTCCCGACGGAGCTTCGTTCTGCTCTATTCGAACCAGTTTGAATTCGTAAAACCTGAAGATCGGAAGAATTGATGAAGACTCCACTGCTCTCGCTAGCGGCCCTGTTGCTTCTTTCTCCGTCGTTTGCACTGTCACAGGAGGAAACAAATGCCGCAACCGCTCAAGCAACTTTGCCCGCCGTGTCCTCAGAATCCACGACCTCGGACTCACCTGCTGCCAACGATGCGGCTAAGCCAGATGTTGCCAACAAGGCAAAAGAACTGGCAGCGGAGACACAAGCCAAGGTGGAAGAAATCGCGGACAAAGTTGACCAGAATGAAGCTGCGAAGAAAGCAGCCGATGGCGTTTTGGGGCCTATCTACAAGCTGGCAGAATCACTGAATTTTTCTGCCTTTCATTGGTTGGCATTTGGACTGATGGCCACTGGAGTTGTGAGCTTTGCTTTGCAATTGGTCCTTGGCAAGCTGGCTGTGCTTCTTAAAGGAAGCATCAATCTGCGTGAGATTCTTTCCGATGCCATTGGCTTCGTGATCAGTACTCTGGGCCTGGTTCTGACAACCCAGGCGGCCGCCGAAAACTCGACCTTTACTCACAGCCCAGCGGCGGTGCTGTCTGCGACAGCGTTTGGCGTTGTCTTTGGCTTCATTCTTTACCGCTGGGGCCAGGCTCAGGAAGTGAATGCTGTCGCCGGTCAACGTGCCGGACAAACACCGCAGAATCTGAAGAAGTAATTGGTCCCTACTTTCATCTCTTCGTTCTCAACCACTGTGTCATGACCACTGTGTCATAACGCACGCCTCCCGGTACTGGAACAGGCACCGCGACCGTCGTTCCAAAATCGCCTGCGGTTCTGGTCATAGAATCCACGGCTGCTTCCCGTCCGACTCGGTCGAGACAGTCGCGACAAGTACAAGAACGACGGCCATAAAGTCGAGTACATCGGAGTTTCCGGATTGGGACATCAATGGGCGACAGATACAACCATCAACGAGAAGACCCGGGGGTTCTGACCAGCCACTCGCTCAAGGAATAACATCCGCATTCAAGGAGCAACTGGCTCTGCAGATGGTGTGGAAGGTTCCGCAGCGACCACCGTCAACCAGAGTTCGCTGATGACTCTTCGATCCGCTGTTGTCAATGAGCCGAATCGCTGCAGCTTTGTATCAGCAGACTCGGTAACAATTCTGACGACACCTTGAAAGGACTGTTTGGCCAGGCCGGAAAGCTTGAGCGTTATCGCCTTTGATGATTCGCCATCCTTCTCTGATCGAGGGCATTCGGCCGTGACGCCTTCCGGGAGCCCTTCGACTCGAAAATCCAGAGGCTCAGCGAATCCGTTTCGCCGTTCGACCGAAACGGGTATCTCCAGAGGCTTATCAGCAGGCATCGTGAACGCAGTGTTTTTCACCGTCACATCAAAACTCGGGCGCGTCTCTTCACAGTGCAGCACATAGAAAAAGCGATCGCTGATATGTTGGTATCGATCGCTGACCGTGATGCGATACTGACCATCCGTCGGGATCGTCAGCTGCAATTCGGCATCCGCGTTTCCGCCGTTGATGTCGTCGGATTCTTTAATCTGTGTGCCGTCCTTATCCAGAACCGCCAGAACGGCATCCAGCTGTGAACCATAGATTCTGGCTCGCGCAGACACACTGATCTGCTGCGATTTCAATGCATTGAAGTGATACGTGTCCATTCCTTCCGGAGAGATCAGCCCGCTGACGGCTACAGGCAGCGTCAACAATTTGTCAGCGGCCAGTAGAGACTCCATCATCACCGGCACGTCACTGGTTTCCACTGCCACGGGCAATACGATGCCAGAATCCAGAGTCGTTGCGTCTTTGGCCAAAGTGATTGTTTGTGCGGCAATATTCCAGCCATGCAGCTCAAAAACTGTTTCAGCAGCGTCTGCAGGTTTCACCAAAGGCGACGTGTGCTCCACAACGGCTTCGGTGCTCAAGGTCAGCCGATAAACATAATCCGCGCCGCCGGCAAATTGAATCGTGCTGTTCGGGGCCGAGGAAAACGCAAACACACGAACAAACCACGTTCCGTCAGTCGGAGCCGTAAAGATCAGCCGGGGATCCAGATCGATATCGTCATTATTTTGAGCAAACACAATACCCCGCTCGTTGGTCACCTGCAGAACGGCATCCATCGGTGATTCAAGAATTCGATTGGCCAGCATCGTGGCAACCAGCGTTTGGCCCTTTGTGAGCTGAACCGCGTACGTATCTACGTCCCGTGATTTTTCGAGCACTCCGTTGATCGTGACAGACGGCAACGCCGCCTGCTGGGCCTCTGCGATCTTGTCATTGGGCTCAACGGCCGTCACTTCCGGAACAAGCCCGACGAGGAACGGCTTTAGCTCCGTTGCCCCACTTGCGTTGGCAAATCGCAGCCATTGGACTCCGGCTCGAGCCGTCGGAGCAATCGTGATGGTCGCGGTATCTCGTTTTTCACTCTGCACAAAGCCAATCGCATCGCCTTCGGAGATCAGCTTCACATCGCCATCACCCACTTTGCCGGTCAGCTGAACTTCAAACGAAGTACTTCGCTGGCCTCCGGGCGGGAACAGGCGATCAACTGCAGGAGGCTCGCCAGCCTTCGCCGCACTGCAAACCGCAAGGCAAGTCAGAAGAGCCGTTGGCAGTTTATCAGTTCGAGCAGGCATAGTTTCGTAAACTTTAAGTCTCAGATTTCAATTTCGAACGTCGTCGCAAGGACGCGGTTCATCAGATCAACTCAGCAATCGGTGTCGGATCACTGACAAGATGAGAAGGTCGTCCCTGAGCACTGTACAGAATCTTGTTCGGATCAATACCTAGTTTGTGGTAAACCGTCGATACAAAATTCTCTGGCGAAAGCACCCGATCCACCGCCGAAAAGCCCTTTCGATCGGTCGCCCCAACAACGGTTCCGCCCGGAGTGCCGCCACCAGCCATCAGCACAGACATGGCATTCGCCCAATGATCTCGACCGCCCGTTGTCGAGCCGGGCAATGTGGCGATTTTCGGTGTTCGCCCGAACTCGCCCAAAGCGACTACCAGTGTGGAATCCAGCAGCCCTCGCTCTTTCAGATCCTGAATCAGCGTTGCCACCGAGTTATCCCAGGCAGGCAATCGCTTCCGCAGCGCACCGAAGATGTCGCTGTGATGATCCCAACCACCATCGTAGACCGTAATGAACGGGACACCGGCTTCAACAAGTCGACGCGCGAGCAGACATCGCTGACCAAATCCGTCGCGTCCGTAACGTTCACGAGTCTCAGGGGATTCGAGGCTGATGTCGAACGCTTTCTGTGCTTCCGGCGATGTGACCAGGCTATGCCCCTGCTGAAAATATTCGTCAAAAGCCAGCACCGGATCTCCAGCAGCTTCGTCACGGATGCGCACCATGCGATCAATTCTGGACCGCAGATCGGTTCGACTTCCGAACCGCAGATCGGTGAGGTCACGAGGCAGTGCGACATCGCGAACTTTGAAACTCGACCCATTTGGGTCGTCAGCAACAACAAACGGAGCGTACTTCGCACCCAGAAAATTTGGCCCGCCGGAACGAGACATCTGAGGCATACTGAAGTAGGGAGGTAGTCCGTTATCGCGTCCGAGTTCCCGAGCAACGACGGAACCCATGCTTGGGTGAAAGCTGACGAATGCGCCGCACCCCACAGGGATTCGTGGCGGAGCTCCGGTCATCATGTAGTGATTCCCGGCGCCGTGATTTCCCTGATCGTGCCGAATGGAGCGAATCATCGCGTAGTCATTCAGACTGGCGGCCAGCTTGACCATGTGCTCTGAATAACCGACACCCGGAACAGACGTCTCAATCGAAGAAAACTCGCCACGGAATTCCAGGGGAGCGTCTGGCTTTGGATCAAAAGTTTCGAAGTGCGTGGGCCCGCCGTCCATCCAGATCAGGATGCAACTCTTCGCCTTGCCTGCCGGAACCGCCCCGGCATGTTGACTTTCCGCGCGGGCCTTCAGGCTATCTACGAACCCTGCACCCAAAAAACCGCCGAGCCCCAGTTGCAGCGTATCACGTCGTGTCACACCATCGCATCGTCTTTGGTTGGTCATCATTCACCTCCGAAACAATCGGTCTTACATCGTCGTTGCGAATTCTGCGAACAACAACGATCAACTCAGTCCTGAAATACAAACTCGGCCGAATTCACCATCGCCCACATCACGTCTTCAATCACTTGACGTCGCACGGCCCCTTCGGCCGATAACAACTGAACCATTAATGTTGTTTCCTCGGGAGTCGGGTTGCGACCAAACACCCGAGCGTACAATTCCGTCGAGATTTCTTCGCCGCTCTTTTGACTGTCGGCAAGGGCTTTGGCTGTACCACTATCGCTGCCGATGTCCCGATACAGTTTTTCTGAATTCATCAGGTGCAAACTCTGCACAACCGTTGAATCACTTATCCGCTCGCAGGGCGGATCCTGATTCGGATCCGGTCGACCGAATGTATCCAGAAATAACGAATCGGATCGATGCGTCCACAACTGTTTCGCTGAGGAGTCCGGCGGCATCGCATCGAATTCCTGGGGAACACCCGTCACCAGCGACACGGCGTCAAGCAACACTTCCGCTCGCAAACGATGACGGTAATGTCGCGAATAGTTTCGAGTGTCCGAGGCATTCGTCTCATTCGGTAATGAACTCAATTGATAAACATGAGAGTTCGCAATGACTCGCACAAGCTCCGTCAGCGAAAATCCGGAGTCTCTGAAATGCTCGCCCAACGCCTTCAGCAGCGGGCCATTTGTCGGCGGATTGGTGGCTCGCAGATCATCAATCGGTTCTACACAACCGCGAGCCATCAGGTCGCCCCAAACGCGATTCGCCATCACCTGCGCGAATAAGTGATTATTCGGCGAAGTGATCCAGGCCGCCAACGATTCTCTCTGATCTCGTCCTTCAACAACGGGAGGAGCTTCTCCAAACAGCGGCCGAGGCTCCATCGTCACCCCGGTCACAGGATGTGTCACACTGCCTCGAGTCCCCGTGAACACAAACTCTTCCGAGCCCGATATCGGGGCAGAGATACCCGTGCCCTTTCGACCAATCTTCGAGAAGTACGCGGCGAAGCTGTAGAAATCGTCCTGGCTCCAGACTTCAAACGGATGATGATGACACTTCGCACAATCCAACCGTACGCCTATGAATAGCTGGCTTACCAGTGTTGTCAGTTCTTCAGGCTGACGACGATCGCGAAACATCACCACCGAACCATCTCGGAACGTACCGCCCCGAGCCGTCAACAGTTCTCGCACGAATAGATCCCACGGCTTTCGATCATGGAACGACTGGCGGATCCAGTGGTCGTAATTGAACGTCGCCTTGATCCCCACGTGATACGGATTCGGTCGCAGAAGGTCGGCCCACTTGTTGGCCCAGTGATCCGCAAACTCTGGCTCCATCAGCAAGCGATCGACCAGCCGGGATCGCTTGTCGGCAGAGGTGTCGGCAAGAAACGCGGTCGCTTCGTCAGGAGTTGGAATACGGCCGCAGATGTCCGTTGTGGCACGACGCAGAAACGTGTGATCCTCACAAACAGTGGAAGGAGTGATGTTCAGTCGCTGCAGTTTGTTCCAGACAAGCTCATCGATAAAATTCTTTCGCGGCAACTGAGCATAAACATCAACCGGGATCACTTCTGTTCTCGGAATCATGACATCGCAAACAGCGATCTGCCCCATAAAGCGAGCCATAATCGCGGCATCGCCCGTGATCTGACCGGCGGTAACCAGTCCCCCTTCGTTCACCGCAGCAATCGGTGCTTCGTTTGACTGAAACGCGGTTAGCCGCGTGACATCTCGTTCCGTGTCGTCCGAGTACTTTGCTGTGACTGCCAGACCTTGAGTTTGATCAGGAGCAAGCACAATTGACGACGGGACCACCACGATGGACTTCAGGGTCGGTGCCGCCGGAGCTTTGCGAGGCATGCCCTGGCGAATCCAATTCAGCATCGTCTGGTATTCGGGACTATTCGCGTCGAGACGCTTGCCGCCCCCGTGAGGAATCTTGCCTGCCGGTTTCGCGACAAGCAAACTGTTCTCAGGAGCTCCAGGAAAGACTCGTCGCGCGCGGCCTTCTTTCGCAATCGCATCGTAATCCTGCTGAGTGTCGAAACCAAGCAGTGACAATTGGAACCCGCCCTGCCCTCGTGCCTTCCCATGGCACGGTCCGCTATTGCATCCAAATCGAGTCAAGATCGGCTGAAGATCGTTTTCGAAGTCGACAACTGCTGAGTCTTCTGCGCAGATAAACCGGTCTGGCACCAGGCACATGGCCAGCAGCAGAGGGAAAAGAAATCTGGCACATCGACGTGACACGGCGTTGCTCAGCTCTCGAGGGAGGGATTTTGCGGCGGGTGGATACAGATCGGGGAACTGCAGGCTAACAAATCAGAGCATTCTTTGTCACGAAGAAAGCTCAACCCAACACAGTTTCCGCGGCTTTTGGCCATTCCTGCATCCACCCACGGGTTTCCCGAATCAGCCTCCGTTGGACGACGTTTCCAGAAAAAACAGGCGTTTGCGATGTTTCAACCTCCCGACGAACCCCGGTATCTCACACTTTGCGAAAAAGCCGAGTCAAGTTATTTTGGTCCAGGCTGGCTGACTCTTTGCCGCTCGCGCAGTTGGGTCCAGGAGATAATTTCGATTCCCATCTCTTCAATTTGCTTCTTCACAGCAGCGTCGGAAAAGATCCGTGTATCGTCACCACGAAGAAAGTGACTGCCGGTAATTCCCTGCAACTCCTCATTGTCATAACCACAGTGAATGATCATCTGAGTCACGCCTGGCCTGAGATCACGAAACGTCTTTAAGTAACGTTCCTGCCGAGCCGCATGATCCTTGCCTTCGTAGAATTGAAATAGGTAGTCGATGGACGGCAAACCTTTGGCCTCCAGGACTTCGATGTACTCTTTGTTCATTTTGACAAGATCTGGATAACCCTGGGCGATTTGCGGGTCGAGGTGCCTGATGATCATCACCGGAAGGTCGTATTCGATTCCCAGTCGCACATAGATTTCCAGCATGTCGGCTGTGGAAATCACGGTGCCCATATGAGTATCGAGGTGACTTAGCCTGATCCCGGCCTTCAACGCTTTGTCGATCTGGGCACGCAGTTCAGTTTCCACTTCTGCAGGCCGAGCATTGGCCTGAACTTCTGCCTTCGTGTGATGAAGATAACCGTCCTTGTCAACCAGTGTTGGTACGTTGTCGCGACCAGCCACTGGGCCCCATCGAAACTTGCCGAACTCCGAATTCAGCGTCAGATGGATGCCGAAGTCCTTTTCCGGGTGCTGACGGGCCCATTCGGCAAATTCCGGAAACCAAGGACACGGGACCATGATACTGCACGACGAAACGAAACCTTTTTCCATCGCATCAATCGTCGCCCGATTAACCGAATGGCTCATACCTGCGTCGTCGGAATGAATGATCAGGGAACGCTTTGGAGTCGAGCTGCCTGCTGGCCCCGGATTCGATTTTTCCTGTGAAATCGCTGCCCGCGAACTGATCATCAGAAGTCCAACAAGACTCGCAAATGACAATAGTTTTCGGCAGCGACGGGAACTTGACAAATTGGACATCTCGATGCTCTTCGAAATCTGTGGGGCGTGTCGATGCGGGGCGGCAACGATGGACCACCTCGCGATTGTTCACGGATCAATCGGCAGGGCGCGACGCACAGACTGGCCGATTTTCGGAATAAACCGCGACTATAGACTGCTGAAGTCGTTCGTAACAGGCTCAGCGTGAACCGACGAATTCCGAGACATCGAAGCCGGACCGTTTTGTTCTCGTGACTCCCAGTGCCAGGTTAGTACAATCTGCCCGAAATCAGCTTTTATTTTGTTGTCGGAGAAACTCACCTGACCACGCCCATCGAAGAGACCAACCCATCAACAAGTCCCTGCGCACCGGATGCCTGCGAAACTCAACACACCTGCGATGAGCATGGCGAATGTCAGCATGAATCCGACTGCCACGATGACTCCTGCGAGTCAGCATCCGGCTCCGCAATACCCGAAGTTGACGCATCGCTGCCGCGACAGACACGAGTACGGGCCTGGGAAACCTCGTTCGACGCGGCATCGCGCCCTGACCGAAACAGCCTGCCTCCAGCCCCCGAACGCATTCATCGGCGATGGGATCGATTCGTTCGACTCGTCGGGAATGATGGGGTCCGAAAGCTGCTCGGTTCGCACGTCACCATTTTTGGGCTCGGCGGTGTTGGCAGCTACGTCGCAGAGGCTCTTGCACGATCGGCCGTGGGGCGTTTAAGCCTTATCGATTTTGATGACGTGTGCCTGACCAATGTCAATCGGCAATTGCAGGCCTTTCCCGCCACTGTGGGCCAATCGAAGGCTCATTTGCTGGCCGAGCGTGTTCGAGCTATTCATCCCGAGGCATGGGTTGATCCTGTTCAGGCGTTTTATGACGCCACAACTTCAGACGCCCTGCTGACTCCTCGCCCCGACTTTGTTGTCGATGCCATCGACAACGTGACCTCGAAGGTTCTGCTACTCGAAACCTGCTTGAAGCACGGCATTCCGGTCATCAGCATCACCGGAGCAGGCGCAAGACTGGATCCGACTCAGATCCGCATCAACGACCTCAGCCGCACGAAAGTTGACCCACTTGCCCGAGTTCTACGCAAGGAACTCTCAAAACGCGGTTACGGCGTCGAAGGTGAATTTGGAATTCCAGTGGTCTTTTCTGAAGAAGATGTTCGCGCTCCGGAAGTTCCCGAATGGGATCTCGAAAATGGCTTTCAGTGCATCTGCCCACATCGAGCCGACTCGCCACACGCCTGTGAAAAACGACGAGTGATCTATGGGACATCCACATTCATGACGGCGGCCTTTGCGATGGCGGCGGCCTCCGCTGTTGTGCGCCGTTTGACGGGCCGGTAAAAGAAGATGATCGATCTCTTCGAGATCAAGTCGCTAAAACCGCAGAATCGTCATCGACGAGCTGTGGTTGCCTAAGGGTTCACCACGCAACGAAATCCTGTGTGAAATGCGCCGGTGTCTTCCTCGCCCTTCATGCGGGCCGTCACGCGATAGCCAACGCAGTATTGATCGCTGCACATGAACGAGCCGCCGCGCTGAACTCGTTTAATAATCCCCGGCTCCTGGGGGTCAAGACTCGATGCAGGACCTGGCGGATTCTGGCCTGGACTTTCGGCATAGTATTCGGGTTGATAATAATCAGCACACCATTCCCACACGTTGCCAGTAATTTCATACAAGCCGTAGCCATTCGCTGGAAAGCTCTTCACCGGCGCGGTGCGAGTGAAGCCGTCGTCACCCTCGTCTTTGATCGGGAATTCGCCCTGCCAGATATTGTTCAGCCACTTCCCGTCTGGATTACGTTCATTGCCCCAAGGATACGTTTGACCCGATCTCCCTCCGCGAGCCGCATATTCCCATTGAGCTTCAGTCGGAAGTTGTTTGCCCGCCCATTTGCAGTATTCCTGTGCATCCAACCAACTCACATGCACGACCGGATGATCCATTCGATCGTCGATAGTTGATCCCGGTCCCTCCGGATGTTTCCAATCCGCACCGGCAACGTACTGCCACCAGCTGTAGGCTCCTTTGGAAGGATCAATGTCATCACGACTCCCCAACTGCAGGCTGCAGATGGAGCCCGGCTTGTTGAACTCCGGCAGAATCGTGACGTTCTCCAGGCCCGATCCCGGCTCAATGCTCCGTAGCTCCGGCGCGCGTTCCGCAGTGGTGTCATAACCTGTCGCCTTGACAAATCTCTTAAAATCACGATTTGTGACTTCCGTCGCATCCATCCAGAATCCGTCGAGCTTTATGTCATGCGGAGGAAACTCATCAGGCACCGTATTCAGTTCACCCATGCGGAAGCCCCCTGCAGGAATCCATGTCATGTGGTCTAATCGGGGGTCGCCATTCTTTGGTGGCGCAACAACCAGGGACAATTCAGGAACAGGGTTCTCAAAGGTGACTTCTGAAGCTGAATCCACAGGAGGAATCGGATCAGGAACTCGAGCGGTATCCGAATTACGCTGGCCAGATATTGTGACGGCCGCCACAAATCCCAGCCCCGCTACCAGAAATAATACGGCGGCCAATATTGGGTTTTTCATCAATCAGACTCCCGTGCTATCCGTGAACTGGCAACATTTTGCGAATCGACTGCACCGCTGATCGAACATCCTCGTCCCGCTGATCGCCGCCGGTCCGTTCGATACAGAACCATCCGGAAAAGTCAGCATCCACAAGTGTCGGAATCAGTTCCTGCCAATCGACACTGCCGTCGCCCAAAGGAACTTCCAGACCACCGCCATCAACATCCTTCTGACCGTCCCTTGCGCGAATGTAACCAAACGACTGGTAAAGGTCTCGAAAAAGGCTGACTGGCTTCGCCCCGGTCATGACGCAAATAGCCGGATCAAAGACCAGACTGACTGGTCCCGTGTTAATCCGACCGAGAAGCCGAGCGATTCGTTCCGTATCGTAGGACGCCAACTGAAGCTGCAATGTCGCTCCATGATGGCCGCCGTACGTAACCAAATCGTTGATGATGTCGCACAGTGTTTCAAACTTGCGAGCCTCTGATGGTCCGGAAGTTTTCAAAAGTGGTATTTCCGGTGCAAACGAAAATGGGTTCCTCAGCGAGTCCACATCGTCATTCCGAGGCCCTTTAAGATCAGCCAGTGGTTCCTGAGCATCAGGGTCTGGAATTCGCCCGACTCGCACAAGCACTTCCGACGTGCTGAGTTTTCGGACCATGGTCATCGCCGTACGAATTCCATCCAGTCTCTGGTCCAGCGATCGTTCGTCATTCAACGAATGGCGAGAAGAATACATCAGCCCGGCGACTCGCATCTGATGTTCTTCAACATAGTGCCTTAACTGACGAAGAGCCGTATCGGAGAACTCTTCGGATCGGACTTCCGTGCGCGCGTTCAGTCTAAGTCCATGAACAGCATTTTGCGCTGCATAAGTGATGGCCTGCCGAAGTGGCTGACCAAAATCTTCCGTGGCCACCGCCAGTCGAAGCGCCATTCGAGAATTCTCTCAAAAAAATCGAGTCCAGCAGACTGCCGCCTGCCTGCCGAAACCATCACATTCCACCCTGCTTACCGGTTGCCGATCATAACAATTCCGGGACCCAGTGTCTTCGGACTCGCTCTTTGCGAGACCAGGTGGCAAGCCGCTCTGTCATAATCGCGACCCGTGATCCGGACGACCGGATCTGGGATCTGACGGGTCTTCACGAGACGTCAGTTGCTGCATCAGCTCAGTCTGAATCTGCTGAATCTCCAACAATCGCTGCCATTGATGTGTCAGCAACATGTCCAGCTTGGCGTGAAGCTGGCGAATTTCGAGCTCAGCTTTCAAATTTACTCGATAGTCATGCTCCGCTCGCAGCCGATCCTTGGACTCCTGCCGATTCTGACTCATCATGATCACGGGCGCCTGCACGGCAGCCAGGCAGGACAATATCAGATTCAGCAGAATGAATGGAAACGGATCAAGCGGCTTACCGAAAACCTGAAGGCTGTTCAACACGATCCAAACGCACATTACCAGCCCGAAAACGATCAAAAACGCCCAACTCCCGCCAAACGTTGCGATCCGGTCAGCCAGCCTTTCTCCGAGGGTTCGAGTTGCTTCAATCTCCGCGTTTGTATTCTCTGAAATCAGCTCCTGATCGTTCAGGCTCCGAACGACATCCGCCTCCAGAGCTGACAGTTCTCCTTTCTCAATTTCCAGCACATGGGCGACATACTTGCTGCGATACTTATTCAGATCATCGAGGCAAATAAAGCTCGCATCATTCCAATTGGGATGTGCCGTTTGAATCAGACTGGCAATCGAAGAACGTACCAGCCTGCCAGACACCAGATGCCTTCGTGCTTCACCGCAGATAATACAGTGATTTTGTTTGGTCATTGGACAAATCCTGTGCTACGAAATTCGGAGCGGCTACTTCGCCGAACGGGTAAAAAGGTCGACCACATCTGGAAGATTTGCCAGCTTCAACCACGCTCGGTACCTCAGTCGCCGGCATGACTCTTCAAAACGGGAGTCTATCGGATTTTCGCTTCGCAAGTGCGAAATCCCCGGAAACTATGTTTTCGGGAAAATCAAGCGTTCCCAATCGGACCGTTTCGGGACTTGTCTTTGGCAACGTTGCGACTCAACTATCCTCCGGTGGATTGTCGGTCGAACTTGGACTATGTTGTGGCAACGTCTAACGCGCGGACTGGATACAAAATAGTCCGCCTGAAACAGTGCTGCCCGCTCTGCGGGGTTTCTTATGGTTCGAGAAATAATGTCTACGTTCAAAAAACTGCTGGTTGCCAATCGTTCAGAAATTGCCATTCGAGTGTTTCGAAGCGCGACCGAACTGGGGATTCGAACGGTCGCGATTTATTCGCATGAAGACAGATATGCTCTGCACCGATTCAAAGCTGATGAAGCCTATCGCATCGGGAAGCCCGGCGAGCCGATCCGTTCGTACCTGGATATCCCGGCCATTATCGCGTTGGCGAAGGAGATTGGCGTCGACGCGATTCATCCGGGCTACGGATTTCTCTCGGAACGCCCGGAGTTCGCAAAATCCTGTGCGGAAGCAGGAATCAAGTTTGTTGGACCTTCAGTCGATTGCCTGGAATCACTCGGCGATAAAACAGCCGCACGCAACATTGCCACCCAGGCTGGAGTGCCGGTTCTGGGAGGAACGAAGGATTCGATCCCGACCGTTGACGAAGCTCGTGAGAAGGCGACGGAGATCGGATTCCCGGTCATGATCAAAGCCGCCAAGGGTGGTGGCGGTCGTGGCATGCGAGCCGTGAAAACGGTCGCGGATTTTGATCAGGCCTTTGAGTCCGCTCGGAACGAGGCTCAGACAGCCTTCGGCTGCGGCGACGTCTTCATCGAAAAATTCATCGCGCGAGCCAAACATATCGAAGTCCAGTTACTCGGTGACGAACACGGCAACCTCGTGCATCTGTTTGAACGTGACTGCTCCGTTCAGCGACGTCACCAGAAGGTTGTCGAGCTCGCGCCCGCTCCTAATCTGTCCCGGGTTCTGCGGGATGGCATTCTCGATGCGGCGGTGAAGATCGGCAAAGCCGTGAACTACTCTTGCGCGGGCACGGTGGAGTTCCTCGTCGACGTCGACGCGGAAAAGTTTTACTTCATCGAAGTGAATCCTCGAATTCAGGTGGAGCACACGGTCACCGAAGAAATCACCAATATCGACATCGTGAAGTGCCAGATTCTGGTCGCCCAGGGAATGCCGCTGGCGGATGAAGAAATCGGGCTCGGCGATCAGAAAGAAATCAAAACGAACGGATTTGCTGTCCAATGCCGAGTCACCACAGAAGACCCGGCGAACAATTTTATGCCGGACTACGGCCGAGTCACCCACTACCGCTCTTCCGGAGGCATGGGCATTCGCCTTGATGCGGGCAGCGCGTTCTCCGGAGCGGTCGTGAATCCGTTTTACGATTCGCTGCTGACCAAAGTGACGACTCGCGGACGGCGATTCATCGACGCAATTCATCGCATGGATCGAACGCTGCGAGAATTCCGAATTCGCGGGGTGAAGACAAACATCCCATTCCTGAGTAAGGTGATGTCTCACCCGACCTTCGTCAACGGCGAATGTACAACTCGCTTCATCGACGAAACGCCCGAGTTGTTTCATTTCGACCACCGCAAAAACCGCGCGACAAAGCTGCTGTCGTATCTTGCCGAAACGGTCGTCAACGGCAATAGCCTCGTGAAAGGTCGCCCGACCTCACTTCGCCGCGAACCGGCGCCAGTGCCAGCCGTTCCGCGAGGTGTGAATCCACCGAAGGGAACTCGCGACAAGCTGAAAGAACTTGGGGCGACAAAGTTCGCGAAGTGGGTCACCGAGCAGAAGCATCTGCTGATCACCGACACGACCTTCCGCGACGCTCATCAATCGTTGCTGGCGACTCGTATGCGGACCTTTGATCTGCTCGAAGTCAGTGATGCGTACGCTCATTACTGCTCGGATATGTTCAGTCTGGAAATGTGGGGTGGTGCGACGTTCGATACCACTATGCGATTCCTGAAGGAATGTCCATGGCAACGACTCGTGCAAATGCGTGAGAAAGTCCCCAACATTTTGTTTCAGATGCTGCTGCGTTCGTCAAACGCAGTCGGATACACGAACTACCCGGACAATATTGTTCAGGTTTTCGTGAAGGAAGCCGCTGACGCTGGCATTGACGTGTTCCGAGTCTTCGACTGTCTCAACTGGCTGCCCAATATGGGCGTTGCCATGGATGCGATCGTCGCAAGCGGTGCCATTTGCGAAGCGGCGATCTGCTACACGGGTGACATCACGAACCCAAAACGCAATAAGTACAACCTGAAGTACTATGTGGAACTCGCGAAGCAGCTCGAAAAGATGGGCGCTCACATTCTGGCGATCAAGGATATGGCGGGGCTCTGCAAACCAGCGGCCGCATCGCAGCTCATCAAAACGTTGAAGCAGGAGATTGGTATTCCAATTCACTTCCATACGCACGATACGGCCGGCATTCAGGCCGCGTCGATTCTGGAAGGCAGCAAAGTCGGACTGGATATCGCAGACGCCGCGATGGCTCCGCTGTCCGGCGGCACTTCTCAGGTCAACCTGAACACGCTCGTCGAAATGCTGCGATTCAGCGATCGGGATACGAAGCTGGATTCCGATCGACTCGATTCAATCGCTGAATACTGGCGAGCGACTCGTGATTTCTATACTCCGTTTGAAAGCGTGGCTCTGGCGGCGACAGCCGATTTATATCGCCACGAAATGCCAGGCGGACAGTACACCAATCTTTTCGAACAGGCTCGAGCCCTTGGTCTTGCCGATCGTTGGCCCGAAGCGTGTCGCATTTACGCCGAAGTCAATCAACTGTTTGGCGACATTGTGAAGGTCACTCCGACCAGCAAGTCCGTGGGCGACATGGCTCTGTTCATGCTGGCCAATAATCTGACCTGCGAAGACGTGCTGAACCCCGACCGCGATATCGCGTTTCCTGGCAGCGTAATCGACCTGATCAGCGGCGGCATGGGCCAGCCACCGGGTGGTTTCCCGGAGGCCGTGAAGAAGCGAGTCCTTCTGGGTAAGGAGGAGTTTGTTGGTCGTCCAGGGGAAACTTTGCCGCCGGCCGACATGGACTCTGCAAAGCAAAAAGTGGCCGAACTGCTCGACCGCGAACCGAACGGTCAGGAAGTGATCTCCTGGCTGTTGTACGGTCGAGTCTACGAAGAATTTGCGAAGCATCAGAACGATTTTTCGGATGTCAGCATCTTCCCGACGCCGACGTTCTTCTTCGGCATGGAGCCTGGCGAAGAAATCTCGATCGATATCGAACCGGGCAAGACTCTGATCATCCGGTTCGTCTCGGTCAGCACTCCCCACGCGGATGGAACACGCACGGTCTTCTTCGAACTGAACGGCCAGCCCCGCGAAATCACTGTGGTTGATCAATCGATCGAAGCCACCGGGACTTCGCGAGTCAAAGCCGATCCTGCCATCGCCGGTCAGGTCGGAGCCACGATGCCAGGGATGGTCGTAAATGTTGCCGTGAAAGTCGGCGATCGCATCAAGAAGGGACAGAAACTTCTTGCTCTGGAAGCGATGAAGATGGAAACCATGATCAACGCCGCACTCGACGGCAAGATCCGCGACGTCCTTGTTCAGCCTGGCACTCGAGTCGAAACCGGCGATCTGCTGGTCGTGATTGAACCGGAGTAGCCAGCCAAAGCGAGCGGCAGGCGGGTCAGCCCTCCGAGCACCGTGTTTCCACAAATACCAGCAACCCGGTATCAACATCCTCAAAGTGCTCGTTTATCAAGCTTTCTTTTGCCGTTCTTATCCGCGAACTGTGCTTCTGGTCCACGAGTTAATGAGACTCTGCTGCTCGCGATTTAGTACCAACGTTTTTCCTCTGCGAAGGCCCCATGAAAAGTCTCACACAACCGCTCAAATGGCACGGCGGAAAATACTATCTGCGTAACTGGATCATTGGGCTGATGCCGCCGCATCTGCACTATGTCGAACCGTTCTTTGGCGGAGGAGGTATCCTGCTGGCTCGTGATCCTGATCGAGACTGGCTCGACACAGGCAAGGAAAAACTGCCCGCCGCGCTGCGAGGCTGCAGCGAAGTAGCCAATGATCTGCACGGAGAACTGACCAACTTCTGGAAGGTCCTCCAGAATCCAGCCGACTTCGAAGCCTTTCGCCAGAAGGTGATGTTGACGCCGTTCAGCGAAGTAGAGTTTGAACAGGCTTTCGTGGCGTCACAGAACGCGGTTCCACCATTGGACTCGTCAGACAATCGCGTTGATCGAGCTCATCGTTTTTTTATCCTGGCCCGTCAATCTCGCCAGGGACTGATGAACGACTTTGCGACGCTGTCCAGAAACAGGACTCGCGGTCGCATCAACGAACAAGTCAATGCCTGGCTAAGCGTCGTCGATGGACTGCCCGATGTTCACGAACGACTGAAAAATGTTTTGATCCTTAATCAGGATGCGTGCAGTGTGATTCGCAAACAGGACGGCCCGAACACGCTGTTCTACTGCGACCCGCCGTATGTTCATGAAACACGATCAACCACTGGCGAATATCATCATGAGATGGATGAGGCCCAACACAGTAAGCTGTTAACAATCCTCGCCGAAGTCGAGGGCAAATTCATGCTCAGTGGTTATCCGAGTTCGCTGTACACTGAGTTCGAAGAACGCCACAGCTGGAAGCGTCACGACTACCTCATCGACAACAAAGCGGCTTCTGGTAAGGTCAAGAAAATGAAGACCGAATGCCTGTGGTGCAATTTCTGACTATCGCTTCGCAAGTACGTGCCCCAGGCCGCCGTCGATGCCAATCACCTGGCCTGTGATCCAGTTGTTTTCGAGATCCAGCAACCATGCCGCCAATGACGCCACTTGATCGGGCTCACCAAGCCTTCCCAGAGCATGAAGACTGGATGAAGCGGACGCGGACGCCGGATTCTCCCAAATGCGGCGAGTCATCTCGCTGCGAACAAGTCCTGGACTGACAACGTTGACGCGAATGTTGTACGGCGCATAAGTCGAAGCAGCCGAACGAGCGAGACCAATCACCCCCGCTTTGGCAGCGGCGATCGCTTCGTGATTCTGAATGCCGATCTCTGCTGCTGCCGAACCGAACAACACGATCGATCCACCATGTTCCCGCAGTAGTTTGGAACCTGCTTTCACAGTCGCAAAGGCTGTGAACATGTTGGTCTCCAAAGTCTGACGAAACTCGTCGTCTGAGGTGGAATGGGCCGGTTTCAGAACGACGGATCCTATGCAGTTGACAAGCCCCGCGAATCCACCGTTCACCTCTGCATCCTGTTTCAAAGCTACTTCAAGAGCCGCAGAAGTGGTCAAGTCAACCTGCAGACACGGCTGATTCAGCTCGTGCGACAGGGCAGCCAGTTTGTCCGCATTGCGCCCGACCAGCAAAAGACTTCGCCCTTCACCACAAAGGCGTCGTGCGATCGCACTGCCAATTGAACCGGTTGCTCCCAGGATTGCCACACGTTCCATTTTAAGGCCCCTTGATCAGGTCATTTCCGTTATTCCCCCATTAAAGACCGCGCTGCGTGATTTGCCAGTCCCGATTTGCCCGAGCGCTGCGGTCAGTTCCTGTTTCAATTGTTCCACCGGTTCCAGCCCTATGGAAAGCCTGATAAGTTCGTCGCAGATTCCTATTTCCTTTCGCTCGGACACGTTCATAAAGCGATGGGACGTTGTGGCCGGGTGCGAAAGAGTTGTTCTTGCATCCGCCAGAGTTGGCGAGAACGGAATCATCGCCGCTGCATGCATGAATTCGTTGACGATCTCAAATCCCTGCCCGGCCAATTCAAGGGACAGTATTCCACCAGTTCCGTTGGGATAGAGTCGGTTGGCCAACGCAAACGACGGATGACCGGCCTGAAGCGGATGATGAACCTTTCGGATCGCCGGGTGAGTCGTCAGGTGTTGAGCCAGTTCATTCGTCGTCCGACAAATCTGAGTCATTCTTAAGGGTAATGTTCTCAATCCACGCTGGCAGAGCCATGATTCGAAGGGGTTTGCATTCTGTCCAAAGATACTGGCCGTTTCGCTGATGCGTTTGATCAGAGATTTTTCGCCCGCCGCAACGCCCAGCATGACATCACCGTGCCCATTGAGATACTTCGACGCGCTGTGAAAGACGATGGATGCTCCCAGCGTACACGGGCGAATGAGTTCGGGCGTTGTAAATGTCCCATCGACAACCAGCGGAACCCTCCCATTCAGGCATCCTGCCATCGCTTCAATGTCGGCAACTTGCAACAACGGATTCGATACCGTTTCCACAAGCACAAATCGAGTGCGGTCTGTTACCAGCGACTGCAGTTGTTCAGGGCGAGTGGCATCGAATGTGGAAATTCTGAGGTCGAACTGATGCTGCATTCGTGACGCCAGCTGCAGCGTTTTTCCGTAGAGAGCTCTGGCCAGAATGACATGATCGCCGGCAGCCGCGAGAGTCAGAAAAATGCTGCCGACAGCTCCCATGCCCGATGCGAAGACGGCGCCCGCGTCAGCGCACTCCATCGTCGCGATTGTTTCGGCCAGCGCCGCATGATTCGGATTGCTGTCTCGCGTGTAAACATCACCGGCCGCCTGACCAGTATAGAGCGCCTGCAGAACATCCAGGTCGGGCACATCGAACGCCGTTGTCTGATAGATCGGCGGCGCGCTGGGAGTTGTGGCAGACGGACGAGGATGTCCCATGCGTGAAGGATGTGAATGAGTCATACAGTCGATTCTCAGTTCAGCGGAGTTAGGAGCAAGGACCGATTGAGGAATGGTTGTTACTTGTGATTTCGGTTGTAGCCGAGCAGAATCCGACAGGCAAATCAGTGATCTCCTCACCATGAGCCCCATGACGACTGCCAAGCGGCACAAGATGTAATGACTGACGACCGGATGTCCTCGCGCAACAAAGGTCATTGAAGAAGCACACCTCACACCAATGAGCGACGAGAAACCACCAACAGAGAACCTGTCGACCTTTATACCTCAGGACGATCGACTCATTTTGGGAATCGACGGTGGCGGCACGAAGACCGTTGCGTTTCTGGCAAAAATGAATTCTCCTGAGGTCATCATGGGTCAGGGCAGCGCCGGGCCATCGAATCAACGAGCTGTTGGTCCGCGGATCGCGATGAACAATCTCGATCTGGCCGTGCGGGAAGCCTTTAATGATGCCATGCGGGATCGTCAGACTGTCGCTGCAGCGTGTCTTGGTCTGGCAGGTGCGGACCGGCAGTCGGATCGAAGCGTCGTGGAAGACTGGGCTCAGGGAGCTCGACTGGCGTACAAGGTCCAGGTCGTAAATGACGCGATGCCGCTGCTACATGCTGGATCAGCTGATGGCTATGGAATCGCGCTGATCGCCGGCACCGGGTCTTTGGCCTGGGGACGCAATGCACAGAATCAAATCGCTCGCAGCGGCGGCTGGGGATATCTGTTTGGCGACGAAGGCAGCGCGTACGCTTTAGGTCGTGCGATACTTCAGGCGGTGACCTGGAGCAGCGATGGGCGAGGACCAGCAACCTGCCTTCAGGAGGATGTCATTCAGGCGCTCAAGGTGACGTCAGCGGCAGAAATTGTCACGGCGGTTTACTCACACGAAGTCCCACGGTCTGTCATTGCGGGCCTGGCTCCCCTGGTTTTCGACGCAGCCGATCGGATAGACATCGTGTCCTGCGATATTCTGAACGGTGCGGCAATTGAGCTGGCAGCGATGGTTGTCGCCGTGGCGCGACGACTGAATCTGTTGGAGAATGTTGCGGTTTCACTCACAGGAGCCGTGCTGCTGCAACAGGCAAAGTTTCGCAACATGGTTCTGGATGCGATCGCCTCACGTGGAGTCAGTCTGAGGACTACCACCGTCGTCACGGAAGCCGTCCGCGGTGCAGTGAAAATGGCTCAGACACTGGCGCTCAGTGAGCCGTAGAGGCCTTATTCTGCAGTTGATCGTACGGTGCTCGCTTCAGGCAGAATAGGCGAATCTCATGAGCAATCCCCGGCGCGATGGGGCGACCGCAGTCCGATCCGCTCCATCAACTGCGTTCACGACCGAGTCACGATTCCTTTTTCGCAGCGCCGGCGGCTCGAATGCGGTCCAGCGGAGACCCCGTGGCTGGGGCTGCCGGTTTTGACACGGTTGGAGTTGGTGTCGCGACTGGTGTGGGATCGGCCGTGGCATCAGGAGCAGCCGCTGGCTTTGCGGCAGCTGCGCGGATTTTATCGAACGGTGAACCACCTGCGGCAGGAGCGGCAGCCGGTGCGGCCGCTGGTTTTGCGCCAGCCGCTCGAATTTTGTCCAATGGCGATCCACCTGCAGCGGGTGCCGGAGTAGCCGCGTCGGCAGTTTTGCTACCCGCTGCCCGGATCTTGTCCAAAGGCGATCCGCCTGACGCAGCGGCCGGCTTGGCAACTGCGGGAGCAGCTTTGGCAGCTGGCTTCGCTTCGCCGTGAACTTCCGCTTTCTTCGGCTGCGGCGCATCGACGACTTTCAGGTACGTTGTGTCGATGTCATACCATCCAATATCGACAGGACCATCGAATTCCACCAAGGCTCGGCAATTCATGTTGACCGTCTTGACCTTGCCCGTAAGATTTGCAAAGCGTTTCAATTCGGGGGCGTTGGCCGCAACAACGACCCATTTGTCGGTCAGTTCTTTTTTGAGCCGCTCTGCTTTTTCAATGGTCGACACGGTTTCGAGTTCCTGTGTTCTTGCGATCAACGAAAAGACCCGTCTTACGAATCGCTGCATTCTGAGGCAACCGGTTCACTCTTTCAAGCGGTGTTTGGGCGGCTATCAGGGTCTCTCGATGCCTGGAGGCCGTTTTTTTGAGTACCCAAGTCCGGCCGTTGTGCAAATCCCGGCGAGAATTCACTGCGCCGGTCGCTGCACCGGGTGAAAAACGAGGCGCCGGCTGGTAAAATTCGCCGATACGGTAACGCAGGCGACTCGCCTGTGCCTTTTGTCCGCATCGCACAGACCAACCGTCTGCGCAACGAGCCTTCTGCGAAGTTCACCATCATGGTAGCCCCTCGAGTTTGTGTTCTGCGAGCCCCGGGAACGAATTGCGACGTCGAGACCGCTCACGCATTTGAGCTGGCCGGAGCTTCCGTAGATCGAGTGCATCTGTTTCGATTGCTGGAAGATCCAGCAAAGCTCAGCCAGTATCAGATTCTGTGCGTCCCTGGTGGCTTCAGTTATGGCGACGATCTCGGCGCGGGAGTCATCTTTTCCCGTCAACTTCGAGGCCAACTGAATGGAGCCATGAGGGAGTTTCTGCAGTCAGATAAGCTGGTTTTAGGGATCTGCAACGGTTTTCAGACGATTCTGAAAGCCGGACTGCTCATGCGAAGAGGCATTGAAAACACTTCCGAAAAGTCCTGGGAAGATCAGGTGACGCTGACCTGGAATGCCAACGGTCGCTATACCGATCGCTGGGTTCGGCTGAAAGTGACGTCCTGCAACAGCGTCTTCCTGAAAGGCATTGACGAGTTCGATGTGCCAATGGCCCACGCAGAAGGTCGAATTGCCCTGAAACGGCCTGAGTTGCTGGACGAACTGCGAGAGAACAATCAGTTGGCAGCCTGTTACTGGTCTCCTGCCGCCGTAGAAATGCTCAGGACAACCGGCGATCCGACTCGTATCGCCCTTTTGCCGGAGCCTGAAAACCCGAACGGCTCCATTGCGAACATCGCAGGTCTTTGCGACACAACCGGGCGAGTGCTGGGCCTGATGCCTCACCCTGAGCGATTCCTGTTCGCCACTCAGCATCCCCAATGGACTCGCCGAGGCTTGCGGGGCGAGGGCGATGGGATCAAAGTCTTCCGAAACGCCGTGGAATACTTCGGTTGACGTCAATCGCTTAGGTCCATTTCGTCCGTGACGAAGCGACTTCGTGTCCGTGGGTTATCAGGCAAGCCGCCGATTCGTGGATTCCGCACTGGCAAAATGCCACGCAAAGCACCTAAACTTCGCAGAGCTGGCATTTTACGGAACGGAAAACCACAGCCATGATGATGTTCAAGATAACTAGATCCGTCTGTCGCGTCGTGCGCTGGAAGTGCTCGATGCGTCGGGCGATGGAACTGGGAGGCCGAATCACCTTCGTGCTGACCCTACTTCTTTGTAGAGAAGTTTTGACGACATCGCTTTCGGTCGCTGACGAGCGACGGCCGTCTCGGGCAGGTGATGATCTGTTTCCGGCACTGGATGATCTTCCGCCTCTGTCCGGCAGTAGC
>JANPHT010000639.1:0-3195 GCA_031424595.1 Planctomycetota bacterium
CTTACCCTGTTTGAGAGTCGTCAGGAATTGACGAAGTTTCGTGTCAATGAATCCGCTCAACCACCACGAGGTCCCAAACTGCTTCGTTGAGACCGAACGACGCGAGTTCGCGACCTGCCATTCACTGCTCCGGTCACATCGACCGGGGCGTCGACGGATGCCGCGGGTGAGATGACATTGCAGCCGGTTGTCCATGGAATCTGGTCGCCGCCGTTGGAGTCGGATTTGGGTTCGGCGAGGACACTGGCGGACATACTCCCACATCAGGACACACGGCATCAGGCACGCCACTGGAAACTCTTTCGCTCCGATTCGTCGGTAGCTCTCGCGGCGGTCTTTTGAATGCAGGAGGTGTTGGAAGAAGCGGGGTGTGAACTCACGATGAAGCCAGACGTTCAATGACCTGCAATTCTGCGGGCCCCAGAGAGAAATCAAAGATATCGAGGTCTGCGTGCATGTGATCAGCGCTGGTGGTTCCGGTCAGCGGCAGCATTCCGACATCAAGCGCGAATCGGAAAACAATCTGGCTGACGGTCCGACCATAACGTTTGGCGATGTGGACCAGCTCAGGCCGTGTCAACACGTCTCGATTACCAGTCAACAACGAAAACCCCTGGTAGATCATGTTATTGGCGGCACAGAATTCTTGTTTTAGTGCGTCTTAATTGAAGTCTGAAAACGATGTTTAAAATCAGTCTGATACTCTTGTGCCTGTTGACGCTGTGTGCTCCTGCACCCGGGGCGGTCATTCTCTCCGTTCAAAATGCCAATGTCACCGCAAACGGCACGGGGTATGTTGATGTATTGATCAGTAGTTCGCTGGCCGCCGAGCAGCTCACCACAACAAATTTCGCATTTAACATCACCGGTTCGCCAAATCTCACGGGATCGCTGGAGTTTGTCGCCGAGCCGGATCCTGTGAACTACTCCCCGCCAAATTATGTCTTCGGGGCACCCACGGGGAATTACGTGGATTCAGTTACACCATCGACATCAATTTCCGGTGGCGACTACTTTGAGATTGGTGATACCAGTGTGACGCTCACTCCAACGACTCAGACACTGGTGCGACTGGGGTTGAAGCACACCGCGGTTGGAGATCCTGCGCTCGCGGTTGGCAGCTCATTCACGATTACGATGAATCCTCCGGGAGTGAGCGATTTTCAGTTCATCGACAACAACGGAACGCCGGGCGTCTTTGGGGATGACATAATCACGGACTTGAGTCTTGACCCACTTTCGTCGTTCTCCGGCACAATCATGATCACCTCGGCCGCTGTTCCAGAGCCGTCGACGTTTGCGATCATGGCGATGGTTGGCGCAGGCGTCGTGGGGCGAAAGTTGCGTCGCAGGAAGGCTGAAAATTTGCAAGTGGGAAACACGGAATCGCACTCGGAGGGCTGACGCCCTGCCGCTCGCCTTTGATTTGCCTACACGATGCTTCTGAAAGTGAACGTGATGTCCTCTGTCGCCAGTGTTGATGCCCCCGGATCCAATCGAATTGAATGCCAGACCTCGGAGACGTTTTCCAACTGGCTGATTCAGTTGCAGGGAACGTTGGCGATCACCACCTATCAGGCTGGTAAAGTTGCGATACTCGGCTGGTCCGGGGATCGCGTGTCTCTACTCATGAGGCAATTCGACAAGCCTATGGGTCTGGCTGTTGCACCGGGAAGATTGGCCCTGGCAACACGACACGCGATCACTTTGTTTGCGAATGCTCCGCTGCTGGCTCCGGATCTGCTGCCGAAAGAACGTGGTCGCTACGACAGTCTGTTCCTGCCTCGGGCCACCTATCACACCGGCGATGTTAACGTCCATGATGTGGCGTTTGCGGATGATGGTCTGTGGTTTGTAAACTCCAGGTTCTCCTGCCTGTCGGCATTGAGCAAAGATTTTTCGTTTGTACCTCGCTGGCAGCCGCCTTTCATTTCCGAGATTGTCCCGGAGGATCGCTGTCATCTGAATGGATTGGCAGTTGTGGATGGCAAGCCGAAGTATGTCACGGCTCTGGGAGCATCGGATGTCGTCGGAGGCTGGCGTGAGAATAAAGCCAGCGGCGGAATTATGATGGACGTGGCTTCTGGCCGTGTTGTGCTGCGCGGTCTCTCGATGCCGCATTCTCCTCGCTGGCACCAGGGACGGTTATGGCTGCTGAATTCCGGTGCTGGCGAACTGCTGTGTTATGATCCGGCGTCAGAGGCGGCTGGCGTTGTTTGCACTCTGCCCGCGTATCTGCGAGGCCTTTGCCTGATCGGTCGCTACGCGGTTGTGGGCATGTGCCAGATTCGCGAGAAGCACATTTTTGGCGGTCTTCCGGTCCAGCAGAAGTTCGAGAAACTTCTGAGTGGACTGGCCGTGATCGATCTTCCCACCGGCAATGTTGTCGGCATGTTCGAATTCACTTCGGGTTGTACTGAGATCTACGATGTTCAGTTTTTGCCCGGCGTTCAACGCGGGAATATTTTGAATACCGAGGAAGAGGCCATTCGTCAGGCATTTACGGCCCCTGAGTTTTCTTATTGGCTGCGACCAGAGAATTTGATTGCGTATGAGGCGGTTCGTGGTTACGAGGACAAATGATTTCAAAGGTGTGCTGTCATCCTGACCTCCGCTTCGTTCAGGATGACAGGAAGTTTGTCATCCTGAGCGATTAGCGAAGGATCTCACGTGCTGCAGGGAGTTCAGCTTGGCAGGTTACTTTGCGGAGGCTGGATTGGGGTGGAGGCGAGATCCTTCACTGCGCTCCGCTTCGTTCAGGATGACAGGAATGGGGCTGCGTTCAGGATGACAAGAAATCTGTCATCCTGAGGCGATTAGCGAAGGATCTCACGTGCTTCGGTCTGTACTGGATTCTTGTGACTTATTCCGACTGGGGTGCCTCCTGTGTATACTTCTTGAACCAGCTTTCCGAGAGGTCGGCCCAAGTCGGATTCGTGTGTTCAATCAGAGCAATCTTTTTTGTTCGGAGCCAGCCCTTGAGTTTCTTCTCACCTTCAATGGCCTGCTGCACGTCATTGAATTCTTCAAACCATACCAGTTGCGTGATGTTGTATTTTGATGTGAAACCCGGGATCGACTTTTGTTTATGCTGTCCTACTCGCTGAAGAAGATCACCCGTCATGCCAATATACAGAGTTCGAGACTTGTTGCTCATGATGTAGACGTAGGCCCCAATCGTTCCCCACCCACCGT
>JANPHT010000640.1:0-3243 GCA_031424595.1 Planctomycetota bacterium
ACGGCTTCGCGCGCAGGGATTAATAAGTGTGGGACTGACCTCCACAGACTCAGTTCGAATTGTGGGGACAACGGCGAACGACACATTTTCGATTAAGGCCGGCAGCATTCTTGCCAATCTGTTACCCGTCAAGCAGGGAAATGCTGCCCAGTTGTTTCTTAGTGGCGAAGCGGGAACGGATCTCTATCAAATCGACGCCGACACTAGCCTGAATGCCATTACTATCGCAGATTCAGCGGGAGTAGACACGTTGGATTTTTCCCCATCGAGCGTTGCGATCAAAGTGAGTCTGAAGACATCCGGAAAACAGACCGTTGCCGCTGGTGTTACTGTTACGTGGCCAGTAAACGTCATTGAGAACGTGAATGGTGGTTCAGGTAATGACATACTCACCGGCAGTGCCAGTTCCAATGTGATCAATGGAAATGATGGAAATGACCTGATCTCCGGCGGTGATGGCAGTGATACGATGTCTGGCGGCACGGGTGACGATCGTTATATGTTCGCGCCCGCGACACTGCCGGAAACGGAAGTGATTGTCGAATCGGCAAACGGTGGGAATGACACTCTGGATTTCTCTGCACTTAGCACCTCTCTCACGCTCATTCTGGCTCAACAGAACTTTCAGACAGTCCATGTGAATCGCACGCTGCAACTGAGTTCAGGGGCAGAATTCGAGAATGCTATCGGTGGATCCGGCAATGATGCTTTGACCGGTAATCTGCGCAACAACATCCTCGTCGGAAATGCGGGACAGGATACTCTCAATGGCGGCGCCGGTAGAGACTTGCTGATCGGTGGCGCAGGAATGGATACTTTGCGAGGTGATGACGACGACGACATTCTGATCGCTGGACGTACTACTTATGACTCTCTTATCAGCAATCTGAACCTGTTGGTGGACGTCTGGGCTTCGTTATTTCCTTACGCAGAAAGAATTGCGAGTCTCCGAGCAGGGACCGGCAACCCCGTCGTCTCTCTGCTGGCTCGCCGTACCGCTCTGAATGATAGCAGCGATCGTGATTCGCTGACTGGCGGCAACGGCACCGATTGGTTTTTCAAAGCTGCCGATGATGTGATTACAGACTTGGTGAATGGGGAAGCTCTGGATCTGTTGTGACGTCACGAACCACCGCTGCCCCGGTACAGTTGAAAGAGGCTCTAGTGGTCTGTCACACCTTAATTTGAGGGTAGATGGATTTGAGTTTAATGCGTGCGTCGTTGATTTTCATTTGCCAATCGACGCCACGTTGGATGGAATTAATGTCTTCGTACCAAGCGGTGGTTTCTTCACGGAGTTCGGCTTCGCTGCCGATGCGGCGACCCGCGACGCATTGAGTCGTCACGCAGCTGAGTTCATTCTCTGCAATGTTGAGCCAACTGCCATGCTTGGGGGTGCAGTGAAATTCGATACGGCTTACATACGTTCGCGCACGAACTGGCTGGAAAGCGGTGTAGAAGGCGCCGATGGTATGAGTGTTGAGATTGTCGCAGACAATGATCACTTTCTGACAGTCTTTGTAGCGTCCTTCCAGCAACATTCCCATCTCCAATGCCCAGTCGACCTTCGTCTTTTGTGTGCGAACGGAGACTTGACGCCAGTTCGCCAATGGTTCGGCAAACATGAAAATGTTGGCGACACCAGCTCGCTTGTATTCGTAATCGATGCGTTTGGGATGTTTGGCGGTGGCTGGGATCGGTTCGCGGGTCTCCTGAACAAGCTGAACGGGTTGTTCGTCCATGCACAACACGGGCACGTTGGCGTCATAGGGACGGGAATAGACCGCTAAGACCATCTTCCATGTGGGCAGCGAACTCAGCGTCCGCGCGACCGTCTGATAACTGATCGCTGGTGCGATCTGTCGTTCGACAATCTTTCTTGCCAACAGTCGCAAAGTCCACTTTCCGAATCCTTTTGGTGAATCGCCCAACCGCATGGCAATGATCTTTGCCTCCTGTTCACCGTCAAGGATTTTTTCCACTGGTGGTGTTGCCCGCTTCTTTCTCTGCAGCGTTTGCTCGAAGCCCATTTCCACGAACCGTTTTCGTAAGTTTTCCACTGTATTCACCCGACAATCCAACGCCTCGGCAATTTTGGTGTCGGTCCATCCCCTGTCCGCTTTGAGCAGGATGTTGGCCCGCTTGACCGTTTGGCTCGTTCCCTTCAGCTTTTTGATAATCCCCTGGCAGACCGAGCGTTCTTCGTCTGACAAATCAACGATAAATTTCTTGAGACTCGTTGCGACTTCCATGGCGAGTGAGTGTGAAATAGACATCCTCACTCTCGCAGAAAATCGCTATCTTTGATACCCTCATTTTTTGCTGTGACAGACCACTAGCGATTTGCCGAACGCTGCGATTTGAGATTCGGGATTTCCAATCCGGAATCTGAGTTTTGAAATCTCATTCTCACGGAAGAGCCTGCGTCTCCATTTCTGCCTGCAGGTTCTCTACCGCTCGTGCCAGGAGTCTACGAACGGCATCTGCGGAACGACCGAGCTGCACGCCGATGTCTTCAAACGACATGCGTTCGCAATTCCGCCAGTGAATGACTTCGCGGTAATGATCGGGCAGCGACTGCAGTGCCCGATGCAGGCGTTCGGAAGCATGAAACGGGTCAGGCCCAATACTGTTCGGCACGGGGATCGCAGTACGAAGCAGGGTAGCGGATCGGAGTGTGTCGCGAACAGCGAAGATTGCCGCAATGGAATGCCGTGCGTTGATCAAAGTGTGGCAGGCGGCGTGCGGGGAACGGTGCACGCAGCGCACATCGCGGCGGACGAGATGCCGAAAGCAGCCCGCGAAGGATCAGATCTGTTTTTTCAGCTTCTCGATATGAGCCATCAGCTAGTCTTCGCTGGCAAGGCCACAGAAGTAGAAACAGATCATTTCAAACGTACGCTTCGTCGGCTGGCGGCGGGTCCACAAAGCAATCAGCATGCAGGCAATGATGGCTGAGTATGTTTGAATCTCGATACCGTTCTGTTTGTGGCTCAGCAGGTGACGGCATCCCAGCATGTGCTTGAAAAATTTAAAAAAGATCTCAATCGCCCAGCGATAAGAAAATATTAAAGCGATCACAACCGCTGGCACCTCCAGCATGTTTGTGGCGATGCGAAGAATGCCGTCGCTGTCCACTCCACTGGAACCGCCTGCATACTTGCTGCGAGATGTGTGAGGATTGATGCGTACACAAATCACTCGCACCTTGTGATCCAGCCTGCGATCTCCAACGGCTTTGAA
>JANPHT010000641.1:0-6533 GCA_031424595.1 Planctomycetota bacterium
CACCACGTCACCGACCTTCAGGTCCAGAGACAACGCGTGGATCGCTCCTTGATCTCCGCCAGCAAAAGACGAAACGAACACCAGAGGTTGCTCAGCCGCACTCACGGCCGCCTGTTCCATCAAAGTGACTCCTGTGATCATAAATACCAGACATGATAATGTAATGATGCTCATAGTGATCCCCTAATTCTGCGTCTTCAGTTTCAGCAACGGTCCCAGAGGGCGACACGAGATATGTTACCGATCCCCGTGTTCGCTTCCAATCAGCGCGCGACAAAGTCGCTGATCCGCTGATCAGACTGAACCTTTTTCCTCTGACCCGGCACCGCAGCGGCGTTGCTGCGAATGAGTTCACCTACCGTTGCCAGTGAGCCCAAATTGCCGCATATCCTGGCTGAAGTTGAGTCAACTGCTGCTCAAGGCCCGAGGAGATTTCACGCACAAACAGCTGACGAATCCCGTGGCGTTTTGAGCCATACAAAAGCCATCGTCCATCGGAAGAAGGCTTCGGATGATAATGCAGCGTCCCTGATTCAGTCTTTGTCAACTGCGTGGCCTTACCTTCCAGTGTTGTCTGAAATAGTTCTGCGTTTGCGTCCACGGTTGCGGTATAGAAAACGGATTTTCCATCGGCCGCCCAAACAGGTGTATCGCTGCTACCCTGATGAAAGTCGTCAACATCGAGGAACAGTACCCAGCCCTGATAGCCGTTCTGGTCTGCCAGTTTTTTAAGCTCACTACCATCCTGTCTGACAACAAAGGGATTGCTCTTGCCGTGTTCGCCACTGATAAAAAGCAGCCATTCACCATCAGCCGACCACTGCGGTCCGAAGTTGAATGGATTGCCTGTGGCAATGTGTCGCTTGTGAGAACCGTCGGCATCGGCGATAAAGATCTGGTAGTTTTCGTGATAGCTGATCCGGTTGCCATCCGGCGATGCACTGTAGCCGTACGCAAATCCACCACCTTGCCCGGACACGTCCCGCTTATTGTGGCCGTCCCGATCCATCAGGTAGGGCTTGGAGACTCCGGCGATCAAAGGCGTGAAGCCGAGCGTGCGGCCATCCGGATGAAAGAAGAGACCGCCATTGTAATGACTGACGCGGTCAATTCCTGTGACATTGATGGAGACGCCATCGTGCAGGTTTACCAGATAGCTATCGAGCATCCATTTGCCAGGATCCATGCGAAACGTCCGGTTCGACTCTTCCCAGACGGCGTTCACTGGATCCTGCCAACCGCGGGCGATGATGGCTTGCGTTCCGTCAGGTGACCAGCCGGCAAACTGAGTCCAGGCATCCGGTCCATCTGCGAGCCCCGCAGCGACTTTGCGAGGATGAGTGCCATCGCCATTTGCCACCACGGCACGCATTGTACGAACATTGGCGTGTCGGCCACCTGGCAAGTTGGTGCGAAGTTCCGTGTAACCAATCTGAACGTCGTGAAGAAGCGGTTTTTCAAAGCCACTCACGCAGCTGACCTGCATCGTCAGAGTCAAGGCAGCGATTGAGAAAACGTTCTTCATCACGATCAGCGCTTTCTGAAGCGTATTTCATCAGTTGAAAAGAGGTCGACGTCAAATTGCGCCTTCAATTGGGCGAGGCAAATCGACCGCGAGCCCGCAGTCAATGGCATCGCTGACAGACCGTATGAATGCCTGATGGCGGTTTGCCGGAGCGGGCGGAACATTCGTTCGGAATCGAGGGTTCCCGTTTTTAACTTTTTACTGTCGGACCAATCAGGAGGCTATTCCTGCTGTGACGCAGCATTATTCAGGAGTCAACGACTGTTTTGGTGGCTTCACGTAGCGATCGAACCAGGACACCATTTCCCACAGAGTATGCTCGACGGATTCTCGCGCGACATAGCCGTGCGACTCGTGTGGAAGTGTCACGTAACGTACGGTGCCGCCGTTTCCACGAATCGCATGGTAGAGTCGTTCGCTTTGAACCGGAAAAGTCCCCGGATTATTGTCGGCCTCTCCATGGATCAGCAGAATCGGTGACTTAATTTTATCCGCAGCAGCGAATGGAGACATCGTGATGTAAATCTGTGGGGCTTCCCAGAAAGTTCTTCGCTCGTTCTGAAATCCAAAGGGAGTCAACGTGCGGTTGTACGCCCCGCTCCGAGCGATTCCTGTCCGGAACAGCGTCGAATGTGCCAGCAGGTTGGCCGTCATGAAGGCCCCATAACTATGACCGCCGACGCCGACACGATCCCGATCTGTCACACCCATGTCAACGGCTTTGTCGATTGCTGCCTGAGCACTCGCGACAACTTGTGGAATAAACGTGTCATTAGCCACGTCGGGTGCTCCCACGATGGGCATTGTGGCTTCATCGAGAATCGCATAACCCTGCGTCAGCAGAAAGAGATGCGAGATTCCTCCGATGGTGGTGAAGCGATTGGTCGAGCCGGAAACCTGACCCGCTGTGGATGAATCATTGAACTCGCGAGGGTATGCCCAGACAATCGTCGGCAATCGCGTCCCTGCCTGATAGTCAGCCGGCAAATAGAGTGTAAATGAAAGCGGCACTCCGTCATCGCGTTTGTACGTTACCAATTCCTTTCGAATTCCGCGAAGCTGTGGCATGGGATCCGGAAAATTCGTCAGCGCCCGCGGTTCAGTTCCCTGAGTACGAATAAAATAATTGGGTGGCACTGTGGGAGTTTCATGCTGCGTCAGGAACTGCGAACCATCATCCGAAAGCATGGCGACGACGGACTCATAACTCTCATCGTCGCAAATAAATAGGCGGGTGGTTTCTCGCGTTTTCAAATCAAAGCGATCCAGAAATGGAAGATCGCCTTTGGGCGTTGCGCCCGCGCTTTCCAGAAACAGTGAGTTCTGATGCTGCCACATGACACGTCGGCCATTTGGTAACGGGCGAGTCATCGGAGTTCCGGGGTCTGCATAGCGATCATTCACCGACCTCTCCCAGATGAGTAACGGAAGAACAGCGGCATCTTCCGAATCAATCTGATACGTTCGGGTCCATCGGCGATCACGGTCGTAGTCGCGAACAAATGCCAGGCCGTCGCGTTCGCCCCACATGATGCCGGTGCAACGTTGTTCGGTTCTGGTGATCTCTGTCGGATGATTCTGAAAAGGAGCCGCCAGCTTCAGAACTTTGTCGCGATACTCCACGGGCTTGCGTGGGTCTCCCTCGTCGAGCGCCTCCAGCCAGACCAGCGTAGCAGGTTGAGTCGGCTGCCAGCCCGCAGAACGAGGCCCTGTCGGAACGCCTTCGATCGGAATGCGATCCTCGAGCGGCAACGCTGCCAGTTGGTGCTCAACTTCGCCGGACCACGACCAAACTTCAACCTTTTTCGGGAATCGGCTGGCCGGGAACAGATAGGAAAATGGTCGTTCCTGTCGCACAATCAAAAGATGGTGGCCGTCAGGAGACACGTCGACATTTGAAATCAATGTTGGCTTGCCAACAGGAGTGGCAGCAAGAGTGGAAACGTCGATCTTCATCAATTGTGACGTACAGAAATACTCAAAAAGATCTTCATCGTACGAGTTCAGCAGCATATCCTGATACGTCCGTACGGGACCCGAATTGCCGGAACTCTCTTCAATTGTCGGGCCCTTGGGGGCAAGCGGCTTTTCAGGCATCGGACCGCGATCGGCCGAGATGACCTGAACCAGCAGTCCGCTGTTATCCGGCAGCCATTGAACGGGAATGCCATAAGCACCATTGATCGAAACACCATCGCATTTTCGAGCCTTCGCGTCAGCAACGTTTGCGACCCAGATTTCGATGTGGCTGCGAGTGGTCACCGTAAATGCCAGGAATTGGCCGTTCGGTGACCAGCCCTGAAAGCCCAGATTAGAACCTTGCGGCACGTCGATTCGGCGCTGATCGCCAGTCGCAATGGACTGCAAAATCAGCCCCGTACTGCGAGGAGCCAGATGAGGTCCATTTGTTTGGGGATTGATTCGGAATCCTGCCAGCTTCAGCATTGGCGCTGCCAGGTCTTCAATCGGTGGATAGCTGGATCGTTCGATCAGCAGGATAAACTCACGAGTTGGACTGAGCGATACGGCTGGCGTCGGCTGCACATCGAGAATATCTGTGATCGGCCTGGGAGGTCGCTGATACCCATGACTTGCGGTCGCAGAGATTAACGTTTTCTGATGGGAAGTCACTTCGTCTCCACGTCCTCTGGACAAGCCCAGTTGGTCTGCAGGAAAGATCGCGATCAGCAGTAAAATCAAACGGCGCATGGGAAACACCTTTCTTGTCCGCATGCTACACGACAAGCGATTCAAGGCAACTTCTCGGAGCCTTGATTGTCGACCAGAATTCTGATCATGGCGATTCCCGCTCAACCGGGTCATCCCGTTGAGTCATCATCATGGGATCAGAACGTTGCGTCTTTCTGGCATCGAGGAGAAAGAATCGGTAGCATGATGAAGTCGAATCAGGATCCCGGTCGTCTCATCACAGGAAACCCACTCATGCGCGGAAGTTCTCTCAGGGCTGCAGCATTTCTGGCTATTGTCCTTGCCACAGTCAGTTCGCCGCTTTCAATCGCTGAAGACAAAGTTGCGATAAAGCAGGAAGCGTCAATACTGACGATTACAATCAACAGCGATCCGTTTGCCATCTACAACTTTGGGCCCGAATTGCCAAAGCCGTTCCTGTTGCCAGTCAGAACCGCATCCGGTGTCGTGATTAACAGAGCCCTTGGTGATTCCTCCGATGCGGATCATCCCCACCATAAGGGAATGTGGAACGCGATCGACGAAGTCAATGGCGTCAAGTTTTGGGCTGAGAAGGGTCCGATTCGCAATGTGCAGGTGAAGACAGTGCATGCTGCCGGACCGACGGGGGTGTTTGAAGTTGTGAATGAATGGCGTCATCCGGAAACTGGCGTTCCACAACTTACAGAGACTGCCGTGATCACGATTCATCCAAACCGCTTATTGGTTTACGACATGTCGCTGACGGCATCCCATGTGGACGTCACTTTCGACGACACAAAGGAAGGATTATTTGGATTTCGAGTGGCGCCTTCCATGAAAGAAAAGAATGGCGGACATGTTGTGGCCTGTGACGGCACCGAAACCACAAAAGAGTGCTGGGGTAAGGCATTCAACTGGATTGATTATTATGGGGAGGTCAGTGGAAAAACTGTAGGAGTGGCCATTATGGACCATCCGAAGAATTTCCGTCCCTCACGTTACCATGTGCGTGATTATGGGCTGTTCTCAATCAGTCCGTTCGGCGAAAAAGCCTACACCAACGGTACAGGCGAATCGATCCCGTATCAGTTAAAAAAAGGCGATTCGCTCCGACTTCGATATGCGATGTACTTCCACGATGGTGACACAAAATCCGCCAACGTCGCCGGTGCCTGGGATCAGTTCGTGAAGACAACGGGAGAATAGAATGCACTAGCGGAGGACGGAGTTGCTCGCCGCTGCAACACCGGTGTTATTGGCGTTCGGCCATGCTACCGCCAGCTTTTTATCGGACGGCTCGACGACAACCGCTGCTGGTTTTGGCAGCAGATCGGAAACTGATTTGTAGATTCCCCAGCAGGCGGTGATCAGCAGGGCGAGGCTGGAAATCATGAGCGCCGCGTCCCAGGCTCGACCAGGCCGAAGCCGCACATCCGTTTCACGAAACCGAAAATAGAGTGCCGCGAATCCGAGCATCGGAAGCATGATTGCCTGTGTCATTCCGGCGATCTTGATGAGGCGCACGGGTTCTGGAAACGCAACAAAGGCGACCACGCAGATCAGTGGCAGGATCGTCGACAGCCATCGCACCAATCGCACACGACCCTTGCTCTCATGGTCCTGTGAGCATAACCCAATGACACTCGCGAAGTCTGCCATCATTCGAGCGTTTCCGGCATTCGCGACCAGAAAAGTCGAATACAACACCGCGATGGCACCTGAAAGAAACAACCATCGAGCGTACTCACCGAAAATTGGCACGTAACTCCGAGACAGTGTGCTGACCATGCGCATTCCCTCGGGATCTCTTCCCTCAGAATGCAGCACGCAGACTCCCATCAGATAGAATGCGGCTGTCGCCAGCGTGTAAATCACCATGGAGGCAAAGGCATCCCATTTCATCACATAGAACCAGCCTTGAGCCCTTCTTAGCCAGCCATCGCTGGAATCTCGTGGACCGGCAGATCGGGCATACCCTTTTTCGATACACCAATAGGGGTAACTGATCAACTCCGTCGCCCCCACACCGATAATCCCAAACGTCGCAAAAGCCGTCAAAATTGCCGCTGTGCTGTCGCCGTCCGGAAGTCCAAAGCTGAAGCCTCTCAGGAAGTCGGCTGTTGAAAGAGCGTACTTTGTTTCCTGTAAAGCAACGACGTTTCCAACCGTTATGAACGTGAACACGACAACGAGCGCCACCGAAAACACTTCCACCATTTTATAGCGACCAATAAACAAAATGATGGAAGTGCCTACACTCAGGATAATGGCCCAGGTCTTGTCGTCTCGAGTTGGCGGATTGACAAGACTGACTGCTGTGGCATCAACAAGCGGTTTA
>JANPHT010000642.1:0-10306 GCA_031424595.1 Planctomycetota bacterium
CCATAGCCGATCAGCAGGCAGAAGTGATGGACTTCACGTGCTTCCCCTGATTCAACCAGCAGACCGATTCGAGTTCGCTCTTCGTGTCGCACAAGATGGTGATGAACAGCCCCCGTCGCCATGAGAGAACTCACGGGGATACGTTCGGCACTGATCTTGCGGTCAGACAGTACGATCAGACTGTATCCATGTTGAATCGCCTCGCGTGCTTCCCTGCAAATGCGATCGAGAGCCGGTCGTAGTCCCGCGATGCCGTCCGACTTCAGATAGGTGATGTCGATTGTCCTGCACTTCCAGTCGCGATAGTTGATGCCCTTCAGATTGGCCATCTGATGGTTGGTCAGAATCGGATGCGGAATCGCCAGACGGTGACAGCTTTCCTTTTTCGTGTCGAGCAGATTTGCTTCCGGTCCGATGTAACATTCCAACGACATGATGACTTCTTCGCGGATGGAATCGATTGGCGGATTCGTCACCTGAGCGAAGAGTTGATGGAAGTAGTCGTAAAGCATTCGAGGCTGATCGCTCAAGCAGGCCAGTGCCGCATCATTGCCCATCGACCCGATAGGGTCCTTGTCGGCCTTGATCAGCGGCAACAGCATGAAATTCATGGTTTCGGATGTGTATCCGAACGCCTGCATACGACTTAGCAGTTCCTGACCGGTCAATCTTTCTGTTGGAGTTTTCTTTGGCAGTTCTTCCAGACGAATACGTTGTTCCTGGACCCACTGCTTGTACGGACGGCGAGACGCCACGTCAGACTTGAGTTCTTCATCGTCGATGATGCGACCCTGTTCAAAGTCGACAAGGAACATGCGACCCGGCTGCAATCGCCCCTTGTATTTTACGTTCTGAGGATCAATATCCAGCACGCCGACTTCGCTCGCCATGACAACCTTGTCGTCCTTCGTGACGTAGTAACGACTGGGACGCAGACCATTGCGGTCCAAAGTCGCTCCGATGTAGTGACCATCAGTAAAGGAGATCGATGCTGGCCCGTCCCATGGTTCCTGAATGGCCGAGTAGTATTCGTAGAACGCTCGCTTGTCTTCCGGCATCGTCTGATGATTCTGCCATGCTTCCGGCACCATCATCATGACAATTTCCTGCAGCGTGCTGCCGGAGTGATACAGCATCTCGAGGGCGTTATCGAAGCAACCGGAGTCAGATGTATGTGGCTCGACGATCGGGAACAGCTTCTTGATATCATCACCAAAAAGTTCGCTCTTCATCATGCCCTGGCGCGCGAACATCCAGTTGGAGTTTCCCTTCACTGTATTGATCTCGCCGTTGTGCGACATGAATCGCAGCGGCTGAGCACGGTCCCAGCTTGGGAAAGTATTGGTGGCAAATCGCGAGTGCACCATCGCCAGGTGCGTGTCGTAATCTTCGGCCTGTAAATCTTTGAAGAACGGCAGAACCTGGAACGATGTCAGCATGCCCTTGTAGATAATCAGCTTGGTAGACAAAGAGCAGACATAAAACAGCAATGCCTGCTCCATGACGCTGTTGCGAAGCTTGTGGCTGGACAACTTGCGGATGATAAACAGTTGGCGTTCCAGAGCATCCTTGTCGAGTCCTTCGGCGCCGCCGACGAACAGCATTTCCATATGCGGCGCGCAGGCGCGAGCGGAATTGCCGATGTCGGCCTTGTCATAGTCAACAGGCAATGTTCGCCAGCCGAGCAGTTTCTGGCCCTGCTGAGCGATGAATTCTTCGACGGTCTTTTTGCAGGTGGCTCGCTGAGCTTCATCCTGTGGAAGGAAGACAACTCCCGCGCCGTATTGACCGGGTTCTGGCAGATCAACGCCGATGTCCGACCTGGCAACTCGCTTCAGGAAGGCATGTGGCAGAGCGGTGAGCATGCCGGCCCCGTCACCAGTGTTGGATTCACAGCCGCAAGCGCCACGGTGATCCATGTGTCGCAGGATGCGGTCGGCATCGTCAATGATCTGACGGGATCGCTGGCCCTTGATATGAGCAACAAAACCAACGCCGCAGTTATCGTGTTCGTTCCGTGGATCATATAAACCGGTGGCTTCCGGGGCGCCGTAAGAAGGTCGAAACGGAGCTGGATAAGGATTGCCGCGAATATCTTCCATGTGTGTGATCCTTCTCTTTCAAAATCAAATCCGGCGAGCCTTGAGTGTAAACTCCAGGTACACCAGTCGTACATTTCAGTTCTGCGAGTTGTCTTGGAGGGCTGTTGACCAACCGCCCGCCATGGGATTAAGGAGTGTGCGCATCGAATTTGCCACCAGGATTCGCTGACACACGTGATCAGGACACGGTCAGTTTAGTGGTTGAATGGCCCGTTTGGACGCAGCCGCGCGTTTCGCACCCACATTCACAATCGTCACAACCGCTGCAAATCGCGAGCACGCAACAGCAGCCACAACACATGCTGTGTTGTCGGTCAAAGACCGTGAGGCATTAGTCTTGAGTGCTCGAAGCGAATTCAGCATGGTTCCGAGGTCACCAGTACAGTCAATCGTTGTGTTTTTTGATGGCGATTCACACCAAGGCCGCGGTTGTCTCTGACGTTTTACAACGCCGCAACCAACTTCGCCAGGTGACTTCGGGTGAAGTGCATCTGGCGCGCCAAATCATATCGGACATCTTTGACCATTGTGTGGGACAATGGGTTCGCGATTTCCGCCCGTTTTGACCTGCAAATTGTTTCACGGTTGGGTTTCGAAAACAAGTAATTGCGTCACTCTTCTGCCGGATCAGAGAAAAGCGACGTCAGGAATTCCCGGTTGGGGGCGTTTTTTGCCCAAACGAGGAAAAAATGGCGCTTCACTTCACGTTTTGCCTCTCTGCTTGTGAAGCAGATCTCCCGGCAGCGAGACTGTTTCGGATTACGAATCTGTTATGCTCCGCCCGCCGATCGGCTTAAGGGAAGACGGCGGGAGGGCTGGTCATTGAGTGGGCGGAAACCAGCTAATCGCTGGGGGCTGTCTGGAGACTCAGCGGGCCGACACCTGCGACGAGTGCCTTGCAACTCACAATGTAGAGCTCAGTCAAACAGCCCCTGGAAAGCCTTCTGCCGAAATCGGACGAGGGAACGTTGCGCTTCTGTACGATATGAAAACGTATGTCCGTTCATTTTGAGCCAGTCTGGTCCTGGACCCTGACGCTGCTTGCCTGCGTGGCAATGCTGGCGGTGATGTGGCTGGCTTATCCTCGGCGAATTCGACATCTGAGTTCGGGCTGGCGTAAGTCTCTTATCGGTCTGCGATTTGGCATCCTGTTGTTGATTGTGCTGCTGTTACTACGCCCCGTCGTGGTCTTTGAAACCAATGACAAATCGGAGGCCATTCTTTATATTCTCAGTGACGCCAGCAAGAGCATGCAGACGGAAGATGTCCCTGGGGGAGGCACACGTCGTCAGGCGTTACTGAAGACACTGAAATCAGTCGATTCCAGCCTGGCGGCGATTGCTGAAAAAGCGGAGATTCGCTTCCGTGATTACGCGGACGGGCTGAAGCCAGTCGAGACGCCTTTGGAAACAGCCGAAGGGACCCTGACAGCAATCGGCAAGATACTGGAAGATGCTTCTGAGGAAATTTCACGCAGTCGCGTGCCGGTGGTCATCCTGCTGGGAGATGGTCGCCAGGCTGCGACAGGAATCATGGATGTGGAGCCAGTGCAGGTCGCCAGGCTCTTCGGTCGGCAACAACGAGCCATCTTCTCTGTCGGTTATGGTAGTACCGAAGCCTCCAGTTCGTCATTAGACCTGGCACTGGATGATTTGGATGTATCGCGGGAAGTATTCCAGGGCAATGTCCTGATGATTCGAGTTCGCCTGAAGTCAGTCGGCGCTCAGGGGCAAAAGGTCAGTCTGCGGGTGATGCTGGAAAACCGTGCTGGAATCATGGATGGGAAGAGCGGGCCGATGGAGCCCGTTCCGTTGTCAAATGATTCAAAATCGCTTGTCATGGTCACTCCCACAGAAACTTCTGAAGAGCAAATCATTCAGATGCAGATTGCTCCTCAGCAGACTGGTGACATCAAGCTGGCTGTCGAAGCCGAGCCACTGCCAGCAGAGGTGCGGAAAACGAATAATCGCGTTGAGACCATCATTCGAGTACGCCGCGGCGGAATTCGTGTGGCCTATTTTGACACCGTGCGTGCCGAACAGAAGTGGATTCGCGAGATCAATGACAGCAGTCGTATTCAGGTGGATTATGAAAACTTGCTGCTGCCAGCATCAGGCATTAAAAAGAACATCCCCGAAAAATTCTTTGTTCCGGGCAACTACGATGGCTACATCATTGGAGACGTGCCTGCATCCGCATTTACTCAGGAACAGCTGACTGCGCTGCTCAAGTGTCTGAATCGCGGCGCCGGATTAATGATGACTGGCGGCCGTAGGAATTATGGAGCAGGTGGATATGGCCAGACTGTGTTGGGTCCTTTGATTCCAGTCCTGCTGACTCCGGAAAACAAGTGGCTCGATCAGCCCCAGCAGATGATGCCAGCTCGCGACGGACTTGGTCAATACATGCTGCAGATTGCCAGTGAACAGAATCGGTCTCGTTGGGCTCAGTTGCCACCGCTTTCGGGCGCGAACTTGCTCATTCCTCTGGAAAACTCGCTCGCTCAGGTGCTGGCCACATCGGACCAGGGTCATCCCCTGCTGATTGCCCACGAAGTTGGCGCGTCCCGAGTGCTGGCATTTGCCGGTGATTCCACCTGGCTTTGGTACACAAAGGGGTTCGCAGAAGAGCACACTCGATTCTGGCGTCAGGTCGTCTTATGGCTTACTCGGAAAGAGACTGACGACGAGAAGGATATCTGGATCACTGCAACACCACGCGACTTGACGCCCGGACAGTCCACCGAGTTGTCGTTTGGAATCCGCGACGAACAAAAAAATCCCATCATCGACGCTGTGTTCGGCGTCGAGGTGACAGATCCTCAGGGTAAGGTTCATTCTCTGACTCCACGAACCGGAACAGGAATGAGTTTTGCCGATTTTGCCGAAACCGCGGAACCAGGTGACTATTGGGCACGCGTGAAAGCCAGCAGGGGCGGGCAGTCATTGGCTGGTATCGCAGTGACTCGTTTTCACGTGAATGCCAGAGATCCGGAACTGGACAATCCTACGGCAGATTTTGCCATGCTTCGAGAAATCTCGCATGCAAGCGGAGGTGAGTTTCTCACAGAAAAACAACTTCAGGAACGTCTCGACGCCTGGGCTCACAACGGCCTGCCGGGGCTCTCGCTTGCGCGGCAGCGGCAGTTGAGTCTCTGGGATAACTGGTTCATGATGTTGGCACTTATCCTGTTGATGACGATTGAGTGGTCGATTCGCAAAAAGCGTGGGCTTGTCTAGCGACAAATCAGCACTCGGTGGATCCACAATCTGGCTATGAATGAAATTTGCGGTTTGAGTCTGGCTGTGTACCGGGATGTTGACGTTCGCCAGCCCAAATCAAGGATTTCCCTGAACCAAGTTGTGCGCGATCGGGATGGAAGCGGCAGGTTCTGCCGGAGCCTGCCGAAAGAGTGTGTGTCAGGGACGAATTTTTGGTCAGTCTGATCTTACTTCCGTGAGCCCTAAGGCTGACAATGGGCGGCGGAACAAAGATTGATTGCCGGGATTGTCAGAACGGGAGAAGGAACTCTGGATGGCTGGGTATCGCGAACATGTCACTGTCAGCGGAATACTGGGCGTCGCCTACGCCTGCGCTGCAGTGCTTATGTTTGGTTTCAGCTTTGCTCAGGCTGCGATTGCCGCGATTCTGACGTGGATTGCCGGCATGTTGCCTGATCTGGATTCAGACAGTGGCAAGCCAATTCGAGAACTCTTCGGCGTGACTGCCGCGCTGGCTCCTCTGATGCTGATTCAGCACGTGTACTCAATGGGAGTTCATGGTGATCGTGCCATGCTATTTTCCCTCATCTGCTACGGCGTCGTTCGATATGGAGGCGCTTTTCTGCTGTCAAAGCTCACCGTGCATCGTGGAATGTTTCATAGTATTCCGGCACTGCTGATTGCTGCCGAGCTGACGTTTCTCAGCTACCATACCAACGAAATCCGAGTGCGAATTCTCATGGCGGTTGGTGTCGGCCTTGGATTCCTTTCGCATCTTGTTCTGGACGAAATGTACAGCGTGCAATGGGATGGAGCGAAAGTGAAACTGGCTAAGTCTGCCGGCAGTGCAATGAAATTCTTTGGAACAGATGCGTTGCCGAACGGTGTGGCGATGGGACTACTGCTTTGCCTGAGTTATGCCACACTGGTCGAAGCGGAGATCTTAAGAGATCCCGGAAAAGTCCCTGCCCCGGAAACGATTCGGATCACTTCCGAACTGCCTGACGCCCCACTCTTTCGACTTGCTGAGCAACCCGGCGAGACTCAGTACCAGTGAATCGCAGGCGATGTGTTCTACACGCTGAAACGCTGGCCCCGGACTGCGTGTGAAAAGAAAGTCTGCGATAGAAATCGAGGTGTGCGGAATCTTCCAGCGACAGGCACTCTGCAGTGAAAAACGGCTGCAATGACAGGCATTGCATCGAGGGTTTCAGATACGTTTTCAGCGATGTGCTAAAGTCGAAGCAGAATCCAGAAAAGCATGATAGCGAGACAAAGAAATCCGGCCAGAATCACCCACCTTGGCTGACTCTGTTTGTGCTGAGTGTCCTCTTTCGATGGGTATTGCCCGCACGAAGGACATCGATCGCAGATTTCCAGCATTTCAAATCCACAATAGGGGCAATCCCGAGTGGGCTCCAGATCCGGATCATCATCGCCGGTTTCTTCAGAGCAGGATTCGTCCCAGTCCTCATCATCGTCGTCGGGTCGCATTAAAAAATACCTTCGGTCTGTTAAACTTCGATGTGTTGAGCAGAGTCTGCAATTCAGGATGCCGGAATAAATCCTCATCATTTCCATGGCGATTATCGCGCCGCTTAATCAGCTCAGGATAAATCAATGTCGGAATCAGAAAACTCTGAGGCATCTCCAGAGACTATCGAACTCGATCGATTCCTCAAGCTGGCATTGGTCGCTCAGTCGGGAGGCGAGGCAAAAATGATCATCAAATCGGGGGCCGTAAAGGTTAACGGCGAAGTAGAAACGCGCCGTGGCCGAAAGCTTCGTCCGGGTGACCGAGTGGACGTGAACGGAGAGGAGTTTGTGATCGCTTCGGACGAAGAATCGAATGAAGCGGAATAGTCGGCTGGCTACCGTCATTGAAATTGTTGACGCGGATGCTTCAGCAGCCTGTCGGCAACCCGTTTCCCTATTCCTCAAGGATAAATCAGGAATGCCCTGCGGCGAGATTGAAATGCCGCCAAGTCCTCCAGCCACAACGCTTCAATCTCCGTCGCCGACTTCCCTGCCAGCACAGCCGCTTCAACTTTGCTGCTGCTAAGCAGGCGATTGAGACTCTTAGCTTGCCAGTCAACCGGGAACAGGGCTCGCAAACTGCACATCATCTGAATGCCAGTCCGCAGCGGATTCAGGATTTGCCGATTTGTGATCATGATGTTGACTCCACCGCAGGACTCGTTCGCAAATTTCGTCGCCGTGGGAGTGAATCGCACCGGGACGAATCGAACGCCGGGCAGCAACGCAGCATTCAGATGAGCTGCCAACTCGCGTTCTCGAATCCAGGGAGCCCCAATGACTTCGAACGGTGTGTCTGTTCCGCGTCCGACAGACAAATTGGTCATTTCAAGGAGGCCCACTCCCGGATAGAGCAACGCCTGAGTCAGACAACGCATGTTGGGCGAAGGATTCGTCCAGGTCAGGCCCGTTTCGTCGAACAATTGTTCTCGTTTCCAGCCTTCGACCTTGATCACCTGCAGATCGACATCGACCTTCATCTCTGATCGGAACATTTGAGCGAGTTCGCCCGCCGTCATTCCGTGACGAACCGGAAGTGTGTGGTAACCCACGAACGACTGATCGCCCTCGTCCAGAATTGGCCCCTGCACAGCAAGGCCTCCCACCGGATTAATTCGATCCAGCACCACGAAGCGGATCTTGTTCTCTCCGGCGGCCTTCATGGCATTTCCCATGGTGGAAACGTAAGTGTAAAAGCGGCAGCCGATGTCCTGAATATCGAAGACCAGAGTATCGATTCCCTGAAGACTCTCACGTGTTGGCGTGCGAGTCTCCCCGTAAAGGCTGAAGACCTTCAATCCGGTCGTGGGATCCTGCTGATCGCCAATCCTGGGGATGTCGAGTTTTCCTTCCAGCCCATGTTCGGGACTGAATAGCGTTACCAGCGTTATTTCTTCAGCATCGTGAAGCAGCCGCACTGTGCTGGTACCCTCGCGACTTAGGCCCGTCTGATTAGTAATGAGCCCAATCCGGCGTCCTTTCAAAGGAGCAAAGCCGTCGCGTTGCAACACATCGATGCCGTTCAGAACATCAGGGGGGTTCACTGACGAACCTGAGGCAGCCACATCCTGAATCGCTGCCCCCGCAACAGTCCCGATACGACCAATCAATGGATTCACCAGCCCTTTGCCGTCTGGATGCACCCGATTACTCAGGAACAGTACGAATAGATTCTGTGAAGGATCAATCCAGATGCCGGTTCCCGTAAATCCTCCGTGACCAAAAGCACTGGATGACATCAAGTCACCTCGATTTGACGAGTATCCTGTCCTGGCATCCCAGCCGAGCGTTCGGCGGCCTCGTGGCACTGCGATGGCTGTCGTCATCAGAGTAAATGTCTCGGGTGACAGAATCTTTGCTTCGCCCAATTGACCGTGATTAAGCATCATCACAGCATACTTCGACAAGTCGTCAGCCGTTGAAAACAAACCGGCATGCCCGGCAATCCCACCCAAAGCATACGCTCGCGGATCATGCACTTCCCCTTGCATCCAACGACCTTCACGCTCCTGTGTGACCGCCGCGCGGGATTTGAGGGTGTCACCTGGCAGATAACCAGTTTCATGCATTCCAAGCGGCTGAAATGTGGCTTTCTGCGAAAACTCATGGACATCGGTGCCACTGACTGCTTTTACAATCTGCCCAAGGACGATGAAGCCCACATCGCTATATGTGAATTCTGCTCCCGGGGCCGCATTGGGTTTCAGTGCGTAGATTTTTTGAATGGCTTCCTCAGGAGTATTCTTGTAGTCATCAATCGAATTGTCGGCGATCAATCCACCTGTGTGAGTCAGTAGGTGGAGGATTGTGATGTTGTCCTTGCCATTCGCTGCGAAGTCGGGCAGATAAGTCGCCACAGTTGCGTTGATGTCGATTTTTCCCTGCTGTACGAGAACCATGACACTCGTGGCTGTTGCGATCGGCTTCGTAAGCGAAGCGAGGTCGAACACGGTGTCGATCTTCATAGGAACTTTCTCGGGGGCCGTCTGTCGAAAACCATAGGCCTTTCGAAAGACGACACCTTCACGCCGACCAATGACGACAACTGCCCCCGGCATCTTTTCCTGGTCCAGTGCTTCCTGGACCAGGTCATCAATGATCGACAGTCGTTCGCCATCCATGCCCAGCGACGCCGGACTTGCTAACGGAATCGAGACGGGTGGAGCGGCGGCAGCCAGGGATGACAAGACCAGCAGGCACAAAACAGTATGTCGAAACATGTTAATTTCTCGCAGAGTCGGAATTGGATTGGCGACATCTCAACAAGTTTGCAGCAGATTGACAACGCATCGACAACAGACGATCCTGAAAGAGTGCATCCGCCGATTTCCTGATGAGTGACGGATCCAGCGTGCTTTTGCAGATCAATCTGTTCGTTGCCCCTTCGCACCATTCAAGGCACATTTCTCTGAAGGTCACACAATGCTCCCGGTTTTTGACCACGAAACCAAGGCCACGGCAAAGATTCTGGCTCGTATGTCGTTGCAGGAGGATCTGCGTGATGTTGGAGATTTGACCAGCCTTGCCACGATTCCGGCAGAATTGAATGCGTCGGTCAACATCGTATCACGTCAAAAGGGAATCGTCAGCGGCTTGCCGATCCTGCCGCTGGTTTTTGATGAACTGCCAGGACCAATATCCTGGAAACTGCAACTGGCCGACGGTCAGACGGTGCAACCCGGAAGTGTCGTCGCTTCGATCAGTGGTCCAGTGCGAAGCCTGCTAACCGGCGAGCGTACGGTGCTGAATTTTATGACTCACCTTAGCGGTATCGCTACTCGCACTGCCGAGTTTGTGCAGTTGGTGCGGGGTACGCGAGCAGTCATACTGGATACTCGAAAGACTTTGCCTGGTTATCGGCTACTGCAGAAGTATGCAGTTCGATGCGGCGGAGGCATGAACCATCGGATGGGACTCTATGATGGCGTCCTGATCAAGGACAACCAC
>JANPHT010000643.1:0-18791 GCA_031424595.1 Planctomycetota bacterium
TCCAGTCTTCCCGACTGGCTGAAGCAGGGCTTTGGCATGTTGGAGTCGGGGCTTGCCGGAGATTCTGTCTATGTCAAAGCGATTCCAGGCCGAGCCGCCAGGGCCGTCTCAACGATTGATGATGCAGGGAAACTTTTCAATGATGGAACTCTGGCTCCTGAAGAAGTTGGCGATGTCGGTTACCTGCTGGTCAAGTTCTTGCTTACGCAGGGTGGACCAGGTCGCTTCCAGCAACTCGTCGGTGAACTTCGCAAGAGCCCTGATGCTGGTAAGGCGGTCCAGCAGGTTTACGGCAATACTCCGACAGCACTGGGACAGTTGTTCCTGAGAAGTGGAGGGAAATAAATTATCATTGCCGCGAGGTGAAATCTCATGGGAAAGGATGATTCAGGCTGCGGAGAATGACTGCAATCGACTGATGCAAGCGACCAGCATGCTGTCCGATGCCAAACATTCATTGGACCATTTCAAGTCTTGAATCTCGAGCCTGCCTGCCTGATGATCCCCATGCTTGAATTAGGGTACTCAGCCCAGAGCCGCCCGGATTCGATCGATCAACTTGTTGTCGGCGGCCCCCGAGCCCTTCAGGTAGTAGGTGCTCGCGGCCAGAAAACTGTTCCGCAGAGGCGGCGAGATCTTGTAAAAGTCTTCCATCGTCGCCGTACTGAACTTGTAGTCGTGTGAGTCGTTGCCCTTCAGAAAAATCAAACGTCGGCCAGCATTGATCAAAGCTTCTGCATCCTTCGTGGATGTGAGGAACGACATGACCTGCCGGGCTGCCTGAAGAGGCTGATGGCCAACGCTGCTGAAAATCGAATCGACAGTTACGGTTTCCTTATTGTCTGTCGGTGTCAGTTCATCAATTCGGAATTCGCCAATCTTGCCTCGGGAATTCATAGACTCGCGGAATTGCGGCAGGAAGGACGCGTTCTGCAGCAGCAGCAGTTTGCGTGTTTCGGGAGAACTCACATTGTCGAACAAGTAGCGGATCGCATTGGTTGTCGTCATGGCATGCAGTGACACAATCCCTGTCTGTCGGACCAGTAACTCACCCGATGCAAGGTGTATCGCATCATAGATGGATTGCGGTGACACGCCTGCGTTGAGCTGTTCAACAACACCATCAGCCGCTTCGTCCGGCCCACCTGAACGAAGCAACGTCAAAAGCTGCGATGTTGCAGAACTGTCAATCCTGCCAGATTCCCAGCCGTTCCGAATAGTGGTGGCAAGTCTTTGATTCGATCGCCAGGATCGATCCGGGGCAAGATCATTCATTGATGGGTTCGGTTCCCCGTGATGATTCAGCAGAGCATACGCGAGAGATCGAAGAACTGGTTCTGCATGTTCCCAGCCGATCGTTTGCAGAGTTCGCCATGCATTAGCCAGATAAATGGCTTTGTGTCCGATACTGCGAAAGTCGCGGGCTGCGTATCCAGCAAACAACTCCAGAACTTCCGCCGCCCCCAGATTCCTAGCGACACCGGCCGAGGCCACATCGGCAAGGGCTACATCCCAGGAGGCCATTGACTGATGAAAGACGTCGCGAAGTTTTTCGACGGACGGAATTCCCGATTCATCGACCGCGGACATCGTCCAGTTGCCCTCACTCACATCACGGGCCTGTGAGTTTTTGAATTCATCGAGTGCCCAAAGAATCGGCAGCCATCGATCGGCGTCCGGTGAGTTCAGGCTGGCGATGTGAGCGGAATTCACAACCAATACGGCATGGAATTTAAAACCAACGGCCGGACGAGGCTCAACGTTGCGAACCCCTGCCAGCAACAAAGCCGCTAGAACTTCGCGATAGCTGAGCCCCTTACGAATGCCAACGCCGATCTCTTCCATGAGTCGCTCACGCGGCGTGTCTTCAATCAGGCGGACCAGCGGTTCAATCTCTGGACGGAGCGGAACGATCCCGGATTGATAAGTGACTTCATCATGAGCCACGGGCCCAAGTCCCGCAATCAAATTCGAACGGCTGAGCAGCGATACTCCAGCAGTGGCCGCAGACAAGAAACCTCGACGACGAAAAGACGTTATCATGACGGGACCTCGCGAGGGGGGCTGGACGGTCTTTGGCCACTGTAGGAATCTGAAGCATGAAAGGCAATGTGGCGGGGATCAGAATCCGCAACCTCGCGGAGAACTGGAACTTGCCGAGCATCATGGAAGCACACGGGCTCTCGCAGTCAAAGCGGGTCTGCTTGGGCCAATTCGTCCCGATCGAAGGAACAATGCAAACCGTATTGGAATCTGTCGATCTGGAATTCGCCACACCACCTGGTCGGGTGAAGTTGTTGTCGATTATTCCTTGAGACTGAAACAGGACCTGAAGGCTGATGCCGCTGTCTGGGTTGCCGGATACAGCAACGATGTTTTTGGCTACGTGCCGTCCCTGAGAGTTCTGAAAAAAGGCGGGTACGAAGGCGGCCGAGCGATGCGGTTTACGACACTTCCTGGCCCCTTTGCGCCATCAATTGAGGCGAGAATCATTGACAAAGTGCAAGAGTTAATGTCAAAAACGAAATCGCCGGATTCTGTTGCCCAGCCGGTTCCTTGAGCAATTCAGGGCGATCAGATGTCCAAACTTGTGGACTACGAACGTTTTTTGCTCATCGAGCGTAATCTTACTCACGACAGAGCCGATGATGGCCTAAACTCCACGCTTGCTGAACTCCAATGCCCGCGTTTCTGTCAAAACCAGGCAATTGGAGCCAAGATGAGCCTGTTTGCGAAGACACAAGACCGTCCCAAAACGGATTTGACCGACCATGATTTGCGTAAGTCTCGGACGAACTCGCCATTCGTCAATAATGGAAGAACATAAGGCCCTTGCCGCCAAGGGCGCGGAACTCGTTGAATTGCGCGTTGACTACATGCGCAAAAAGCCGGATATAGGGCTGCTGTTGAAGAATCGTCCGACACCTGTCGTTGTAACGTGTCGACGTCGGTCGGATCGTGGTCGATGGTTCGGCACAGAAGAACAGCGGCTTGCCATACTGCGAGAGGCCATCATTGCGGGTGCGGAGTACGTTGACCTGGAAGATGATATTGCTGGTGCCATTCGCCGTTACGGGACGACGAAGCGAATCGTCAGCTATCATAACTTCGACGAGACACCGATCGAGCTGTACGATATCCATCGCCGAATGTCGAAGTGTGATCCGGATGTGGTCAAGATTGTCACCATGGCCAACTCCCCTGCCGACAACGTGCGCATGCTGGAAATGGTCAACTCTTCTTCAGTGCCGACGGTTGGTTTTTGCATGGGAGAATTTGGAACGATCAGCCGCATTCTGTGTGGTCGGGCTGGTTCTCCATTCACATATGCCAGCTTCAGTCGCGAACGCGAGATGGCTCCCGGGCAATTGTCATTTGCCGAAGTACGTAATCTCTATCGTTTCAATAAGATTACAAAAGACACCAAAGTCTTCGGGGTGATCGGTGATCCGATTGCTCAGAGCAAGAGTCCGCTGATTCACAATGCTGCTTTTCAAAAGACGGGAATCGATGCCGTCTACCTGCCGTTGCGAGTACCCGCTGATGGGCTGCTGAATTCTCTGAACGAATTTGACAAGCTCGGGATCAGTGGCTACAGCGTCACGATTCCCCATAAGGAAGCCGTGTTACAGTTCTGCGAATCACAGGACAACGAAACCGACGAAATTGGTGCGGCCAATACTCTGTATCGAACGAATGAGCAGTGGGTCGCCACCAATACGGATGCGTCAGCGGCTCTCGAGGCCATTCAGGATGGTTTGGCGAAGGCAGGTGGCGTCCGTTATCTCGTTGGTCGCAGGGTACTCATACTTGGTGCAGGGGGAGCCGCTCGCGCAGTGGGGCACGCTTTGATCCGACAGGAGGCTGCGGTGTCGATAACAAATCGATCTCGTGAGCGAGGTCGTTCGCTGGCTGCCGAACTGGGTTGCCAGTTCATCTCGTGGGAAAACCGTGGTGCAGAGACCTGCGAAATCCTGGTGAACTGCACGTCTGTTGGAATGCACCCTAAGCTGAATGAAACCCCGTTTGAGCCGAACTGGCTGAGCGATTCCATGCTGGTCTTTGATACCGTGTACAATCCCGAACAAACGTTGTTGTTGAAATATGCCCGCGAACGCGGATGTCCAACTGTGGGCGGAATCGAAATGTTCATTCGTCAGGCTGCTCATCAGTTTGAACTGTTTACAGGGAAACCAGCACCACGCGAATACATGAAAGATACGCTCAGAAAGGCGATGTCAGCGGCGAGAATGATTGTTGCTGCTGATGCGACCGAGACACCGGAGGCAAACGATGACGAAGACGAAGATTGATTCTCCCGGTGAGATATTCTGAAAACGGCGGGATTAACAGCAAGACTTGATGGTCATGGTCGTCACACTTATCGGATACCGTGCGAGCGGAAAGTCGAGCGTTGCTCCCAGGCTGGCCAGAAAACTTGGTTGGTCCTGGGTCGACTGCGACGACGTTATTGAACAGCGTGCGGGTGCTTCGATTAAGGATATCTTTGAACACGAAGGAGAAGCGGGCTTCCGCCAGCGAGAGTCCGAAATTCTTGCCGAGCTGCTTCAGCAGTCTGATCTCGTGATTGCCAGCGGTGGTGGTGCGATCCTGGCAGAATCCAATCGAAAGCTGATAAGGGCTGCCGGGCCTGTTGTTTGGCTGCAGGCATCGGTAGACGTGCTGGCAAGGCGCCTTGGCGGAGATCGGTCGTCCACGCAGCGCCGACCAAGTCTGACTGGCAGGCCGATTGCAGAAGAAGTCACCGAAGTCCTGGCGAAACGAGAGCCTTTGTATCGCGAATGTGCCACACTCATTGTCGATGCAGGGATTGAGCGTCCGGCTCAAATGGCCGAGCGAATCGCAAGGCACATTACAGGACACGAATCCCGGGAGCACACTGGATGATGCTTTACGACCTGCCCAGGTTTTTTGTGCTGTCATTCCTGTTTATATTAGGTACTTGTATTGGCAGTTTCCTCAACGTCTGCATTCACAGGTTCCCGTCAAAGTCCAGCCTTTGGGATCAGCTGAAGTCCCTGAATAGTCATGGCTCGGGTTGCCCAAGGTGTGCGGCTGCCATCAAATGGCGCGACAACGTCCCGCTGTTTGGCTGGTTATTGCTACGAGGAAAATGTCGCAGTTGCCATCGGCCGATTTCGATGCGTTATCCGCTTGTAGAACTCCTGACCGGCGTTTTATTCATTGCCGTATATCAGATAGAGATGCCGGAGAATTTCTGGGGCCGTGTGGCGGACTTCGGGATTCAAACTCCGGAGGGGCCTCAAACGATCACAAACTTGTGGGCCAGTCCGGGCTGGCTGCATGTGCGATACGCGATTCATATGGCCATGATATGTTCGTTGATTGTGGCCACCTTCATCGACTTTGAACTGCGCATCATTCCTGATGGTTGCACGGTGCCCATGGTGCTGGCCGGGTTAGTGGTCTCCACGGCCTGTGGCCAGATATTTCTGGTGCCGGTTTGGTTTCAGGATGCGAGCGTTGTGACCAGACTGAGAGAAATCTCACCGGAATGGCTGAGTCCGTGGATTTTTTCGTGGGACTATCTTCCATTCGCAGCAAATCATCCTCATTGGCATGGTTTATTTGTCAGCCTTGCCGGGCTGATCATTGGCGGCGGCACCGTCTGGATGGTCCGGATTGTAGGTGTTCTCGTCCTTCATGAAGAAGCGATGGGATTTGGTGACGTCACACTGATGGCCATGTTGGGCAGCGTTCTGGGTTGGCAACCTGTTACGGCAGTATTCTTCATTGCACCTGTTCTGGCCATCATTGCTGCAGCCGTGGCATGGCTTTCTAAACGGGATCGTCATATTCCCTACGGACCGTGGCTCAGCCTTGCCACTCTGTTGTTGCTGATGGGCTGGACATATCTCTGGCCGATGGCTAAGCGGATTTTCGATATGGGACCGTTTGTGCCACTGATGGCCGGAATGATGGTCGTCTCACTGGCGGGCTCTCTGCAGCTCATTCAGCTTGTAAAGCGAGGATGTGGTGTGTCACCACCCGAAAGCCGACTCCGACTGCGGGATCTGGAAGAGATTCGGCAGATTCGTCGACTTTTGCGGCTGCCTGTGGAGGATCTTCAGGCTGCACCCAACGAAGGCTGGTCATCAGCCGATCATCTGATGTTCTACAATGCAGAGCGTCCTGACGAGCAAACTGGCCTTTGGAACCGTCCGCTCTGGCCGGGAAAACGAACAGGGCAGGGCACATCGAACTATCACCGCTGGCGATTCGGCGATCGCAACTGATTCCTATCGTGGCAAACACGTCGATACTCTGGTATCACAGGCGCGAGGATGGCTTCACTCGGTAAGTGGCCCCGAATTTCTATCTGAGGCACACTGATGCGATGGCTCATACGGATTCTCTTCATCGCGATCGCGTCCCAGTCGGATTATGCGACGGCGCAGACTCCGGAATCAGACCGTCTCCAGAACGGCTTTCAGAATGATGTCCTGCCGATTCTCCAAAAGTATTGTCTCAACTGTCATGGGATCAGCAAGTCGGAAGGCGCACTGGACCTGACAGGTGCCAGATCGGTTGAAGCCGTTGTTGCCAATCTGGCTGTCTGGGAGATTGTTCAGCAGCGGATTGAAGTTGGCGAGATGCCTCCAGAAGAATCAGACCTTCAGCCCTCGAATGAAGAGCGAGAGTTCATTGTTCGCTGGATTCAGGAATTGCGAGCCAGGGAGGCGAACCGAAACGCTGGCGATCCGGGAGTCGTATTGGCCCACCGTCTGAGCGGAGCAGAATTCGACAATACAATCCGCGATCTTACGGGAGTCGATATCCGGCCTACGAAAGACTTTCCCGTTGATCCCTCCAATGAAGCAGGATTTGATAATTCGGGAGAGTCTCTGACGATGTCCCCTGCACTACTCAAGAAGTACTTAAATGCTACGCGGTTGGTGGCCGACCACGCAGTGTTGACACCTCGTGGAATCCTGTTTTCCCCGCATCCCATGGTTTCAGAAACAGATCGCGACAAGTTCTGTGTTCAGCGGATTGTGTCGTTTTATGAACGGCATAAAGTGGAATACGCGGATTACTTCTTTTCGCTTTGGAAGTTTCGCCATCGTCAACAGTACGGGCGAGAAAAGGCGACACTGGAAGAGTTTGCGCGTGAGTCTCAACAGAGCCTCAAATACCTTACGATACTCTGGGAAACGCTGCATCAGCCGAATGCGATCGGTCCGGGAAAAGAACTGCAGGCTGCCTGGTCAATGTTGCCGAGCGACATTGCCGCATCAGACAAAGCGAAGGAATCCTGCCAAAAACTTGGAAAGCTTGTTGAAGAGATTCGAGCTGACCTCGAAGTGCCAATTGCACGACTCAAAGTCAACGGAATTTCCGAGGGGAGCCAGCCACTGATCCTGTGGTGGAATCAACAGGTCGCTACCAGCCGCAGGACCTTTCCGGGTGATGGGGATGATGCCGCTCTTGATCAAGCTCGTCACAGGTTTTGCCAGGTCTTTCCGAGCGCCTTTTCAATCTCCAGTCGCGGCCATTATTCCGATGGTAAGCTTGGTGCCGGTGTTCGTCTGCTTTCGGCTGGGTTTCACCTGATGCAGGGATACTTTCGCGACGATCAGCCTCTCTGCGAACTTGTTCTGGATGATGCGCAACGAACAGAATTGGATCAACACTGGCAGGATCTCAGTTTTGTGACACTCGCACCGATTCGCCAGTACAAGGACTTTCTCTTCCTGGAACGAGCAGAACCTCCGCGGTTTGCTGGAGGCGCGGAATTTGATTTTGCCCGACCGGAAGACAAAGATGTAACGTCGCCTGAAAAGGTCAGTCGACTGCGGCATCTTTATCTTTTGAAGGCTAAAGAGAATGGAGCCAGCAGCGCAGCCATTCAGGCAATCGAAGACTACTTCGATCAAATGAATCAGACATTCCGATGGATCGAGAAAGCAACAGCGGATGCTGAGCCCTTTCACATCGACCACCTTCTGGACCTGGCGGAGCGGGCGTGGCGGCGACCAATCAATGGTGAAGAGAAAGCCGATCTGATCCGTTTCTACCGCGTGCTTCGTACTCAAGAGAGTTTGAGTCACGAAGAGGCCATTCGGGATTCCATCGCCAGCGTGCTTATGTCGCCCTACTTCAGCTATCGATTTGATGTTGCGGGCCGCAGTTCGAATGTCTCTCGAGCCGAGTTCGAAGTGAGGCCACTCACGGATTATGAACTGGCCAGTCGACTGAGCTATTTTCTTTGGGCCAGCATGCCAGATCAGGAACTTCTAAGCCATGCTGCCGCAGGAGACCTCCATGAGCCCGCTGTGCTGGCGGCGCAGTCCAGGCGGATGCTAAAGGATAAAAGAATTCGAGGGCTGGCCACTGAGTTCCTTGGCAATTGGCTCGAGTTTCGACGATTTGAAGAGCATAACGCTGTGGATCGCGATCGCTTTCCGGTCTTCAACAGCGAACTGCGATCGGCCATGTTCGAAGAGCCCGTTCGATTCTTCGTCGATCTTGCGGAACAGAATGGTTCTGTGCTCAATCTACTTACTGCCGACTACACGTTTGTTAATCGAATGTTGGCGTCGCACTACGGGATTGAGACCCCGGAACTTAACGACGCTCGAAGCGGTGAACATTGGATCCGGTTGGACAAGGCTGACAAATACGGCCGCGGAGGTCTTTTGCCGATGTCGGTGTTCCTGACAAAGAATTCACCCGGGCTCCGCACAAGTCCCGTCAAAAGAGGTTATTGGGTGGTCCGTCGTCTGTTGGGCGAACATATCCCGGCTCCTCCCGCAAACGTCCCCGAGCTACCTGAAGATGAAGCCACATTTGGTGAGCTGACATTGTCGGATTTGCTGGCCAGGCATCGAGATCATGTGGCTTGTGTTGGCTGCCATCAGCGTTTCGATTCTCTGGGGCTTGTGTTCGAAGGTTATGGACCGATCGGAGAACGCCGTCAACTGGATCTTGGTGGGCGCCCAGTACAAACCCTCGCGACTTTTCCTGACGGGTCAGAAGGCGACAGTATTGACGATCTCAAGGCGTATCTGCGAGCAAATCGACAGGATGATTTTGTCAATAACTTTGTCCGAAAACTTTTTGTATTCGCGTTGGGAAGAGGACTCCTGCTGTCTGATACACAGGCCATTGACAATGCAAAACGTGTGCTTGCTGAGAACCAATATCGGCTCGGCGATGTGATTACGTCCATTGTCACCAGCCCTCAGTTTGTGAACAAGCGTGTTGATTCGCCGTAGGCGAAAGTCGTCGCGTGGACATTCTGATTTCGGCAAAGTGGTGCGTCCGGTTTTCCGACCTGCCAATGAATAAAAGCCCGAGATCACGTGGATCCCGGGCTTTGAATTCATTGATTTCACGAAGGGTTTCCGGAACTCCTCGTCATCTGCACGTAGCAAGGCAGCCGTAGCCGGCATCTGGTTACTTCTTCGCTGCCAGTTCGTCCGCTTTTGCTTTGAGTTCTGCAGCCTTCTTAATGGCCTCGTCAGACTTCGTTTTCAGTTCTGCCAGTTTTGCAGTCGCTTCATCAGCCTTCTTCTTTGCCTCATCGGCAGCAGCCTTCGTTTCATCTACTGGCTTTTTGAGAGGTTCCAAAGCGGCCGTCGCTGCTTCTACGGTCTTCTGAGCTTCGACCAAAGCGGCTTCTGCTGCAGTGATGGCATCCGCTGGCGAATTTGGGTCGGCCTTCAGATCGGTGACCGCTTTGTCGGCAGCAGCCTTGGCAGCATTGGCCGCTTCAAGAGCCTTGCTGGCCACGTCCAATGCCCCTTGGGCATCAGCATGGGTCTTAGCGGCTGCTTCGGACGCAGCTGCGGTTTCCGTGATTGCCTTGCCTTGCGATTCAATGTGAGCGGCCAGTTCATCAACCAATTTCGCGGAATCTTCCGCCGCACGCCCGGCTTCTACGATTTCACGTTCGCGGTCCTTTTTGAAGTCCGGGACGATTTCAATTTCAGGGATGGCGGCTTTCAGAGCTTCTTCACCCGCTTCGGAGACAGTTGTCTGCCAAACAAACAGTCGTCGCAGTGATTTGATAGAGGCCAATTGAGCCAAACCTGCGTCAGTTACTTTTGTTTCGTAGACATTCAGGTATTCGAGACCGGGAAGACCGGCCAGGTGCACGAGACCGGCGTCGGTGACAGCCGTCTTTTCCAGATGCAGGCGAGTCAGTCCTTTCATGCCGGCAATGTGAGCCAGCCCAGCATCCGTAACCTTGGTGCCACGGAGGTTCAGTGAATGGATGTTTGCAGCATCCTTTACGACGACAAGAGTCTCGTCGGTGATTTCTTTGTCCGACAAATGAAACGCCACTGTGAGCCGTGCGTCATTCTTGGCAAGCGGCATAGCCTGCCCACCCGCAGCCTGGATTGCCTGGATCAATTGTTTGTCCGCATCCGACAACTCTTCCTGACCGACAGCGAATCCCGGGACCAGCAGGACAGCGACGAGTAATGCTGAAAGCTTCATTTCACACCTCATTTGAACAGAGAACACGCCTGACAGAGTCTCAACAGGCTTCATGTGACAGCCAGAAACTGCCACCACGTTACTTTGCCAGCGAGCCCAGTGCAATGGTGTGGCTGATTTCGGGTGTGTCTCAGAGGCGAGCTTTGCAGCTATCCGTCATGTCGTACGGCGAGAAATGGCGGGGCCGGAGTTCGAAAAAATCCGGATTCGAGTTGCCGCCTCCGTCAGACAGTGTGGATCTTACTGGCCGTGGAGAGCTTCGCTTCGAAGCGCACCTGCTCGCTGCAGTACGTCGTTTGAATGCCCTATCCGCTTGGGCTGCAGCTGAAAACTGAACTGGCGGTGATCAGTGACATGTTTTCCAAGGAAATTGTCACTCACAAAGTCCAGTGGAAATTTCTGATACCATGGTGCATTGATGTCGATTTGCTCGGTCCGTGTTTCGTATCCATCCATCAGTAGTTGAACTTCGCGTGTTCCGTACCACGTGAAATCCAGTGACGCCGGAGTATAACCGATGTCTCGCCCATCGACTTTCACGAGAGCTCCCTGCGGAGAAGAATTCACCGTCACGCGACGATGCACACAACCAACCTGTGTCAGGGTGGTCAGTAGCATGATTATCAGTGAAATACGCGGGAGCATCAATACGGCTTCCATGCCGGACGAACGGAATATTCCTCGAACCTGCGTAGGATAAGTGCGACCCAGAATCCGGCCAAGATCAGAATACTGACGAGACAGACTGGGAGCCATGGGATGCCTGCGGCAGCTCATGATCGTCAATTCAGTGAAAAATTATTCTCCGGCGGGTTTCCTACAGCCGCCGTCAGGCCTTTCCCCAGCCTGAAATGAGCAAATGTGTCTTGGATCACTTTGGCGAAGCATCCCTGTCTACGGCAACACAAATTGGGCGATCTTTTGCCCCATTTCTCTTGCCGAACTGTCATCTTCGCCGGTAATGATCTTCCCATCAATCAGGACGTCATAAGTGACTGCGACTTTGGCTCGACTGCACGTGAGTGGTTGATATACCGGAACGCGGCTGCAATTATTCCGATCACTGCCCACCCGATGAAAGACGGAGTTCGCATACTCTGTCGGCCAATTGATAGGGCGAGTTGGATGAGAGGGCGAGTTGGAATCGGCAGGATGAATTGATTTCTATGAGGTTTCATCTCAACAGTCGAATCATAAACAAAACGACGCTCTGGTGAATGGCCGAGCGAAGACTGCAATGGAGTTCCAGAGTGCCAATCGTAATCAACTGCCAGGGCTGTGACGCAAAGTTTTCGGTAAAGAACGAACTCGCCGGAAAACGTATTCGCTGCATCAAGTGTCAAGTTGTGATTCTTGTAACCCATTCCCCCAGCACCACAACACAGGAGCCAGTTGTCGATACCAGTCGGCCAATTGCTAATCCTGTGACGGCAGTTCCACAGTCACCGCGGTCTGCCGTAACCCCTCCGACATCGGCTTTCCACGAAAGCAAACTCTCACCGGCCGTTGAGGCTTCATCTATTGTACGGTCAGCGTCCGCGAACGAGACTTCGCCGGTCGCCGAAAATGCACCCGTGATTCGGCGGGCCCGTCGAGTTTCACTCGACGAAAAATCGGTCAATCTGCCAATGGCAGTGGAAACCAAGCAGACTGCTTCTCCGACCGTCGTTCGCGCCAGAGTGGTTGCTGGTCCAAAGGATGTTCAGGCCGAGGCTGTGCGGCATACGGCAGCAACTTTGTCGGCACCTCCGGAAGACTTTGAAACCATTCGTCGGAAGGTGCTTGCATCCTTCTCCCAGGACAGGATTCAACGAGTTCCGGTCACTGCTTCTTATCGATTTGGTATTCTACTAGTGTCCTTCTTCATGATCATGTTGCCGCTGATTTACGTGGCCTTGATCGGATTTGTAGGCTGGGGTGTCTGGTATCACGCTGTCAACCATACGGGCATCATGTCGGCGGCGGCGGGTATCGGAACGGGACGAAATGCCGGGCGAGCGGCCGCCATGGCGTTTCTGATCTATGTGACACCAATCATCTCCGGGACCGCGCTTGTGCTGTTTATGTTTAAGCCTCTGTTTTCCAGGCCAGCGACAGATTCGGGGCGACGAACACTCAAGCCTGATGATGAGCCATTGCTCTTTGAGTTTGTCGAGCGAATTTGCAGGGCCGTGGGTTCTCCTCTGCCACGCAGGATCGACATCGACTGCAATATTAACGCCAGTGCCAGCTTTGGGAGCGGGCTGTTAAGCATGGTGGGAAGTGATCTTGTGCTGACTCTTGGAATGCCGCTGGTTGCGGGTCTCACGATGCGGCAATTTGGTGGCGTTCTGGCTCATGAGTTTGGCCATTTCGCTCAGGGAGCCGGCATGCGATTGACGTACGTCATTCGCTCGATCAGTTACTGGTTCACGCGTGTTGTCTACGAACGCGATGCGTGGGATGAAAAGCTGGCAGAATGGTCACATAGTCTCGACATCAGAATTGGCTGGATCCTCTATGCGACGCGTTTTGGTGTCTGGATGACTCGCAAAATTCTATGGGTCTTGATGGTGTCTGGTCACTTTGTTGGTGGAATTCTATTGCGTCAAATGGAATTCGATGCCGACCGTCATGAAGCTCGCCTGGCTGGAAGTCGTACTTTCGCAACGACTGCCCGACAATTGGCGGTGCTTGGTGTCGCTTATCGTGGAGCCATGTCTGACCTTGGAAACTACTATCGAGAAGGGCGTCTGGGCGACAATCTGCCGAAACTGATCCTGCTGAATGTTGATCAGTTGCCGGAGAAAGTTCATTCCAAAATCGACGAGTTGATTCTGGAATCGAAAACGGGACTCTTTGATACGCATCCTTCAGACCGTGAACGCATGGCGAGTGCTGCAAAAGAAGACACAGATGGGATTTTTCAACTGCGAATTCCCGCAGCGCACTTGTTCAGGCGTTTTGATTTTCTCTCGCGTGCGGTGACATGGGACTACTATAAAGAAATCTTCGGCGTTGCACTGAAGAAGTCGGATCTGCATCCCGTCGATAAGCTGATGGAGTTACAGAAAGCTCAGAAGGATGCATGGAAAGCGCTGCAGCGATTCTTTCAGGGACACGTCTCTTGGTACCGGCCGTTCGCCAGTCCGGCCGCTGCTTTCAAGGCACCGAAGAATTCTGCAGATGCTGTCGTCCGCATGAAGCGAGGTCGTGCCACAATGCTGGCCGAGGCCGATCGCTATGCAGAAGTCTGGACAAAGTTTGACGAGGTCGATACACAGTTAATTGAGATCGGTCTCGCTGACATCCTGCTCAAGGCCGGCATCAGAATTCGAAAGCATGATTTTTCGATGTCGTTAGCAAATCGGACCGAAGTCCAGGAAGCTCGCGAGTCCGCTGAATTGCGTATGGGGAAACTTGAGCCCAGGCTACAGCCATTTGAAGACGCGGCAGCGCAGCGTCTCTTTGCAGCACTTCAGCTTGCAAGGACGTCAGATGTATCTGCGCACTTGATCGAACAAGGAGTCGCAGCCGGAGAACTTGACCAACTGCTGAGCATCTTCAGCCACGTCAATGAGCGGCTTGGGCAGTTGCTTGTGATTCGGGATTCCCAGATTGCGATGGGCAAGTTGCTGACGTTGTTGTCAGACAATAATCATGGTGAATCGCTTGTTGGGCAGATTAAATTGAGAATGTCGGAGCTCAATGAACACATCGTGCATCTAAGGGATTCTTTCGAATCGATACCATATCCCTTCGATCATGCTCGAGCTGACATCAATGTGGCCGACTATTTGCTGAAGGAACTGCCGGATCCTGAGAACCCTGCGGCGCTGTACGAGGCGGCAGACTCGATTGGCAACGCCCTTCCACCGATGCAGGCTCGCGTGACAGGGAGACTGTGTCAAATCGCTGAAATGGTGGAGACTCAATTCGGCCTGCCACTGCTTAATGATCCACCCGACACTGAAGAAGTTGATTTGGGTAAAGAAAATGACGAGTCATGACGACGTTGGGACAACAGTCGACGGCTATTGAAATCCGATGGTCAGGACCATGGCCTCAAACATCACGTCAATGAGGAATCGGCACTTCCAAAGGCTTGTTACAAACGCGTTACTTTTCGTGCAGGTCTTTGCCGTCAATGCTAAAAAGATGTTGAAGGCACCGAACATCGCAAATCCAAGAAGGAGGCCAGTCACCTTGTCGAGCGTCGTTGTTCCGTGAATCGCCTTGTATTTGCACATCCCAATGAATGCCATCGCATTGCATGTATGGAACAGATACCAGACAGCAAAGCACATCCGAGTGATACGACTTGCGGAAGGCTCGTATTTCAAAGCAGCGGAAGGTCCCGGAGGGAAGTTAGGATCGAGGAATGCAGCCCAGATTCGCCAGACGTTGCGACCTTCTATGGCCATACACACCAACAGAAGGACAATCACACTTTCATCACCTGCTGGAAGAAACGCAGCAATTCGGTCCAACATCAGCAAGGGGATCAAGGCAATCAACACACAAAGCACCGTCCCGAAAATGCCGCTGACGAAGGCTTCCACAATGGCAAGGTTGCTCTTGACCGATCTGCTCATGGACGTGATCCAGGAACTGAGGTGTCCGAGTCTCGGGCCACAGACGTGCTTGGGCCGTTCGCAGCCAACGCGGGCGAGTGTCTTGATGGCGTTTTGAACTTCGTGGGAAACTTCACAAGAAATCTGAGCTCGTAATGCTGCGAGACCTGTTCGCGTTTCGCTGAAGCGGCTGTTGGCGACGTATCCCCGAACATCTTCGTGGGCTGATTGCTGGGTTCATCATGCTCCATAATCGTCAGAGAGCGACGATCAGGCTTGCATCACAAGCCAGATATTCACAGGCGATTCACCGACGGAAACAGATTTCGTCCCAATTCCCAGTGACATTGAGAACTCAATGGAATCAGCCAGTGTCTCGCCCTGGATGTAATTGCCCCATTCGGCCACCATGGCCTGGACGGTGTTGTCGGCAGAGTGATACTGCACCTTGACGCGATCCTGAATGTTGAGATTGGCGTCCTTGCGCAGTTGCTGGACCTGACGAACGAAGTCGCGGGACATGCCTTCACGGATCAGTTCCGGAGTGAGTACCGTGCTGATGGCGACCTGGATGCCAGCATCGTCGGAGCAGACCCATTCGGCGGCTTGTTCGGTGCTTACGAGAACATCGTTGGGAGTCAGATCGACCGACTGGCCCTCAAGTTGAACGGTCAGATTCTGGCCTCGACGAAGCGGACCAAGAACCGCATCACCAAGCTCCGGCAGTTTGGTTCGCAGAGCATTCAAAAGCTTGCCGTACTTTGGTCCAAGCGTTTTGAGGTTTGGCTTGTAGGCGTACTTGACCAGCGAATCGAGATTGTTCTGACGAATCACTTTCTGAATATTCAACTCTTCGCCGATCACATCGCTCAGCTTTTCAATGGCTGCAGAGGTCTCCGCATTCGAAGTTGCAAAGCGTAGTTCGGCCAGTGGCTGACGGACTCGCAAGTTCGATTCTTCTCGCAGCTTGTGTCCCAGTCGAACGACCTTTTGAGCTGATGCCATTCGCAGGTTGAGGTCGGCGTCAAGCAACGCTGTGTCGGCGGTTGGGTAGTCGCAGAGATGGACCGACGAGGGGAGCGAGAGTTCGGAGTTCAGTGCGTGGTGTTCAGACAGGGCACTATCACTGCGATTCCCTGAACCCTGAACACTATCGACTGTACACTCTCGCCCCAGGACGAGGTTCTGATACATTCTCTCCGTGAGGAACGGAATGCACGGAGCCAGCAGGCGACAGAGCGTCACGAGCACTTCGTACAGTGTTTCATACGCCGCGTTCTTGTCTGTGTCGCTGGCATCCTTCGATCGCCAGAAGCGACGGCGATTGCGGCGGATGTACCAGTTGCTCAGATCGTCAATGAAGCCGGCCGCGGCCGCACAGAATGCCGGCGCGTTGTAGTTCGACATCTCGCGATAAGCGACTTCGATCAACGATTGCAGGTTCGAGAGAATCCAGCGGTCGATTTCAGGACGCTCGGCGATTGCAAGGTAGCCGTCTCGCTCCATGAAATGGCTACTTTGGGCGACTCGTTGCTTTAAGGCATCGCTTGGCAGGAACCCATCGGCGATCGCATAGTCCACGAAGAACTTGTAACAGTTCCATAACGGGATCAGAATCTGTCGGCGAGTCTCATCCGCCGGTCCACTGGTCACCTTTGACGTCGGCACGCCTTCCTTTGTCCTGTTGATCGGGCCTTCTGGAGTCTGCAGCGTCACGGGCTCTTCGGGATGACGAGTTCCGAATCGCAGATCCTGAGCTGGATTCTGAGCCAGATACATCCAGCGCATGGTATCCACGCCGAGCTGTTCAGCCGCTTCTTCAAACCAGATAGCCGTGCCGTCGGATTTGTGCATCGGTTTGCCCTGTTCGTTCTGAACAAGGCGGTGTCCGAGCAGTGTGCGGAACGGCTTCTTGTCTTCTGCGTTGTCGGCTTCGTCGTAGCGCATCATGGTCGACAGCGACAGCATCGAATAGAACCAATTGCGGAACTGGCCGGGGAAACATTCGGTGACAAGATCGGCCGGATACCACTTCTGCCATTCCTCACGGTTTGTGTTGTAGCCCATGGTACTGAATGGCACGATCCCCGCGTCGAGCCACGGATTGCCAACGTCAGGGACGCGTCGCATTCGCTGGCCTTCTTTGCCCGGAGTCTGGCTTTCGATGATCACGCCGTCGATCCACGGACGATGCGGCGTGTTGCCTTCGAAATCGCCCCAGCCTTCAATGCTGCGTTCTTTGAGTTCCGCCAGCGAACCGATGACTTCGAAGTCCGAAGGATCTTCTTCGTTCACCCAGATTGGCAGCGCGAGTCCCCAAAAACGCTTTTTGGAAATCATCCAGTCGCCCATGTTGGTCAACCAGTCGATCTCACGTTCCTGCCCGTCGATGCTGTCCGGCAGCCATTTGATCTGGCGAGTCACATCCTTGATCTCATCACGCCAGTCCATGTTAATGAACCACTCGTCGACCAGACGGAAGACAAGTTCATCACCGGTTCGCCAGCAGTGTGGATAAATGTGCGGATACGTTTCGACCGCAACCAGCATGCCCTTGGCCTTGAGCTTTTCAAAGACAAGTTCAGCCGTTGCCGGTGAGATAGCTTCTCGGCCCGTGAATTCACCGAACTCCTCGGAATATGTTCCGTCGTCCTTCAGCGGGGCAATGACCGGCAGACCCAGCGCGACGCCCATCTTGTGGTCGATGTCACCGCAACCAGGAGCGATGTGAACGATGCCGGTACCTTCACCTGCGACAACATTCGCGCTGCCTCGTGAGTCACGGCCTCCGTCAATCACGCGATGGCTTTCTGCACCGCACGTGGGGTTGCTTTCATCAACCGGGACACCGCCTTTTTGTTGCTGAGCTTTCAGGTCATCGAATGGTCCTGAGTAAATCCACCCGACCATCTCAGCACCTTTCAGCGTGCTGAGTTCTTCAAATCCGCCCTGTTCTTTAAAAATCTGACCCAGTGTTTTCAGTTTGGGAACGCCTTCCGGCCATTTCCATTCAGGGCGACCGAAGCCGTCTTTGAATTCGGACGACAATCGCTGGTAGTTCAGATTGTCCTTCGCGAAGTAGTAGATCGCGTTATCGCGTTTGGTCTGGATTTTGATGTAGTCCAGATCAGGGTTTACCGCGCAAGCGACGTTGCTCGTGAGCGTCCAGGGAGTTGTGGTCCAGACAAGAAGGTATTCCGTGGCTGGCTGATGAGACGGGAAGTCATGGGAGGGATGCTCATGATTTGCATACTTCTCATCGCTCACATTGACTTCTCGCTTAATCGGAAACCGTACAAATACGCTCTTATGCGTCGTGAGCTTGCGTCCTTCGGCGATTTCCATTTGGGAATACGCACTGCCGCCTCGGCCGGACCAAGGCATGACGTCGTGGCCCTGATAGATCTTGCCGCGTTCGAAGCACTTTTTCAGGAACGTCCAGATGGTTTCGTTGTTCTCGGTGCTGAAGGTGAAATAGCTGCCGCCCCATTCCGGGTTGCCGAGTCTCTCGACAAGCTGATGAGCCTTCGCGGTTTCCTGTTTGCCGCTCGGAACGGTGATGGTGACTTCCGTGTCGGTGCCAAGATGCTCGGCCAGTTGACGCAGTTGAGTCGGATTGTCCCAGTCCATCCAATAGCCAAGTCGCTGCGACTGTTCTGTCTGTCGTGCCGCGAATCTGAGAACTCGACGTTTGCATTCGTTGACGAAGTTGTCGATGCCGAATTCATGGACTGCCGTCTTAGTGCCGAG
>JANPHT010000644.1:0-2804 GCA_031424595.1 Planctomycetota bacterium
TGATGAGTCGAGCGTTTCGTGAATGGAATCCGGATCAGAGCTGGCTGTTTCCACCTGAAAGCATCGAACGTTTCCGAGCGATGCAGCCAAAAGCCTTGCCCCCGCATTCAGTTTGAGGTCGATCCTGACACGCTTTTAGCCGTTTCCGAACGTGCTACAAGTTGTGCCGATCTGGTCATAGGATTTCGGTTCTTATTGTGGACTCAAGATTAACCGACCTGCAGTAGTTTCTTTCCCCTTCAGCACGAACCAGCCACATCAGCCGACCCGGCAAATGGATTGTCGTCAATTGTGTCAGTGGTCACGACCGAAGTAGCGAACTGTAGCTCGCTTCACTGCTTATGGTTATCCGCAGACCAGAACTGGGTTGATCCGGGCTGGAGCCAGTCTACAGCTCAAAGACCGGATCAACAAGAAGAAAACAGCTGCGGCGGCGAGCGTTTGTTCGGCTCAAATTTTAGTGTTGATAACTCTCCCTCCATACAGCCATGCTGAGATCGCTCGAATTCCCACTGACGAATCGTTCGCTGCTGCCGCATCGCTCCTGAAACGAGCGTGACGACTTACCGGAGACTTTCGCAGTGAGAATTCGCGAACCACAGCCTTAACGAATCCTCAGATGAAGACAGCCTGACACTGCTCAGTCATGTCCGCCATAAGCACTTCGCCGGTGTGGTTTTCGAGCCAATTCATTCCACGACAGATTTTTCGAAAGGAACTCCATGCCAGCCGTCTCATCCACACTCACCTGCATTGGAATTGACTGGGCCGATAAGGAACATGTCTTTCACCTCATCCCGTCAACCGGTCGTGCTCAGGCAGGGCGTTTCTGTCACGAACCTGACGTCATTCATGACACTGTTGAGTCATGGAAACGCGAGTTTCCCGACACCACAATTGCCATCGCGATCGAACAGTCCCGAGGACCACTGATCAATGCTCTGCTGACACATGAGGGACTCGAAATCTATCCCATCAATCCCGCCTCACTTGCCAGCTACCGTAAGGCGTTTGCTCACGGCGGAGGCAAGAATGATCCCACCGATGCCATGCTGCTGGCCAGATACCTGCAGCACTATCGCGACACACTCAGGCCTTTAAAGCCGGCCGATCCACTCACACGAGAACTCGCCAGTCTCTGCGAAGATCGACGAGATCTTGTGGATCAGCGAGCTGATCTGGCCAATCAGCTGCGAGCTGTTCTGAAGCTGTATTTTCCCGTCATTTTGAAGCTCAATGCCGCACAAATGTACGCCGATTTTCTCCTGAAGTTCCTGTCGAAGTTTCCGACGCTCGAGGCTGCTCAGAAGGCCGGGGCCACTCGTCTGAGAAAGTACTTCTTCGGAATCGGCACTCCAGGGAAAGCCGAAGAACGAATCGAATTGCTGTTGAACGCATCACCACTGACTTCCGATGAAGTTCTGATTCGCTGCAGCCGCAGACGTGTATTGGCTCTTGTGGACATTTTGAAATCGCTGAACGAGTCCATTGATCAGTACGACGAAGAGATTCATCGTCTTGTGCGTCAGCATGCCGACTATCCGATCGTGGCGTCTCTTCCCGGTGCTGCTGACGTGACTCATTGTCGAATCATCGCGGCACTCGGCGATGATCGAAATCGGTACGCCAGTGCCGAGTCACTTCAGGCCGCCACGGGAATCGCTCCCCTCACGCACCAAAGCGGCAAACAGAAGACGGTCACCTGTCGCTGGGCGGCCAGCAAGTTTCTTAAACAGACGTTCCATGAGTTTGCCGGGCTTTCGATCACGCGAAGCACATGGGCGGCCGCCTACTACCAGCAGCAGATCAATGCCGGCAAGAAACCGCAAATGGCTCGACGAGCACTGGCTTACAAATGGCTGCGGATTATTTATCGCTGCTGGAAAGATCGAGTGCCCTACAACGAAGAAAAGTACATCCAACGACTCAAAGACACCGGCTCACCACTGGCAAAACTGATCTCGTAGTTTTATGAGCGATGCAATTCGCCAACGCAACTTTCGAAGCCAATGCCAGCAGGAAACTATGTGTTGATAACTTCCCGAAAATATTGCCAATCAACCTTGTACCGATGACTCAGATGTCTTCGGTCCGACGCGCCGGAGCTGTCAACGTATTGTGACAGTTCGCGGCAGTGAACCAATTGAAGTGAATCACTGACTGCGACTTCAATCTGCAGTCACGAATGGTCTCCTGCAGCATGGGCATTCACCGTCGTGGCCCTTGACAAGGGCGAGAAACGCCGAGGGTTGCGGGATGGTCATGATGGCTCGAAATGCGAGCGGATCGCGATGAGCGTAATGCCGGTAAGTGATTCCGCCGACTGCATGGCCAAGGATTTCGATGGAAGACTCGGGAATGTGTTCGTCATAGTAGGTCGCACACGTCTTGCGTAGATCCTTCAAATGCCAGGGGACCTGTTGGCCTGTCTCGATGTCCAGTTTCGGGCGAATACCTGCAAGATGACAGAGTGCAACGAATGTCGCGTTGGGCCGACAACCGCCTCCGCGAAACACGGAATCATTCGGTTCTGGGGATTGCGGCATAATGTTGCGAATGTGTTCGTGGACGACTCGGTTCATCGGACGATAGAAAGACTTGCCAGTCTTGACCCTTCGAAAATAAATCCAACCCCAGCGACATGTTTCCTTCTGACGTCCATCCTAGTGCCGCGAATCGTAGTTGATAGCCCATGAGGGTGAGAAGCTAGGCAGGCGGTTGTGAATTTCTGCCTCTCAGTCGCCGCGTTTTGCCAAGTTTGACATGGACTGAAAGATACCCCTCTCGAAGATTTTCCGTGATTG
>JANPHT010000645.1:0-22828 GCA_031424595.1 Planctomycetota bacterium
ATGACAGGCAATGCCAATGGCAGCCACGGAATTGCTGGCGTAGACCTGTTCTGACAATGCCAGCGTCTTTGTCATCGGGTTATAGTGGTCGCTGAGGAACCCGTGAGTCGGCTCAATCCGCACGTCAGTAATCCCGGCACCCTCAAGCAGAATTCTTGCTGCCTGTGCCCCCGTATAGCCGCGTCGAGTTCCCACTTGGGAATACTTGGCGAATGCGGATTTCACCATCAAGCTGGCCAGTCCGGACATAATAAGGCCCGGAATCATTACCATCAGGATGTATTTCAGATCAAAGAAGCCATGCATGGCAGCACTCCTGGTTTTCGTCGTTGTAGCGATTCTGACACTGCAGTTTAGGCAGCGTGATTGTATCGACCAATCAATGCAACTCGCGTGCCGAACACACATTTCGCGAGTTGCCCGTTGATCGGTGGTTCGACAGCAACGAACAGAACTCGCCGACGGATCATTCGATTTCGTCAATTGGCTGCCAAGGGGCCATTGAGGAATGAATTGGCTGCTATGGCGTGTCGACTGCAAGAGAACTGACCTGAGACACGTCAGTCTAAAGGTTTACTTCGAATACATTGCATACAACTGTGCAAACGCCTGGCGGTATGGCAATTCGTTCTTTGGAAACAGAGACGCAAAAGTCGCGTCGTCAGTGGTGCCTTTTTGGAATCGACGTTTTTCGAAAACGGGCATCGTGTGGCCCGTGATTTGTTCGATCCCGCGTCGGACGACTTCGCCCTTGAGTTCGTATAGCTTGCCGTGATCCCAGGCGGTCAGTTCAATGAACGGAATTCCTTCTGACACTTCGATCACATTCGGTAGTGCAAACGGACTGAAGCCTCGGAAGCCCAGCGTCGTCGCAGGAGCCCATGATCGCACGTGGCCTCGGCTTTGACCGCCGCTGTAGGTCAGGGAATGCTTTACTGCATTCACGCCCCAGCCTTCGTGGTACAACAGCGAATTATTCAGCACGCTCCGAATCGTGAGCTCACTGTTCTCTTCGATCGGATAATCCTTTAAATTTTCATCGCCACCGTCGCCATCAGCCAGATAGATCCATTCCGGATAACAACTTCGAATCTTGCGGCACAGTGCCAGCGACATCGCGGCAGATTGAACGTCCAGGGGCTTGTAGTCTTCGATCACTTTGACCGCTTCACGATAATCCACCGCCGACGCGGGAACTTCAATCACTTCCAGAAACAGACCAAGATCCAGCGAAGAAAGGAACTCATGAGCCTGAGCCGCATCCTGACCTTTCGCATCCAGCGACAACGTGAACGCCTTCAGCCGGCCTGGTGATTCGCCTCGTTTTCGCAGCGCATCGTAGATCGCCAGAAACACCGCACCGCTGTCGATGCCGCCACTGAAAAGAACGCCGATCGGCTCACGACTCGGAATCTGATCCAGCCAGCGATAGATCTCCTGCTGCATCGTAGAGATATAGGCGTAGCCAATTTCGTCGAAATTCGTGCTGAGCGTATTGCGTTGCGGTGTAAGGTATCTCACGCAGCCAGGGCTGGGGTCCGGGCAACCAATCAGTGCCAGTTCCTGAATATGATGAGCAGGAACCATGCGCGTGTATGACGGATGGAATTGTTCTGCCAGACCTTCCTTCTTCAGCCAGTTGGCGATCTCATCAATACGCTCCGCGACGATCAGACATGGCCCGGCGACCTGCTTTGCCAGAAAGTACCGCATCGGCCGTCCGATGGACCGAGCCATCCGAATGATGTGGCCGTTCTGATGTACCAATGCAAACTGCCCATCAATTTCCCGCACCTTCGCCGGATCTCCCGACCCCAATCGGGCCGTGGCTTCTTCGACCGTCATGTTGAAGATCGTGTTGTTCTGCGGATCGAGCAGGTTAACGAATCGTTCTACGTACTTGTGATTTTGCATTTTACATCCCAAAAGCAGGGTCAGCAGGAGCCAGTCCATTGAGCAGGCGGGGTCTCACGTCTCGTTGGCATTCACTGCGGGTTTCCGACGATGGACCACTGGTACCGACTAGGGAGTACCATAACCAACGACACTCAAAACAATCAGCATCACGGACCCCAGCCATCGAAGTAATTTGTCAAGCCGCACATTAACAAGAGGTTCACGTCGATCTCCGATCCTCAGGAAGTAACGTTCCGGAGGAGGGAACCGCGACCTCGCAAATGGCAACTTTACTGAAAGATCTACGACTTCAATCGCACAAATGTTGGCGCGGTTTCCAATGCCGCAGATCCAACTCCGAAAAGGACCAGCACAACCTAAATCGTGAGTTTCCGTGTGCCAATTCGCGGCGAACAGGATCGTTGCGGCCATCAGGATCAGCAGTTGGCTCCATTTTAATCGTCGAACGACCATGTTGACCGTCAACTCAGAAAACTGAGGAATACATGCCTTTATGGAGATTACATCAAGTCGACGCTTCACTTTACAAACGGCTTCACGGCTTCTGCCACGACTTTCATCGATTCATCGATGAGTTTCACGGCATCTTTCGTCTCCGGGGCTTCGGCGATGATGCGGATAATGGGTTCGGTATTGCTGGCGCGAACCTGGACCCAGCGGTCGGGCCAGTCGAGTCGCAGGCCGTCGCCGTCGCGGGCTTCGGCGTCGGGGAAGGCCTTTCGAAGAGCATTACAGGCCGCCGGAACAGCGTTCGCTGGGCAGGTGATTTTGTCTTTCACGATTGTATAAAACGGCAATGAATCGGACCACTTGGCGAGCGTCTTCTTTTTGTCCGCCATGCCCGCCAGAACGTAGGCCATTGAGACCAGACTGTCTCGCACATACCCCACGGCCGGTTCAATTACGCCGCCGTTGCCTTCGCCGCCGAGCACGGCCTGAACAGCTCGCATCTTCGCGCACACATGGGCTTCACCAACGTAGCTGCGATGAAACTGACAGCCATGCTTCGCAGCGATGTCCGCGGTGACTCGACTGGTCGAACCGTTCACCACGAACGGTCCTTTGCGACGTTCAAGAACGTAGTCCGCCGCCAGAGCCAGAGTCAGTTCTTCGCCAATATAGCGACCGTCATTATCGACGATGGCCATTCGATCAGCATCCGGGTCCTGCGCAAATCCCGCATGAGCCTTGTGCTGAGTCACCGCGCGGCAAAGATCGCCGAGATTCTTTTCGGTCGGTTCCGGAATGTGCTCAAAGCGACCGTCGGGGGTTCCTCCCAGAACGACGACTTCACAGCCGAGGGCTTCGAGCAGCCTTGGTCCGCAAGTGGCGCCGGAACCATGGTTGCAGTCGAGCACTACTCGGTACTTCTTCTTCCGAATCGCTTCCACATCGACAAGGGAAAGTACTTTGTCGATGTGAGGCTTTGCGGGGTCTTCAATTCGACTCACTCTACCGATTCCGGACCAGTCTTTCCAGACGATGGCATCCGTTTCCAGAATGCTGATGAGTTGCTGGCCAAGTTCCTTGTTGAAGACAGAACCATCCGGCGCGAATGGCTTCAGGCCGTTCCATTCGATCGGATTGTGACTGGCGGTGATCTGAAGTCCTCCAGCCGCCTGATGGTGCTTGACGAGTACGCCGCATGTCGGAGTTGTGCAAATATCCGCGTCCAGCACTTCGCATCCGGTCGCCAGCAATCCAGACACTACCGCATGATGAATCATCGGCCCGGTGGATCGGCCGTCTCTGGCAACGACTACTTTCCCGCCACAAAAGATGGTCCCCAATGCAGCCGCAAAACGCGACACATACACAGGGTCAAGGCCATCACCGATGACGCCTCGCAGACCAGAGATGCTTAGAATTCGAGTTGCCACCGATTGTTCTCCCCACCGTGGGATATGATGTAGTGCTGTTGAACCGTCTCAGTCAGCCCGCCGGAGTGTACCCAAATCGTTCGGTCATTGTAGGGTAGTTGAGTCAGACAACCATCGGCAGGGAGTCAGCCCTCCAAGTAACGGTTTGTGCTTTGGAATTGTGAGGGCAACTACGAAAAAAACGCACGGAAGAGTTCGAGGAGGTCACCGATGGCAAAGCATTTCCTTGCTAACAGAAAGGTCTTGGGCCGTTGGGCGAATCCTTAACTGAAAACTGAGTGCGGAGAAAGCGAATCATCTATACTATGCCATCAGTTTTGAAATCACGAGTGCACAGATTAACCCAACATGTCCGTAACCCATCAACTCTATCTCGGCTGTCCAGTCTGGGCGTGTGACCACTGGCGAGGTTCTCTGTACACGGCGAAGGCTCCGCGAGCGGATTGGCTGAAGCAGTATTCGAGCGTCTTCGGTACGGTGGAAGGAAATAGCACATTCTATGCCTTGCCAAACCTCGAGACTGCCAAACGATGGGCTGAGTCAGTTCAGAAGGGATTTTGCTTTTCTCTGAAAGTATCGCGGTCGATTTCGCACGACAAGCGACTGCGCCGCGCTGAGCCGGAGCTGAAAGCATTTGTGGAAGTTGCCGATTTGCTGGATGTTCATCGGTGCCTCGGGCCATCCTTTCTTCAGTTGCCTCCCGACTTCTCACCAACCGAACGACATGTTCTGGAAGTCTTCCTTCGCAGCCTCCCGACCTATCTTCCGTGGTCCGTTGAAGTGCGACACATTGACTGGTACGACTCCGGCCCAAACGAACACTGGCTGGATGACCTGCTGCGTGAACTTCGCATGGACAAAGTGCTGTTCGATAGTCGCTGCCTGTTTTCCAAACCGCCTTCGGATGAGATCGAAAAAGCCGCACAGTCTCGCAAGCCGAAGACACCAATTCGACGGACGGTTACCGGCGAGCATCCGTTTCTTCGTATCGTCGGCCGGAACAACCTGGACGAAGTAACTCCGTGGATTAAAGAATGGGCTCCAGTCATTGCCGACTGGATTCGTCAGGGTTTGAAGCCGTTCATCTTCACTCATGCTCCCGATGACAAGTTCGCTCCTGAGTTCGCTCGCAGAATCCACAACGTCCTCCGTGAGCATTGCCTGGCGCTTTCCGAAATGCCACCTTGGCCTGGGGAAGCCGCGGAAAAGAGCGTGCGAAGCCAGAAATCGTTGTTCTAAACTCAATGAGGCTTCGACGATCCCGCTCGTATGAGGGAACAAACCACATGCTCGCCGACGAGAAACGAATGGCAACTGTCCGTGCTGATTTTCAAAGAATGTGTTGGAGCGCATTGGCGGTCTGCGTCACGGCCGCCATTGTTCTCCGGCTTATGGGCCAGCCCGTTTGGTGCAAATGCGGCGGTTGGCCACCATGGTCATGGGACATCTGGTCGTCGCATAATTCGCAGCACTGGATCGATCCGTATACATTCACGCACGTCCTTCACGGCATTATTCTGTGTGGGCTTCTCTACTGGCTGCCCGTGTCGGTACCGCAGCGAATAAGGTTTCTGATGGCCGTTGTTCTGGAATCCGCCTGGGAAATTCTGGAAAACTCGCCCATCGTCATTGAACGATATCGGACAGTCACGATCTCACAGGAGTACTTCGGCGATTCCGTGGTCAACTCCGTGGGAGACATTGCTATGTGCATGCTTGGGTACTGGATTGCATTCCATTGGCGAACCAATCGGTCGCTGATCTTCTTTGCTGTCAGCGAGTTGATTCTGGCCATCTGGATTCGGGACAACCTCATCCTGAACGTGGTCATGCTGGTGTTCCCAAGTGATGCAATCCAGCAGTGGCAGATGGGCGGCAATTAGTGTTTTACTTGTTTGCATGCGCGTGCCGTGAGCATTTTTGTGAGTGGTGGATTGCCCCGCGACCCGACGTTGAATCGCGAAGCGATCCACGACTATCGAGTGCTGGCTTGTTGGTGAGGGGCTGCGACCATGGCTGGGAGGGAGCCGATCTGAGACTGGTCGGCCTCCGGAAGTCCGCCGTCTCAGGGCGACAGAAAAGAGGGGGCTTCGGCGTTCAAAACGATGGCACTGGTCGACGAATGCCTGAAGTGTCACGGACCTACTTCGCGAACGAGCCGTTTTCCTTTGGTGCGACCACCGTGATCATGATCAGAAGCTGAGTCGGCTCTGGTGGAGCTGTTTTGCGGTGAACGACATTTGAGACTCGCTGGATGGCCGATTCACGTATCGGTTCCATTTCAGGAACCAGATCCGGTACGACGATCATCGTTAATGATTCCTCTCGCAGGATTCCTGAGAAAGAAATGGTCGTTCTTTCGAAACGAGTCAGATCGTCGTTTGCTCCACCGAAGAGCACGATTTCTGAGTCGGCCTGAATGTGACCATTCTTCAGGGTATTCGTGCGGAGATGGATCTGAACACCGTCGGTTGCTTCGGTGGTGGCAGATTGCTTAACGCTGGTGTCGGACACAACCGCTGTCTGCCCCAGACCAACTTTGACTTTGGGGGCGAACATGATGTTGGTTCTGGAATCGCCTTGTGCTCGCTGAATCAGCTCGAAGACCTGTTTTTCGCTGAGTTCCACAACGGCCATCCTTGGCACTGACAGGACTTGCGTTTCAATCTTCTGGACGCGAATGGGCGACTCAGAATCCAGCGGGCTCCATTTTGCGAACGGAGTCGGCTCTACTGGCTGCACTCGATGATTTTTCAGTTTTCGCAGTGGACGGATGATTCTTTCATCCGCGGAAATGAAGCGAATTTCGAAACTGTATTGCTCGGCTTCGGTTAGCGGGGACGTTTGCGATTCGAGAGCGGCAGGAAGTGACTCGTTCTCCGGAAACGATCCGCTTTGGGCGATGGCCTGGCTGGTGGAGAGCAAGATGAGCAACAGCGATCTGCAGAACATTTGCAGTCTCCTATGATGCTTGCGGTTGAGGGAGCCGGTCTGAGACAAGTCGGCCTACAAAAGAAAAGAGCGAGCTTCCGGGGGAAAGCTCGCCCTTTTCTGGAGGGAGGGAGGTCAATTCATGGCAGCGTAGGTCACGCTGCTCGGCGTTGTTCCCCAGCGATGGATGCCGCTGCTGGAACAACAGTACGCTTGATATTCGAACCCGGGCCGCCTCGTGGAGGGTAGCCGTATTCTCTAAGCTTGCCGGACAGAGTTCGCAGACCAATCTGCAGAATCTGAGCGGTCTTTTCACGGTTGCCGTTGCAGCGAGCAAACGTGGATTCGATCAGCTTGCGTTCCATTTCGGCCAGCGTCATTCCAACGCACTCGGCACCTTCTTCGATCGTGTCGTTCTGCAGCCATGGTCGCAGATCTTCAGCACCGATCATTTCTGTGACATCCACTGTGCAGCAGCGTTCAATCACGTTCTGCAGTTCCCGAACATTGCCTGGCCACGGATGGCTTTCGAGAACTCGAACGGCTTCGGCACTGACCTGTCGCGGCGGGCGGCCTTCCTTCAGCGAGATCTGGCTGATGAAGTGTTCGACCAGCAGCGGAATATCGTTCGTGCGGACTCGCAGCGGAGGCGACTGCAGAGTAATTCCGCTCAGGTGTTGCAGCAAATCATCACGGAACCGGCCTTCCATGGCCAGTCGATTCAGGTCGCAATGCGTTGCCGCAATGAACCGGATGTTGGGTCCATCCATCGTTCCGTGAAGGACTGCAGCGGCTCGCTGTTCCAACAGCTGAGCCAGTCGTTTCTGGAATGGAAGAGCGACCGTATCGACATTGTCGAGCAGGATCGAGCCGCCATCACCCATCTTCAGATAGCCAGGAAAGCCCTCGGCCGTGGCATCACCAAACAGCTGATGCTCCAGTGTTTCCACTGAGTGCAGACTGCAGTCGATGCGAAGGAACGGCTTGCCAGCTCGGCGACTGCAGCGATGCAGGCCCTCAGCAATCAGAGTCGTTCCGCTACCAGGTTCGCCTCGAACCAGTACCGTTCGATCGTCATCAGCCGCGATGCGGATGGATTCTCGCAGAGACTGCATGGCGGGCGTGCTGCCCACCAGATCCATCAGATTGCGGTTGAGCAGCTGGCGTCGCAGCTTTTCATTTTCGCGGATCAGTTCGCCGCGTTTCAGAGCGTTCAGCAGAGCTGCGCCGAAGCGAGATGCTGAATAAGGTCGTTCCATCACTTCGCATTCGAAGGTTGGAACAGTTTCGCGTCCCCAGCGGGAATCTTCGCCAACGATGCAGATAACCTGAGCCGCTTTTGAGTGGCTGCGGATGGCGGCGTTGACCTCCTGGATGCGTGAGACCGTATCAGCGTCATCAATAATGCAGCAGCTGAATTCCTGACGGCTCAGGTGAAACAGCATGGCATCGGGGCTGTCCGTTTCACAAACCTGCATCCCTCGCTTTCGAACATCGTCGGCAAGCAGCTGACGAGCTCCTGGTCGCGGAGAGAACACCAGAACCGTACGGTTTGGTGCTTCTGTTGTTTCAGGTGTGGCTACCTGCGGAGTTGCAGGAGCGGCCGGCGTTGGCTGGGGGAACCGCAGGATATGCGGCTCATGATGAGCGCCGTTTGGGAACTCGTTCATGATTTCCTCAATCTGAGAGCAGAGGGAGAGAGACGGAGGGGAGAGTGACGAGAGGAAGGCTGAAAGGGTCTTGAATCTGAAGCATCATTGGCAGGTGTGAGTCACAGGCCAGGGAGAGCAGAGCCAGAAAACTTTTCAGTGGGTCCCGGAGTGATCCGGGGTCCGGAAGAACTCCGGGAAGGTCGAGAGGAAAACTGACAGGAGGAATTTGGATTCAGGATTTGAATCCGCGTTGAGAGGCCGAGTGATATCTCCAGGCGGCCGAATGAGTCAACACGTGTTCTTAGCGATTCTGAGCAAAACTTTGCTGCATTCAAAAGAAATACTTGTTTTCAATGATATGAGGCGTTTGGGCACGCTGGATGCTCGGCATTTTTTGCCGAAGGCATGACGCTCCGGCAAACGATGCGGAGTTTAGGCAAAGCAACAAAGCCAGCGACCGGCGAGAGCGACCGGTCAACCAATCCGCAAAAAGAAAAACAGGGAGCACCAGTGACGAATGCTCCCTGTTCGAGGGATGGATTTTAAAGGATGCCTGCAAAATCAGTACTGATTTGCAAACCGAAGAGGATCCTGGTTAAACATAGCCATCGTTTCGCGTGATCGAAATAGGTACAGACGATCCCGATACCAAAGTGCGTAGTCCAGCATGCCCGGCTGCTCCTCTCCGCTGTTGACGAGAAGTACAACATCGCTTCCTCCGGCGGCCGGAGCATAACGCGAAGGATCTGCTTCAAAGGCCGTTTTTGCCGCGGCAGAGGAAAACGAATAAGTCTGAAGGCCAAATGTTGCAGTGAACTCAGCATTCGTATCAATCAACTCTCGCCGATCTCTGAGCTCCACCGGACAGAAACCTTTAAAGCCGGATTGGCCTGCGCGAGATTGAATCATTCGTTGCTGACGAACTCTCCGATCCTGCTCTGCAACCTGCTCCAATCGCTCTGCATCAACGCTCTTCAAGGGTGCAACTTCTGATTCCTTAAAGTCTACAGGTGGCAGTTCCACCTCTGCGGCATCGGAACTAGCTGACTGCTTCCCGTTCGACTCAGCAAAATCCTGAGCATCAAGCTCCGGGAAACTCACATCCGGAATCGTGGCTGTTCCGACTGCAGCAGCCGTGTTCAGATCTTCGACCGCAGGCAACTCTATGGCCGGCAGACTGTTTCCGAACTCTTCAACAGGCGGCACTGGAACTCCGGCCTCAAGTAGTTTTCCTTCGCTCACCTGCGTACTTGATTGTGAATTCGGTAATGAGGGAGTCCGTTTCAAATCCGCCTCAAACAGCTCTGCATCCGTTTCCTCCAGTCGAACGCCTGTTAATGGATTGCGATTCAGTTCAGCAGCCGCAGTATTAGTCGCCGCCGGCTTCTGAGCAATCGAATCAAGATCAAGCGAATCTGTGACATCTGCCGTCATCTCAGATTCATTGAATGGATCTTCGAACCCATCATCCGCCTTTGGAATGGTTAGAGCCGGGCTCGCTGCTGAATTCGGCTTCACCGTCGGCTTTGCAGGAGCAGGCTTTTCAGCGGAAGTCGATGACATGAATGATGGCGCTGTTCCTGGCTGGACATACTGAGGCGACTTTGCAATCGGCTGTGGTGGCGCCATCCTCCGAGCAGTCGTTGCTTTTCCGGGAACAGCCGGAACAGCCGGGACGGGTTGAGTTGGTCGACTAACCACTTGTGTCGGTCCACTGGCAGGTCCAGCCTGAGCCGTTCGAGCTGGTACGCTGCTGCCGTTCGGCGGCGCAGGTTGTCCGGCGCTTCGAGGCAGCACTTTGCTACTGGTTGCCGGACGTGCTGCGACATTGGATGTACTGCGATTAGGTCCATTCACAGGACTCTGTTGGCCATTCTGCAACTGCTGGCCACCAGATGGCCGCCCCTGAGACATAGTCTGCTGACCCTGCATTGTCGGCCGGTTGTTTTGAACCTGCGCCGTACGGTTCGTGCCGGCTGGAGGAGCTGGTGGCGGTTCCACATATCCGGGCGGAGTGGGTGGCAAAACGGCCGCTTCAGATGCTTTCTTGTCCTGACCGCTCACTTTTCCTAAGAACTTCTGAAGGAAATTCTTTTTCGCAGGCTGCTGCGTTCGGGCGGGAGACGTCGAATTCGCTTGCTGCATCCCGGTCTGTTGCATATTGGATTGTGGAACTCCTGTTTGTGGCATTCCCGGTCGCTGTGTCGGCCGAACGGGATTTGTCTGATGCACTTGCCCGTTAGGTAAATCCTGCGGATTCATCGAAGGCATTGGCTGACCATTCTCTTCGAACATGCGTTTCAGTTCTGCGGTAACTCCCGGATTCGGCTGACCGTTGTTTGCAGCAGGCTGGCCCGACTGGTATTGCACCAACTGTATGCCCGACGCTGAAGTTCGAACAGCGGATTCGAATCCGATGGCTTCAGAGTCCGGTGTCGAAATAAACGAAGCTGTTGAAAGGGCCACAGTCAACAGTGTGCGGCGAGCAAGCTTGCGAGTTCTCATGAAATCCATCCCCGTCTCAACCGTGAGCCGCAACCCGTGAAGTGAGTTGAGGCATGTTTAGTTCTTTTTACTGGAAGGCCATCCTGCACGTGCGACGCACCAGACGGTTCCCCACTCTCTATCGACCGTTCCAAAAAGGCCGGTTGTTCCAGTTGCCATGGTTTTGATGACGTTATGGCAGACAGGATGACTACGATGGTCACAATCGGAATCCCCGGCACACTTGATGCAGGCTGCCTCTTTTCACACATTGCACGACGTGGTGTGGTTGAATTCAGTCCTTTCGGCAGTCACTGCCGATCCTTTGTGTGAATGAAAAACGATGGCTCAGGAAAAAGTTGTACGTCCTGGTGAAACCGCTTCAGTCAACGGCTCAACGGTGATTGTCAGAGTTGACGCGACGCCGGAAAACAACGGAACTCGTTGGCTCCGGCGAATCATGGTCGCTGTTTTGGCGATTTCAATTCTGCTGAATCTCTGGTTTATCCTCGACCCATTGTCCTATTCGCCGCCCGACATCCCCGAACAGCATTTTTCCGGAGACAAAGGCCAGGCCGATCGAATTGCCATCATCAACTTCGAAGGCACCATCAGTCCGCCATTTACCGGCCGATGGCTCAAGCAGATCAAGCAAGCCACAAACGACGAAACGGTTAAAGGCGTTGTCATGGTGATTGACAGCCCTGGAGGCTTTGTTGCGGACAGCCATCAGTTGCTCCGCGAGATTCAGAAAATGGCCAAGGCTAAACCTGTCTATGTGGCGATGAAACGAATCGCAGCTTCAGGCGGCTACTACATCTCTATGGGAATCGGTGAACAAGGCCGCATCTTCGCGGAACCGACGACCTGGACAGGTTCCATCGGGGTCATCATTCCACGTTATAATGCCACAGAACTTGTGCAGAAAATCGGCATCAAGTCAGAACCATTGATCACCGGACCGCTGAAGGACACGCTCAATCCATTCCGCGACATGACGGAACAGGAGACTCAGGTCTGGGACGCCATCCTGAAAGACTCGTTCGATCGCTTCGTCTCCGTGATCGATGCCGGCCGCGTTCAACTGGATGCCGCCGCCATTCGAAAACTCGCGACCGGCCAGATCTACACTGCCAATCAAGCATTGGAAAACCATCTGGTGGATGAGATTGGCTACACCGAAGATGCCATCGCTGCTTTGGCAAAGCAATTGCAGCTCAGCAGTTACGACGCCTTCGAATATCGCTCGACACCGGGTCTTGTTGACGCACTGATGGGTTCAAAGTTTTCAGGCGTCGATGTGATCGCCGATCAGATTCTTCGGGCCAGTGTGCCGAGAGCCATGTATTACGCTTCCTGGAATCCCTGGGTGCCGCTGCAATAGTTCAAGTTCGACAACTCACCGGCGAGTGGCATGGCATCAGCCATCCGATGGCGTTTTTGTTTGCTCGCGAATCGATTTCAGCCTTTTGAAATAATCTGCGTCGATACTATTTTCATGGTAACCGCTCAATGTCTGCTTTGAGAAGCCTTGGCGGACGTTCGCGAGAGGCTCACGTAAAGACACATCCAACGGATCGTCGGCCCAACGTAGAGTCAAAAGCATATTTGTCCACCAGATGAACCCGAGCACACCGATTGATTGAATCACTCATCCTTGATCACCCTTTGCAGGCGTTCGATCAGTTCCTGGCGGCCTCGAAAGATGCGGCTGCGTACGGTGCCGAGGGGGATGTCGAGAATCTCAGCGATCTGTTCGTACGAAAATCCGTCGATTTCCTTAAGAACCAGTGGTTGGCGAAATTCGTCGGAAATTTTCTTCAACGCCTCCTGAACCATCCGAATCTGTTCGGCCTGTTCCGTCGCATGGTCTGGTGCCAAGTGCGGATTCTGGTCGGCTGGTTCAAAACCGGCGGCTTCGTTCATCTGATCCAGGGAACTGGAGCTCAGATGTTGCCGACGGGCACTGCTGATCGCCACGTTACGGGCAATCCGATACAGCCACGAGTAAAAACCGGCCTCCCCACGAAATGAACTCAGCTTTCGCCAGGCCAGCATAAACGCCTGCTGAGCCACGTCCAGCGCGTCTTCGCGCGAACTAAGCACATGCTCAAGACTATGAACCAGCCGCTCCTGATAGCGTCGCACAAGTTCATCAAACGCGCGTGAGTTCCCCTGCAATGTGGATTCAATCAGTTGCAGGTCAGTTGGACTATCCACTCAAGATTCTCACAGTAACGCTTGCCAACCTGAGACGGTTCGGCCCACTTGAGTCGCAGATCAAATTGGTCTGATCAACTAATGTGTCGAGGAAACGGGCTTCGGATCGTTTACCCCGGTAACAATCGTCAATTTTTTCCGCTGCGAGAAATAGTACATTGCCACAATACCGGAAATCACCAGCCCAATGCTCATCAACTGAGAAAAAGTGAAGTCTGTTCCCAATCGTCCCGGTTCATCATCACGCAGCGTCTCCAGAACATACCGATTAATTGGATAAAGAATCCAGGCTAAAGCCATCACAGCTCCGTCGAATGGTCGACGTCGAAAATACCACGACAGAATTCCAGCCAGAAGGAATGCCATCACCGAGCTGTAAATTTGAGTCGGATGCAGCGGAATCGTTGAAGCCGCGTCTGGCAAAATCGTACCACGTTCGACAAGCTTCTCGAACGTCAAACTATCCGGAGGAAACTGCACAGCCCATGGCCGATCGCAAGCGCGTCCGAAGCAGCATCCGTACAGAAAACAGCCGATACGGCCAAACCCTTCACCCACAAACAACGAGGGAGCAATCACATCAAACAGAGCGATCGAATTAATGTTACGACTTCGACAGTAAACGATGATCCCAAGGATCCCGCCGATCACGCTTCCATAAAATACAATGCCGCCGTCCCACAACGCGATCGCCGCGACAAGCTTCTGTAGTCCTTGTTTGCCCGCGAAAACTCGATCCCAATTCTGAGTGAGATAGATCACTCGCGCTCCGATCAGTCCGGGAATCAAGGCCCACATCATCATGTCCCAGATGATCTCCGGTGGTTGTCCGATGGTGAGTACTCGGCGTGAAGCAACCCAGGTGGCGGCTGAGAACCCAATGAACATCATGAACCCGTACCCAAAGAGAGGGATGCCTGATGTAATGATTCCGATATTTGGGCGGAAAAATACAAGTGCTCCCATGGCAACAGGAATGCAAAGCCAAAATCCAGCAGATGCCGCCGACTCAGCCGCGTTGGAAGTCCTGTAGTACAAGACCATAAACGAAACACCAACAACGGCAATCCACAAGGCAATCAACCAGGCGATGCCAACGTGCAGTTCATTGGCAACGGACTGCCATTGCCAGAGATTGTCGAACACAAAACGAAGCAGAACTTTCCGCATGGCAATGATCACAAAAAATCCCGCCGACGGAGCGACGGGCCTGCAATACACCCGACGCTCCGCCGACGGGATTTCTGCGGGAATGATAGCGAACCTGCTGCGATCAGCGGAACTGCAGGATTTGATTGTCGATCAATCGCGTCGTACCAACTCTCGCCGCGATCAGCGCGACACCCGATTCAGGCCGCTCGGACAGCAATTCCAGCGTATCGACGTCGGCAACCACCGCGTATTGCAGTTCAATACCACCCGATGAGTTCAGAGAGTCTGCCATTCGAGCGGCAATCTTCTCAGGCCCCATCGTGGCGTCCCCGGCCATTTGCATTGCTATTCGCAACACCTTCGACAACTGCCCCGCCCTGCTTCGTTCTTCCGCTGACAGGTAACGATTTCGGCTGCTCATCGCAAGGCCATCCGGTTCCCGAATAATGGGACACGTGACGATCTCCACGGGCTGGTCCAGATCCATCACCATCTGTCGAATGATCAACTGCTGCTGAAAATCTTTCTGCCCAAAGTACGCCCGATCCGGCTCTGTGATATTGAATAGTTTTGTGACGACGGTCGAGACACCGTCAAAATGTCCTGGCCGATGAGCCCCCTCAAGAACCGACGCCAGTTTCGTAACTCGCACAATCGTCTGAGCCTGACTGGTATACATCGATGCCGTCTGTGGAGTAAAGATAAGATCGGCTCCCGCATTGCGACAAAGCTCAAGATCCGCTTCGAGTGTTCTGGGATACTTACTGAAGTCTTCGTTTGGTCCAAACTGTATCGGGTTTACAAAGATCGTCGCAACGACAAAGTCGCACTCTGCGCGAGCCCGCTCCACAAGGCTGACGTGCCCCTGATGCAGCGCACCCATTGTCGGGATGCAGCCGACCGAATTACCATTTCGGCGGGCATTCCGAACAATGCTGCGCACTTCTGACGGCAGCGATTCAACGATCATGAGTAATCACCCTCAAAGTCGTGCAGTGACAAGTTCAGCAACAGTAGGAAAAATCATGTTTGCAATAACCCTCATTCCATCTCGCGGAGCACTCATTCGGGTCAGATCTTGTCAAATCCGCGTCTTCCCGCCAGCAACATCAGGTTCTTTGCAAAGCGCGAATTCAAATCAAGCAAGTATTTTCTCAACGACGTTTCCATGTACATCTGTCAGACGATAATCGCGACCACCGTGACGATATGTCAGCCGCTCGTGGTCGATGCCTAACAGGTGCAGTATCGTGGCATGGAAGTCGTGCACGTGGACTCGGTTCTCCGCAACGGTCGCTCCAAGTTCATCGGTGCTGCCATAGCTGATGCCTGGTTTCACGCCAGCACCGGCCATCCACGAGGAAAAGCAGGCGCTATGATGTCCACGACCCTTGTCACCGTCAACTCCCGGAGTACGGCCGAACTCGGTTGTCCAGACAAGCAACGTATCTTCCAGCATGCCGCTGCGTTTTAGATCTTTCAGCAACGCCGCGATCGGCTTGTCGATGACTTTGGCATGATCCGCATGTTCGGCCATGTTGCCATGCTGGTCCCAGTTGTTGCTGGAGCTGCCATCCAGCAGTTCGATGAAACGCACGCCCCGTTCAGCCAACCGACGAGCGACAAGGCACTTCCAACCAAAGGTCTCGGTCGGCTTTTCATTCAGGCCGTAAAGTTCCTGAGTCTCCTTTGACTCCTGCGACACATCAAACGCTTCTTGAGCTTCGGTCTGCATGTGAAACGCGGTCTCAAACGTGCGAATTCGCGCGGCCAGTTCCTGATCATTGCCCCGCTGTTTCAGATGTCGAGCGTTGAGCGCGGCGGCCAGTCCCAGTTCCAGCTGCTGGACTTTTTCCTGAGGCGTTCGCCGTTCCAGGTCGACGATCGGTTCTTTGCCCGGGACGACTCGCACCCCCTGATGATAGGCCGGAAGAAAATCGTTGGAGTACACCTGAGTTCCCGCATAGGGCAACTGAGCGGCCAGAACCATGAACGACGGCAAGTTGCTGTTGACGGTACCCAGTCCGTAGCTGACCCACGACCCGATGCAGGGCCGCGAAAAAAAGAACGAGCCAGTGTGCATCGCCAATGTGGCGTTATAGTGTTCGTTGTCGTCAGACTTCATGGACTTGATGAGACACACATCATCCATGCAGTCTCGCAGATGCGGAAACAGATCGCTCACCAGCGTGCCGCATTGACCACCCGGTCGAAATTCCCACAACGGCTTGAGGAGTACTCGCTGCTGATTCGAAAGGCCCCCGCCGACGCCCATCAATTTGCCATCCGCCCTGAACAACTCGGGCTTGTGGTCAAACGTGTCCATGTGTGACACGCCGCCGTTGGAGAAGATGAAGATAACTCGCTTCGCCGCCGCCGGGAAATGCGTCTCTTTGGGAGCCAGCGGATCGGTGCTGCCTTCCGCAAGAAGCTGCGTCAGCAATCCGGGCATCAGCAACGAACCTGCGGCGAGGCTTTGGACGACTGTTCGACGATCAAGACGTTCGTTCACTGTTTTGTGCCCGGAAAATATCGAAATCAGTTGGCCCTGCCGCGCAGGACTTCGCGGATTGTCGCGACCTTTGCGCACGTCGTTCACAAAAATCAGCCCAAAAGAAAAACTGGACGCCGCACAAATTCGCCTTGTGGCGAAAGTCCTTTACGGCAGAAAGGACCTACTTGTGAAACGCAACTCAATCCACGTAAACAAACTCATTCAGCCGCGTCAGTGAACGGAGTAACGCCTGCCAGCTTTGCTCCTCCAGTATACCCAGTCCTTCACCGTTTGATTCCAGTTCTTTCCGAATCTCTGCCAGACACACACACGCTGAAGATTTTTCGTCCGTATCCGGCACTCGCCCAAACATCAGTAGCCACAATCGATCAATTCGCGAGTTTTCATCATTCGATTCTGCCAGCACTCGACGAGCCAATCCTTCCGCCTGCTCGTGAACGAACTTGTCATTCAACAAATACAGCGCCTGCAACGGAGTCGTGCTTGTCTGTCGAGCCGGCGTGCTGGTTGACGGATCGGCTCCGTCGAAAATTGCCAGATACGGATGCCGCTGGATTCGCTGAGTCATCAAATACACACTGCGGCGATGCGTTTCATAGACAGCTTTGAAAGGATTGTGCTGAGTGAACTTCCAATCGCGTTGCAGAGGGAACGGATGCTCGCCGTCCTGAGTTGGATCCAGGTTTCCGCTGAGCAGCAACATCGTGTCCCGAATCGCTTCCGCGTCAAGACGGTGACGAGGATAGGCTGATAGCAGATCGTTTGTCGGATCTTTCTCAGCGGCGACAGGGGACAGTTGGCTGTTCATGCGATACGTGCGAGATAACATGATCGTGCGATGCATGGACTTGATCGACCAGCCGGAATCCATGAAGTGCTGAGCCAGCCAGTCGAGCAATTCGGGATGAGTCGGCGGTCGTCCCTGTCGGCCAAAATCGTTCGGTGTGGGCACGATCGCCTTGCCAAAATGATGCTGCCAGATTCGATTGGCCATGACTCGTGCGGTGAGCGGGTTACTGCGGGCAACGATCCAGTCCGCTAACTGAAGACGACCACTTGTGTGATCCGTCTCCGGCAACGAGGAACCGTTCAACACCTGCAGAAATCCTCGCGGGACGACGCCCCCCGACTTTGCCGGATTGCCCTTCACCTGTACGGCGACGTCTTCAATCGTTGCGGCATCTGCAACAGCATACAGAGTTTCGTATGGCAATGGTTGCCCGGCAAAGACCCTTGCTGCGTCTTCCGCCTTGTCCAACTGTTTGTCGAACAACTCACGAGCTTCTCCGCTGGCCGCATCGCGTTCCTTCTTCAGCTGGTTAACGACCTGATCGAGTTCTTTCTGACGAACTTGCCGTTCTGATTGAATGCGTTCTACTTCTTCCGGCTCGGCAAACGTCACGAAGTCTCGTTGGCGTTGTTCCAGTTCAATTCCGGGCCATGGGTATCGAGTGCTGTGAAAGATTCCGTACAGCGAGTAGTAGTCTTCCGTAGGAATCGGATCAAACTTGTGATTGTGGCAGCGAGCACAATTGATCGATGTCCCAAGAAAAGTGCGACCAAGGTTGTCGATAGTGTCTTCAATGGTCAGGTGCTGCGGATAGTCATCGACGCGTGAACCGAATCGGCGAGCATTCGCGATGTATCCCGTTGCGATCGTCCGGCTTCGTTTCTCTTCAGCAGTTGCACTCGCCATCAGATCACCGGCCAACTGTTCTCGGACGAACTGGTCATACGGGAGATCTCGATTGAAGGCATCAATGACCCAGTTGCGATACAGATACATCTGTGGTACCGGGAAGTCCGAATTGTCCCCGGCCGTGTCCGAGTATCGCACAACGTCCAGCCAATAACGCCCCCAGCGTTCGCCGTATTGAGTCGATGCGAGCAAACTATCGAGTAGTTTCTCGTAGGCCGAAGGTGAGTCATCCTTGAGGAACTTGTCAATGTCTTCCGGCGATGGTGGCAGGCCAATCAGATCGAACGTGGCTCGCCGAATCAGAGCCCGCTTCTCTGCATCTGCAGAGGGTTGCAATCCAGCCGATTCCAGCTTCGACAGAATGAAATGATCGACGGGGCTCGTTAGCCACGATGCATCTTTCACGCTTGGAAGTGGATTCATCGCAATCGGTCGCAGAGACCAGAAGTCTCGAGCCTTGTCCCAATCGATCTCGGTCTTCGCACTGACAACAGCAACGGTGTTCTCGAGTCGCGGATCAGGTGCCTTCATGCGGATCCACGTCGCCAGATCCTCAATTTGATCGTCAGTCAGCTTTGAATCCGGAGGCATTTTCAGATCCGGATCTTTATGACTTACAACCCGCATCAACAAACTGCTGTCAGGATCGCCTGGATTGATCGGCGGTTCCGTGTAGCCGCCTTTGACGATTCCCGGTCGTGAATCCAGAAGCAGTTGGCCGCCAGGCTCGGCAGAGTCTTTGCTGTGGCATTCGTAACAGTTGTCAATCAACAAAGGACGGATACGGCTCTCAAAGAATACCAGTTGCTCTTCCGTTGGCTTCGATTCAAACGGCGCCACAAGGGGTTGCGGAACCTCACCGTCGCCCACCCAAACCTCGATTCCCGAGAAGTTCGCCGCACCGCCGTTGGCAGAGATCTGGATGCTGCCAGTGGTCACGGTCGCCCGCCACGGACCAAGTCGCTTCCATGTTCCGGCGGTGCCGCTGAAGTATTCAGGCACGACCGTTTTCCCATTCAACTTGATCGAGTAGCGTTCGCCGTCGTTGTCTTCCCAAACATAGGCAAAGACCTGATAGATTCCATCTGGAACTTTCAGCAGTTCCGCAGAAAGCGTCCGTCCCCAGCGACTGCTGCGAATCATCTTCGCGCGGTTTAAATCTGTGGCTGGCTTCAGAGGCACGCTCGAATTGTCGAACGCACCGCCTTCGATGCGAAGGTTTTCGGCATCGCCCGCGTCCCACGACTGTCCATCAATCCCCAACGCCGGGCCGTTGAGATTCACGGCTCGATAAAACCGAGCCGACGGGTCCTGGGCTGCCGCAACCGATAGAGACGTGAAGATCAGTATGGTAAGAAAGCACATTCGAAACATGACAGTTTTTCGTAGTATTCGTCAGCAGCGGCATCAATCACTTGGCGCAATGCTGAGGAGAATCGACATCGACACGGAGTCTATCGAGAATAGGGCGTGTTGACGAATGTCGTTCGAATATTACCTGCTATCGCACGGAGAAGTTACAAGGGGTTCAGGATATCAGACCACTGCGTATCATAAACACGTTTGCCCCATGCCCGATTGCGACCGCGCATCGACTGCACTACCATTCCGCGCATGGCGGCGATTGAAGTGCGGGAATTGTGTCGAGAATACAAAGTCTTTCGGAAACGCGAAGGCCTGATGGCCTCCGTGCGCGGGTTGTTTCATCGAGAACACACCATCGTCAGCGCGGTGAAAAACGTCAGTTTCACCATCGAAGAAGGCGAAATGGTCGCATTTCTGGGGCCAAACGGAGCTGGAAAGACAACGACTCTGAAACTGCTGTCCGGGCTTGTGGTACCGTCGTCAGGAACCGCCACTGTTCTGGGTTACGTTCCGTGGAAACGCGAAGACGCTTATCGCCGACGGTTCTCACTAGTGACCGGCCAGAAAGAACAACTCTGGTGGGACCTGCCGGCTCAAGAGTCGTTTCGGCTCCACAAGGAGATCTATCGTATTCCCGCTGAAGACTACAAACGGCGAATCGATGAACTCACTGATCTGCTGGAAGTGCGACGTCTGATGTCGCAGCCTGTGCGAGAACTGTCGCTGGGCGAACGGATGCGAATGGAACTGATCGCCGCCCTGCTCCACCGGCCCGATGTGCTGTTTCTGGACGAACCGACTATCGGCCTTGACGTCGTCAGCCAACGGCGAGTGCAGGAATTCCTCCGACACTATCAGCGTGAACAACGCATTACTGTGATCCTGACAAGTCACTACATGAAGGACGTGGAGGCTCTTTGTGAGCGAGCGATCGTGATCAACAAGGGCACGGTAATTCACGACGGACCACTCGCCGCGATTATTGATCGATTCAGTCGGCACAAGATTATTGAACTGCAATTCTCGGATAACGGCTGTCCCGAAGGGCTCGAACGATTCGGCCGTATTGTGGAAACGCGTCCGCCGCGTGTTCGCATTCAGGTGGAGAAGCAGCGAGTCTCCGAATGCCTTGCAACGATCCTGAGTCAGCATTCGGTTGACGATATCAGCGTTGTCGAACGGCCGCTCGAGGATGTGATCGCGGAACTGTTTTCGTCCGATGATGCGGCGAGGGCCAACGCGTGACATCAGCAGCCCACGGCGAGACCTTGTCATTCGCAGACGAACAGAAAGCTCGGTTGAGGCTGAAGTGGCTGATCCTGCGTACAGCCATCGAAGAGCGACTGGTCTATCGTGCGGACTTTGCCTTCTCAACGCTGGTTCGATTTCTGCCGATCGTGACGCAGATTTTTCTGTGGAGCGCGATCTTTCAGAACGATGCAACGCGCACGATGAAGGGTTACAACTTCGGACAGATGGTGTCGTACTATCTGCTCGTCATGATGGCCCGGGCGTTTTCCAGCATGCCGGGATTGTCCACGGGCATTGCAAACTCCATTGCCGATGGGTCTGTTCGCAAATATCTCATTCAGCCGGTCGATATGCTCGACCATTTGTTCTGGCACCGAGTCGCACACAAGCTGGTCTACTACGTCATCGCGGCGGGTCCGTTTGCACTTGTGTTCTGGCTGTGTCGAGAACACCTGCCCGGCTGGCCAGCATGGCCGGTAACTGCGGCGTTTATCGCTTCGCTGCTGATGTCGTTTGCAATCGGCTTCCTGATTGAAGCTCTGATTGGTTTGATCGCGTTCTGGTTTCTGGAAGTCAGCTCGCTGATTTTCATCTACATGATGCTCAGTTACTTTCTTTCTGGCCACATGATTCCGCTGGAACTGCTGTCTCAGTGGATCCCCTTCGTCAATCTGCTTCCCTTTCGTTACCTCGCGTACACTCCTGCCGCCATCATGCTTGGCAAAATCCCGGCGGATCAACTGCCAGAGGAACTTCTCATTCAGGCGACATGGATCATCGCGTTGATCATCCTGAATCGGACGGTATTCAACCGTGGCGTCAAACGCTACAGTTCGTATGGTGGATAGATTCGTTCAAGTAGCCGGTGGAATGGTCAGAAAACAGCATTCTAACCTATTCGTGACCGGGGATACGAGCCGAAGCAAACTCAGGAATACATCATTCCTTTGGGCTGCCAAACACAGAAGTCAATCCGCCACTGGTCCTATGGCTTGCCGAATGTAATCTCAAGGGACTCAGCGGCGCTGTCGCCATTACCACTCAGAGATTTTTCCAGAACCTGAAGACGCCCTGTAAGCTGCGTTGGCGAGTCAAACCAGTCTGCCAAAGTTTTCGCAGCGACCGGGTCCACAGACTCGCTGTCAGCACGAATCGCATGACGTGAAATGACAACGACCTTCACCGGGCCGGAATCCAGGCGTTCCAAACGGAACTCTCCATCGGAGCCGGCACGAGTTACTGAAGCATTCAGAGCCTTCAACGCGGCCGAAACTGCAGACTTGGCAACAGTTGGTTCTGAATCTCGCAGCGGCTTGGCATCCAGCTTGAGTTCAGCTGTGTTTTCTGTTGGAACCAGAAGGAGGAAAGCCCCGGAGTCCGGCTTTTCTTTCCCACTTTCGTCGAGATACTGAACCTTTCCAATAACTACGTGAACGGCATCAGCCATCACTTCCGTCGCAGGCTTGTCTCGATCATCCGTTCGGTTTTCTTCACGCCTGTTTGATACAACCGATGTCATCGAAGCCTGCCAATCAGCGACAGAGTAACCGACCACAAACGCAATTGTCGAAGCCAGGAACGTCACCAACAACCAATGGCTTCCAGACGCGGTCCGATCTGCGACCGGCCTCACGCCCTCTGGAGTTTCAAGCAACGAGTGTTTTGCGGACAGCTCTTCCAAAGCAGACGAAACGTGTAACGGCAGCACCAAAGTCGCTGACTGCTGGCCACTTGCTTCCGCCATTCCGGCGGCCCGCTGTTC